>NZ_CP179732.1:1349494-1686867 GCF_047426745.1 Macrococcus equi | reverse complement strand
CCAATCATTCCACATTCACTATTAGTTCTAGATAACCCTAAGTATAATGAAAGAAAAGCGCTTGGCTGGTCTCAAGTGAAGATGAAAGCTGTGCTACATAATCAAGCAATAACGAATGTATTGAAGAAAATTGATGGTGCGCCAGTCGATTATATTGTTATTGACCAATTTGCTGTACAAGGTGTATATGAAAACTATGCCTTAACCCCTATACCAGAACGCAGTAAAACACGTTTTGAAACAAAAGGTGAAGGTAAATCGATTGCCATTGCAGCAAGTTCTATTATTGCACGTTATGCATTTGTAAAATATTACGATGAAATTATTCGTGAAACAGGCATTCATATTACTAAAGGCGCTGGTGCAAAAGTAGATTTAGAAGCCGCAAAAATAATTAATAAAAAGGGTATAGAATATCTTGATTCGATTACAAAAAAAGACTTTAAGAACCGTGCGAAAGCATTAGCGATAGTGCAAAAAAAGAAATAGGAGTGTTAAGAGATGAATGATTACCTATATATGACGCTTGGTGTACTTGTATTTGTGTATCTGCTATGGTATATCAAAGTAAATTTGATTGATCGACGCAAGAAATAATCTTTGTTTGGGTCAAGGATGTAGCTACGCGGCTGTATTTTCCCTTTACAGCCGGTTGCTGCTTTTGCTTGTCATTTTCTGTTGAGTACGCGACTGTATTTTCTTGTTACAGCCGGCTGCTACTTTTGTTTACCATTTTCTATTGAGTACGCGACTATATTTTCTTGTTACAGCCGGCTGCTACACCTTTTTTTCATTTTCTGTCAAGTATGCGACTGTATTTTCTTATTACAGCCGGCTGCTGCTTTTGTTTACCATTTTCTATTGAGTACGCGGCTGTATTTTCCCTTTACAGCCGGCTGCTACTTTTGTTTACCATTTTCTATTGAGTACGCGACTGTATTTTCTTATTACAGCCGCGTAACACTTCAAATAAAGTATAACGATATCATTCCTTATAAACATACTTCTCTTCATTCTCTTTTAATAAAAAATCATTCGACTCATGTGGTAAATATTTGCTGTTTTTGTAGGTCCCAAGCTTTTGAAACTCTTTTGATAACACCTCTTTAATCAATGTTCTACCTAAACCGGTGAAGTCTACTATATCACTCACTGTCACTCCACTATTCTTTAGGATATAAACTGCATCGAAAGCAAGTCTGACAAGTTCTTTTTTGGTAAAAGTAGAACCACACCTACATTTAACTTTTTTAGCAGTCCTTTCAACCCGTGTCAAAAATTCACCACACGTCGGACACTTCACACCTTTCTTCATCTCATGATATGGATAGTAAAGTATACGAGGGATGATTCCTTTATGGTCATAATGTTCAATAAAAATTCGAGCAATTTCAACTTCTTCTTCAGTTACTTCTCTTTGATTTAATCGTTCAACAATTCTGTTGATATCTTTTTCAAATAATATACGCTTGTCACCATTGAATCCAGTAACATTAAATTGTTCACCCACAAAAATTATACAACTCACAACATCATAACCCATTCCTAACTTATCGACAAATCGTTTTAATCTCATATGTTGTTTAGTCTGTGAAGCTATAGGATTATGTATTACATAGCCATTCTCACTCACAAAGTTGCCATCAATATAATTATAGTTACCTTCATAAAATTTCGTATCAAAATGCATTATTTTTCCATCTGATACAATAATAAAATCATATTGTGATTGTCCATTCAATCTGAGACGTAAATCCCATATCTTTGCGCCACCAATGCAATCTTTAATATGCTCATAAAAATACTTCTCACCTAATAATCCTTTCTTAGTTGTAAACAAATTATCTTTATCATATTGTTCCATTTCAATGCGACCTTCTACTTCTAGAATATATCTCTCATATTGATTAAAGATTCGTGTTTTTAAAAACAAATAAATCACCTCTTTTAACATTAGTTAACACAAATAAAATATATATCAATTTATCAAATTATCTCAACAAAAAAGAAGCCATCCTATTAGATGGCTTCTAAATAAATTTATCCTCTTAACTTCGCTCCAGTTGCTGCAAGATTTTCAAGTACTTTATCATAAATTGGTTTAATGTCTTCTTCAGTTAACGTTTGTTCTGGGTTTAAGAATTCCATGCGAATCGCAACTGATTTCTTATCTTCAGCAATATGCTCACCTTGGTAAACATCAAATACTTTCGCTGATTGTAATAATTTATGATCTGTTTCCTCAATCACTTTAATTAATTCGCCAGTATCCATCGTACGCTCAACTTCTATCGCGATATCACGGCTTGTACCTGGGAATTTCGGAATCATGTTATAAAGAATTTGACCCTGAACATCATTTAATAGCATTTTTAAATCTAACTCAAAAATGTAAGTCTCGTTTAAATCGTTATCAGATTCAAATGATGGATGTAATTGACCGATAATACCAACTTTCACTTCACCAACATAAATATCTGCACTACGTCCTGGATGTAATAAAGTCTCTTCAGAACGACGATACTCAAATTTGATACCTAAACGGTCAGCAATCGCTTCAACTATCCCTTTAACATGAAAGAAATCAACTAATTCTTTTTTACCTTGGTGGTAACTTGGTGTTACCTCACCAGTAATAATTCCGGCAACATGTTCTTCTTCTGAAGGTAATTCAGATCCTTCAACTTTAAAGAATGTGTTCCCTACTTCATAGAATGCCACATTTTTCATTTGACGTGCGTTATTATAAACAACAGCATCAACTAAATGTGGGATTAATGATTGACGTAATTCCGCATGATCCGCACTCATCGGCATGAGTAACTTAACAGTGTCCGCTTGTTTCAATGCAAATTGCTTTGCTTTTTCTGTTGAAACTAGTGCATACGTAATTGCCTGGTTTAAACCTAATCCTTGCAACAATGATTTCACTGCACGTCGTTTGGCTTGATAATCAGTTAGACCCACCTGTTTATTCGTTTTAGTCACAGGTAATGTTGCAGGTAATGCATCATAACCGTAAATACGTGCTACTTCTTCAACTAAATCTTCTTTAATCGTGATGTCTCCTCGACGACTAGGTACGACAACGCTAAATGCATCACCATCTACTTTAGATTCAAAACCAAGACGCTCGAAAATGTTTTTAATTTCAGTGTTTGAAATTTCAAATCCGATTAAACGGTTAATATCTTCAGTTGTAATTTCAACGTTTGTAGTAAGTTCTGGTAATGTTCCTGCCGCAACAATTCCATTTAAAACTTCACCTTGTGCATTTTCTTGTAACAGATATGCTGCACGGTTTAATGCATCTTCAACGAATTCAGCTGCAACACCTTTCTCAAAACGGCTTGATGATTCCGAACGTAAGTTTAAACGTCCGGCAGTTTTACGAATATTTAATGGTGCAAACATTGCAGATTCGATTAATACGTTGACTGTATTATCCGTCACTTCAGAGAAATCGCCACCCATTACACCCGCAAGTGCCACTGGTTGTTCTCCGTTAGTTACGACGATATCAGTTGCTGTTAATTTGCGTTCCTGATCATCTAACGTTGTCATTAATTCACCATCATTCGCATAGCGAACTAAAATTTCCTTAGAACCAATCTTGTCATAATCAAACATGTGTAATGGTTGACCGAACTCAAGCATTACGTAATTCGAAACGTCTACTACATTGTTGATTGGACGAATGCCTGCTTTCATTAAACGACTTTGAATGTGTTCTGGAGATGGACCAATTTTTACATTTTTAACGACACGCGCAGCATAATATGGGCTCGCTTCGACATCATCAATCTTTATTGAAATATAATCACTTGCTTGTTCAACCGTTTCTTTAATTTCTGAAGTCGGTAAAGATAAACATTCTTCATATAATGCACTTGTTTCATATGCTGTACCAATCATTGACATACAGTCACTACGGTTTGGTGTTAAACCTAATTCCATTACTTCATCATTTAAATCTAATGCTTCTAACGCATCTTGACCTGGTTTAACGTCACCCGTGAATACATAGATACCAGTTGCGTAAGCTTCAGGCACTAAATTAGATGCAATGCCTAATTCTCCTAAAGAACAAATCATCCCGTTTGATTCAACACCGCGTAATTTTGCGCGTTTAATTTTAACGCCACCCGGTAAACGTCCGCCAGGTAGACAAACGATAACGTGTTGTCCTGCGTCAACGTTAGGTGCGCCACACACGATTTGTAATGTTTCTTCGCCCACGTTTACTTGGCACACATTTAATTTATCCGCATCTGGATGTTTTTCTTTCGATTCAACATAGCCCACGACTAAATTTTTAATATCTTTCTTATAATCAATAATTTCTTCTATCTCAATACCACTACGCGTAATTTTTTCTGCTAATTCTTCTACAGGTATATCCACGTTGACGTAATCACTTAACCACTCTTTACTTACTAACATCTACATTACCTCCATCTTCAGCACGTAAGAACTGTGTTACAAATCGTAAATCATTTGTATAGAAATGACGAATATCTTCAATACCGTATTTCAACATTGCGATACGGTCAGGACCCATACCAAATGCGAAACCAGAGTATTTCTTAGAGTCAAATCCAGCCATCTCTAAAACATTTGGATGTACCATACCCGCTCCTAGAATCTCAATCCAGCCTGTCCGTTTACATACGTTACATCCCTTACCTTTACATTTGAAGCAAGAAATATCGACTTCTACAGAAGGCTCAGTGAATGGGAAGAAACTTGGACGTAAGCGGATTTCACGATCTTCTCCAAACATTTTTTTCGCGAAGTATTCTAATGTCCCTTTTAAGTCACTCATCTTAATATTCTCATCAACAACTAAGCCTTCAATTTGTGTAAATTGATGTGAATGTGTCGCATCATCTGAATCACGACGATATACTTTACCCGGGCAAATAATTTTAACCGGACCTTGTCCTTTACGAGATTCTAACGTACGTGCTTGAACTGGAGACGTATGTGTACGCATTAAAACTTCATCTGATATATAGAAACTATCCTGCATATCTCGTGCTGGATGAGATTTCGGTAAGTTTAACGCTTCAAAGTTATAATAATCACTTTCAACTTCAAAACCTTCAACAACCTCGTAACCTAAACCTACAAATAAATCTTCAATATCTTCTACAATTCGATTTAATGGATGACTAGCACCACTTGTAAGTTCCTTACCAGGCAAAGTGATATCGATTGTTTCACTCGCTAATTTTTTGTTGATCATTTCACGTTGAATCTTTTCTTCAACTTCAGCAATCGCCTTTTCAACTGTTTGACGTGCGTCATTTACCAGTTGACCAAACATCGGTTTCTCTTCATTTGGTAAAGACTTCATCTCTTTCATTAAGCCCGTAATAACACCTTTTTTACCTAAGTAAGACACTTTAATATCTTGTAATTCTTTTTTCTCAGAAATTGCCTGTACCTTTTGAACAGCCTCTTCCTTCAACGCTTGTAATTTATCCTTTAATTCCATCGTGATGCCTCCTTAAATTTTTAGAAACAAAAAAATTCCTTCCATCCCTCATACAGGGACGAAAAGAATTCCGCGGTACCACCCAAATTTGCACATAAGTGCACACTTGTTGATGATAACGGTATCTACCGGCTTAACTTCTTATTAAGCAACCAAAAAGATGAAAAAATATGCTTCAATGACTATCTCACACCAAACGATAGCTCTCTTGACAAATCCACATATTACGTCTTTTTATCGGTCCTTTATTTCATTAGTTCTTATTATAATCAATTAAAAAATTATATTCAAGCTATAATTGATTTCGTTTTTCCTCGCGAGCCTCAAGATCTTTTACTCTTTTTTCGATACTTCTAATTTCATTCAGACGACGTAAAAAATAGAGAACCATTGCTATCAACGCTATAGCTATAAATAAAGTAAACAAAGTGAATAAAAGCGTACCCCACTGAATTCCTGCATGTGAATTTACATTAAGTAAAATATTAAATATGTCTACCATCGACTTTATACCTCTCTTTTTCTGCCTCAGTTTCAAATCTATTATTACCAAAGATCATATTAATCAATACTGTTCCAAAGATTATCTCATGAATGAAATAGGGTTTAGGTTGCTGTAATCTATAAATACTCCAGCCAATTAAAAACATAAATGCAATAATTAATAAAACAATTCTTACTTTCCAGTTAACACCCTTAAAATTAGCTCTTTTAATCTCTATCGGCACAAGAAATAATTTAATTAAGAATGTAGCAGCTATTAATGCTAAAGATAGATAAAAATGATTCTCAGCATTTAATCGGTCTTGCTCACTTAATTTTAAATTATAAAATGCATCCGAATGTAAGTATGATTCATCTCGAAATACCAATACATATAGTACGAATAAAAATAATGGAATAAAGGAAATCATTGAAATATACAAACTCTGATTTTTATATTGCTTGATCCCCATTTTGTAATGCGTATCAAAAATATGTGTGTAATAAAAATGCAGTTCTTTCTTAAAACGTTCTTTCATATCAATCAACTCCTCATTCCAATTATAACATTATATGGAATATATTGTCCCAAAAACATACAATATTGAAAAAAAATAATCCTTCTTTACGAAGGATTTATTCTTTCAAGCCCATTACCATATCAAAACGGACCAACTTATTTCTTGTCTCTTCTTTATTAAAATACATCGTGCATAACGCTTTATCTTCTAAAAGCTCTCTTCTTTTATTCTCACGCATAATCTCTGTAACAACGATATTACCACTCACTCGATTAGCGCGATATATCACTTCAAATTGCCAGTCTTGTTCATTCTCAAATCTGCAATTGAACAAATCAATTAACTCGTCGTAATTCATTTCATAAGGTTTTGCTTCATCTGAAATGAATACTGCTTTAATATCCTTAGAAATAATCTCTTTCATTTTCTCCATATCCTGACTACTCCAGGCTGCTAATAGATGAAAATATGCCATTCTCTACACTTCTCTCTTTAAAATAGTTTTAAATTAAGTGATACAATAAAATACCCGCACATACAGCAACATTTAAACTCTCTGCTTTGCCATGAATCGGAACATAAAGATTATGATCTGTTTGGGCAAGAATAGCCTCATCTACACCTTGTCCTTCATTTCCCAAAATTAACATGAAAGATTCACATGCATCTACTTGTTTATAGTCTACAGCATTTTCTAAACTTGTACCATATACTTTTCCATTAAATTTTGAACAAATTTCAGAAAACTCCATCTCTAATACCGGAATATGAAATACACTCCCTTGAGCTGCGCGCAATACTTTATCATTATAGATATCTACTGTACCTTTTGCTAGAATTACAGCATCAATACCCGCAGCATCCGCTGTACGAATAATTGTTCCTACATTTCCTGGATCTTGTATACGATCGAGATATACAATTTTTTTCATATCTACTTGAGAAGCGTCCGGCATATTACATACAGCATATATTCCTTGGGGTGCTTCTGTTTGTGATAATTTCTCTGCAACCTTAAAAGTAATTTCAAATTGTGCTTTACTACGATTTACCATCTCTTCAGTTAGTTTATCGGGTGACACAGTTAAGATCATCTCAATATCTATATTGCTCTTAGCTGCTTCTTCAACTAAATGAAATCCTTCAATTAAAAACTGTTGTGTCTTTTTTCTTTCTTTTCTCGTATGGAGTTTTGCGATTTGTTTTATCTTTATATTATTAACTGATTCAATGCGATCCATAATGTCCCTCTATTCATTTTAATTTGTCGTTCTTAATAATACTATAACCTTCTCTTTTTTGTGATAATCCTTCCATCACTTTATACCAGTCATGACCGTATTCATTGAATATTTCATCCATTAACTGACGCTGAGCTGCATTCAGCTCTTCAATCAACGCATATCCTTGTTCAGTAGGATATAGTTCCTTTAAACGTTTATCACTTTGCGATGTTTGCTCTATGATTAGAGCTTTTTCCTTCAGTACTTTTAATGTATGATGTGATCCCTGTTTAGATATTTCAAGCACCTGAAGTAAATCCTTCTGTGTTATCCCAGGTTTATTACAAATAAAAAATAAAAATCGATGATGCTGTCGCTGCATACCGAATTGCTCAATTATTTTGTCTGCGGTTGTAATGTAGGTCTTGTATGCAAAATAAAATAATATATGCTCATTGTCTCTGGATGGCATGTATTCGTCTCCCTATTCGTTACTTAATCTTATTATACGCTGTCATAAATAAATTTCAATTATTAGGTCAATGATATTGACTTAATATTATGTGAAGTTTATATTAAAAATAGAAGAATAATGATAAAGGAGAACTCAAAATGAAGCAAAGAATCGGTCAATTATTATTAGATACTCTAGCAGTTAATGGTGTTGATAAAGTTTTTGGTGTGCCTGGTGATTTTACGTTAGCATTTTTAGATGATATCGTAAGCCATGATAAATTAGAATGGATCGGAAATACAAATGAATTGAATGCTGCTTATGCTGCAGATGGATATGCACGTGTTAAAGGACTTGCTGCAGTGAGCACAACGTTTGGTGTTGGTGAGTTAAGTGCAGTCAACGGAATTGCAGGAAGTTATGCAGAACGTGTTCCTGTTGTAAAAATTGCAGGTGGCCCATCAAGTATTGCCCAAAAAGAGGGACGTTATGTCCATCACTCATTAGGTGAAGGTGTATTTGATTCATATTCTAAAATGTACGAACATATCACATGTGCGACAACTACACTCACTGTAGAAAACGCTCAAACTGAAATTCCGCGCGTCATTAATGCTGCGATACGTGAACGTCGTCCAGTGCACATTCACTTACCAATTGATGTTGCATTAACGGAAATCGCAGTAAATGATACACCTGTAGCTTACCAACATGCAGCGCAAGACGTAAGTCAGTATATTGACGCTGTTTCAGAAAAGTTAGCGACTGCAAAACAACCTGTACTAATTGTTGGACATGAAATTAATTCATTTGATTTACATGAAAAATTAGAACAATTTGCTGATTTAACAAATATTCCTGTCGCACAGTTGTCACTTGGTAAGTCAGCATTCAACGAGGAAAGCGATAAATATCTAGGTATTTTCGACGGAAAAATTGCTGAAGAAAATGTACGTAATTATGTTAACGGCTCAGACTGCATCATTAACTTAGGTGCGAAATTAACAGACTCAGCAACAGCAGGGTTCAGTTATGAGTTTGATATCAATGAAGTCATTTTCATGAACCAAAATGATTTCAAAGCAGGCGCTTTAGTAACTGACGACGTATCAATTATCGACTTAGTTGATGGATTACTAACAATCGATTATAAAAACACAGCTGATTATCCTACATTCAAACGTTCAAAAATGGATTATGAATTAAATGATGAACCTTTAGAGCAGGAAAACTACTTTAAATTAGTCAATGCATTTTTAGAAAAAGATGATATTCTACTCGCTGAACAAGGAACATCATTCTTCGGTGCATATGATTTATCATTGTATAAAGGCAATCAATATATCGGCCAACCTTTATGGGGATCAATCGGCTACACATTCCCTTCATTACTAGGAAGTCAACATGCTGACCTTAATCGTCGTAACTTATTACTCGTAGGTGACGGATCATTACAACTTACAGTTCAAGCTTTATCAACAATGATTCGCACAGGTATTAAACCAATTATCTTTGTCATTAATAATGACGGTTATACAGTAGAGCGTTTAATTCATGGCATGGAAGAACCATATAATGACATTAAAATGTGGAATTATAAGATGTTACCAGAAGCGTTTGGTGCAAACGAGGAAGTTGTTGTGCATGACGCGAAAACTTCAAACGAGTTAAAAGCAGTAATGGATAAAATTAACGCTGACAAAGAGCACTTGCACTTCGTTGAAATCCATATGGGTGTACAAGATGCGCCTAAAAAGTTAATCGATATTTCTAAAGCATTTGCTGAGGCGAATAAGAAGAAATAATTTATGTAACCCCCACCATGCACAAGATTGTGTATGGCGGGGTATTTTTGTGGGCTGTTTAGGATTGTGGGATTGTGGTTTCCTTTTTATGATTCTTTCCGTCACTTTAGTTTCCGAGTAGGCAAAACCTTACTTTCAATGGATATTCTTGCGCGAAGCTCTCGTCGTTAGGGCAAGATTTTCAAATTATTGTAATTTCTTACCCCAACTTAAATTACTTCGGGCAAGCTTTACTAATATTTTACTATTACTTTATCACCTACGAAATATTCAAACACATCTGGCATCTTCATCTCACAAAATTCTTCATATCCAAACGCCCCATCAGTTAAATGATTGAATAATACAGAAAATGAAGTGCCATGACCACAAATTATGATATTACCATCACACTTTTCAACGATTGATTCAAAAGCTGGAACGATTCTTTTCTTTACCTCATTTAGGGACTCACCGTCCTCTAATTTATAGTCAAAGTCTTTCCATTGTCTTTCAGCAAATTCAGAGAAATTATCTATCCAATCACCGACTGTACGTTCATAAAAGTCATCAATAATTTCGACGTCCATCTCCTTATAATCAGCAATTGGTTGAACTGTATCGATCGCTCTTTTGAATGGACTAGAAAAAATATTTGTGATCTCCATATCTTTAAACAAATCCACTAGTTCTTTCGCCAGTTCTACTCCTTCTTCAGTTAATGGAGCTCTTTCATCGTGTTTAAATCTTATATCCCTAATAGAG
This sequence comes from Macrococcus equi, assembly GCF_047426745.1. Lineage (GTDB taxonomy): Bacteria > Bacillota > Bacilli > Staphylococcales > Staphylococcaceae > Macrococcoides > Macrococcoides equi. The sequence goes on along the minus strand of NZ_CP179732.1, from coordinate 1,676,137 downwards.
TGTCTAATAAAATATATTTGCTTCATGTTTATCCCCCTAATACTTCACTACCTTCAATCCCATTTGTTTCAATTCACCAGCTAACTTATTATCCATCACTCTTACTTCATACTCATGACCAATTGAATACAACACACTTTTACCATCCTGTAGAAATGCGATATCAATATCGACTTCAATTGGGGAAAAGTCGAAACCATCCTCCTTATAAAAACAATTAAACTACTTTATCATATTAACCACTCGCTGGTTATAGTGAAAATAATATAAATTACCTAGATGATTTCCTTGCGTACCTGGCCATTTTCTTTGTACTTTCATTTCAATGAATTCAGGCGATAAGTTTTTGTATACACATGTTTCAGTAAAATCTTCACCTAACGTACAAGTTATTAATATCGTATCTGCTTATACTAATAACTTACGGATGACTGTTCAATAAGATTCTTTATTATTTGATATTAAGTAATGCATAATTTTTCTCCTCTCGGAAAATGTTCCAATAATTCATTCATTACGTTATAATCATCGGCTAACACAATTGTTATTGAACTATCCATTGCTACAATTTCAAATACAGCTTTACTTTCGATATGTGATAAACCGCCATTCCATATAACAGGATCCTCAGTAATATCATATTCTACAGCATCTCTTTCTATTTCTTCCCAACTGAATTCATTTGGAAATCCTGAAAGTACACCCCAAACCCATTGAACATCTGAATAAGATGCTAAAGCCTTATAAAACGTATCTCCGTCCATCAATTGATTATTGGGTTGATCAAACGGGAAATCATCATATAGAAAATCCCCATTATGTTCGTGTGCATTGATTTTCCACTTTAATGATTTCACATATAGCTCAATGTACTTAAGAACTTCAAATGGATAAGTCCTATAACCTGCTTCGTTCAAAATTATACCGTACATATAGTCATCCTTTATTTTTCTTTTTCCTTTCATCACCGTTTACAATCGCAAGAATTAAATATGAAATAAACTCTATAATTTCACCAATAATATAAATCATCTTTTCACCTTATCTTTCTTTTCTTCTCTTCTATAATACATAAATAGCAATGTACCAAAAATAATATTTAATATTGTAAAAGTAATGCCAGACACCGTAACATAGTCTTCACTTTTTGGATTACCACTCGTAAAAAGTTTTGCCAGTAGATCTGGTAAAACAATGTAAATCATAACACCAATAAAGAACCAATGTTTAATTATTGCACAAATAAGTATAAACAATATTGCAATCGTTATTCCTATATAAAAACTATATTTATCATCCATTGTAACTAAACTTGGACTTTCTGTTTTTCTTAATAAGAATTCTCCTAAAATACAAAATACTAATAATGATAAAGAGACACCTATTGCCATTACGTATGATTTCTTTTGATCGCCATATTTCACCAGCAACGTTTTCATCACCCATAATTCAAGTGGTGCTAGTACAAACATTAATAGACTATAATAAATAACTCTATTTACAGTCATATCAAAATCACCTTGAATTAAATTTGGTACGGTGAAGAAACAGATCGCTGAGACTATCATCAGAAATATAAAACTAAACATACTCTTATCAAAAGGCAGCTCACTAGATATCGACTTAATATATTCTTTCACCGATCCCCCTGTTACACTTTCAACACTTTCGCCTCTTAATTCAGCTTCATATAAATGATCACGGAGTTCTTCTTCTATAGCAACAATATCTTCATCTTTCTTTCCTCTTGATGCCAATTCTAATCGCAATTGTAATAGAAAATGTTCTGCTTCATTACTTAACATCATCAACACTCCTCATTAAATTATTAATACCTGTATTCAGCAAACTCCATTTTTCTTTAAATAATACAAGTTCTTTCATTCCTTCATCTGTTATCGAATAGTATTTCCTTTTTGGACCACCAGAATCTGACTTAATCATGCGTGTGCTAACATAGCCTTTTTTATCAAGGCGAAGTAAAACAGGATAAATGCTCCCATCACTAATTTCAGGAAATTCATTTTCTTTTAATTTCTCTAAAATTTCATAACCATATGTCTCTCCTTGAGAAATTAAACCTAGAATTGCTCCATCTAATAATCCTTTCATCATTTGATTATGAACTGACATTTGAAACCTCCTTGCTCAAGATAGCTATCTTATAATATAAGATAGTTTATAAAATAAAAAAAGTCAACTATCTTATAATATAAGATAGTTGACTTATTAAAATTTTTCTAATTATTTAGTATTTTATCAAGCCAAATTCTTTGTTCCTCACTTAATTTTGAATAAACATTTTCATAATCTAGTAAATCTTTGTTACGAACATTGTTGCTATTCATCTTGTATAGTAATTGAATTTCAGGTTCTATCACTTTAATTTCATTTGAAATAAAATAAAAAGAATCAATAGGTCGACGTATATCTCTATTTCTTTTATAAATCCAGTCTCCGTCTTTAGACTCGAATAACATTATTTCAAGAAAAAATGGAGAAAATTTATCTTTTGATATCCATAATGAATCTGACGATAAAATATTATTTTTATTTTCTAATAAATTACCATCTCTTGCTATAAAAATCTGATATTGTTTGAAAAATCCTAACACTTCTTTGATATATTTGATATCTAATAAAATATCTATATCATCATGTTCCCGAGTCCTTTTTTTCATAAATTCATCTAATGCATAACCACCTGCTAAATACCATTCAAAAGGAGCATCTTTCAACAGCAGTTTTAAATCAGAAACTCTAAATTTCATCCAATTATCAAAATCACTTCTCATAGATCACCTCTATATTCTAGCTATCCAAATTAATTCATCATCTTCTCTGATTTTTTCAAAATGTATGTTTAAATTTTTCTCTAAATTTTTTATGATATTACATTTAGTAAAATCATTATCAATTGCATAATTATCCCAATAATCATCTACTTGTATAATAAGCTGAGAATTCATTGGTTTCGTTCTATTTATATACATTGATACGCAATAATTATTCAATCGTTTTTTTGAATACTCGATAAATGATTTATAGACTGAATATAATAGTTTTTCATTTTTATATTCATCATCTACATATGTAAATTGAGGAATGTATATATTACAATAACCTAAACTAGAAATTTAATACTCATCAACATTAAAATTATTTATTTCTTGAAATATTCGTTTTTTACCTCTAATCTTTTTCAATTTTTACCTCCAAAAAAATACCCACATTTCTGTGGGCAACCCTATTTCTTCACTTCAAATATATAATCATTTGTTAATTTATTTGTAATCGTTAATTCATAATCAAGCCCTCGTGCTTCTGCACCGTCAACTAAAGTATTAATCTCCTGTCTGTTAAAATAGTTCTTCGTGGCAATCAATAGACATGTCATAACCAACAATAAGGCACATATAAAAATCAATTGTTTAATATTTTTATTCATCAGTAACCTCCTTGTCTCATCCACCTTTATATTACCACAATCACCCATTTCAACTCAATATTAGTAAGTCTGATTAATTATCTTTTCGACTACTTCATCATTCAATCCTTCAACGACAGCCGTCATAAGTTTTACCGCTTCCTGATAATCTCCTCTATGCATCATCGACACATTACTATGGATATAACGTGTCGGAACAGCGATTGTAACGGCAGGCACCCCTTCATTGCTTTGTGCAACATGCCCTGCATCGGTATATCCTCCTGTTAAATGATCAAATTGTATGTTAATCCCTTCTCTTTCAGCTACGTCTTGAATGTAATGTCTAAAGCTAACATGCCCAATATTCCAGGCATCAGAGAGAATAATCACCGGTCCGCTACCCATCAACGCATTTCCCTCTTTTTCCATACCTGGCGTTAATGCATCAAAACAAACGTCCATCGCTATAGCAAGGCTTGGTCTAACTTTGTTCGCTGCCGTTTTAGCACCACGAGACATCGTTTCTTCCTGAGTCACTGCACCTGAATATAGATTGATTTTCGGTTGCTTTACATCTCTTAATACTTCATATGCCAACGCACAACCAAATCGATTATCAAATGCTTTCGCTAATAAGTAGTTTGGATTTTCCATCACTTCAAATTCACTGTATGGCGTGATACAGTCGCCAATTTTAATACCAGCATTTATCGTCTCTTCTTTTGATGCTGTGCCAATATCAATAAACATATGTTCAAGACTTACTTTATTACGCTCTTCCGCATTGAGTACATGTGGTGGCTTTCCACCAATTACTCCACGAATATCACGCTCTTTAGTATGTATCGTAACTTTCTGACTTGTCATCACTATGGGAGACCAGTATCCTAAATTCGTAAACTTAATAAATCCCTTGTCAGTAATATCTGTTACCATAAAACCAATTTCATCTAAATGTCCAAGTAATAATACACTATGTTCGCTTTCTGCTTTCCTCATTCCAAAGATACTTCCTGTATTATCTCGAATACTTTCAATGTTTAGTTCATCAAATAATTGCTGCATAAGTTTTGTCATCGGTAATTCAAATCCTGATGGCGCATTACAATCTGTCATTTTTTTAAGCAATTCTAATTGATTATCCATAATACTTCCCCTTTGAATTTAATTATTTCACGAGTCTTTTCTTAAATTTTTCTTTATAATCTTCTGGTAATGCTTCTACTTCCAGTGCTTTCTTTATTAATTCCTGATTCTTTTTATCGCCATACATTAGTTCATTGAATTCATTAAGCGTAAAGCCTGTTTCGTCTTTTTTAATTAAACTAAGTTGACTATTGGGTGCCACAATACCTTCAACTAGTACTCTAAAATAACAACCTGTAGCACGACTTGCACTCATCATTTTCACGATATTTGGCACACCGTGAACCTGTGCAATGGTATTACACGGTCCTCTTCCTTCTGTCACTTGAATGACCGCTTCACCAAGTTTAAATGTATCTCCTATACAAATTGTTTCCTTATCCAGACCGACTGTCGTAATATTCTCACCCATTAAACTATACTCAGTCTGAGTATTCATATAATCCTGCCAAAGTTTATAATCATTATAGTCATATAAGCAAACAGCTTTATTTACCCCACCATGTGCTTTATATACTTGATGATCTCCAACAAAACCCGTAATGGTTAATAGTGTGGGTACTTCTATTGGATATTTATAGTAAGCTGTGCGTTTCTCTTTGCCGTTATAAACTTTTTTTACAATTTTTCCTGTACAAATTCTTCTCACTTCATATTGCATGTCGTCACCCCATCCGTTGCTTTAACTTAAGTTTATATATTTATAGAATATAAGTAAATTATTAAAAGACCCATATACAAGTGACACTTATCTATAAATTTGCTGAAATCTTGACTTCAATATACCTGTCAAGTAAATTGTGGTCAATACAAACAAGCCTGAACTAATCGTTCAGGCTAAAATCAGTCTTTATTTTTGCTGGATTGATTTTAATATTGAATCTTTTCTCCAGCTTTTCAATCGATAGGAGAGAATCTGTTATTATTTCATCGAATCCATGTATCGCTAAGATTTCTTCGTGGATGGATTTATACTTATTTTGAATCGTTTCATCATCTAACTGATCGATTATATAATAAAAGCCACCTTGATCATACATTTCAAGAATCTTTTCTTTATCAATCTCATCTTTTGAAACAATGAGTTTTCTAACACCAAATTCAGGAAGTTTTTCATACCAGGATAATCCTTTTCGTACGTTGACAACGTCACCAATGATTATCATTGCTGGATGGGTTACTTTGTGTGCACTAACTAGGTCATTAATGGTTGAAAGGTCACCAATGACTGTCTTTTGATAACCATAACTCGCATTACCTACCACTGCAACTTTCAAATGGGCATCCATATCTTTTGATAGGACAGAAATGATTTCAGGCAATGCTTTCATTCCCATATATAGTGCTAAAGTACCACCTTTTGCAAGCGCCTGAAAGTCAATTTCACGCACACTTTCTTTTTGGAGATGTCCTGTAGAAAAAGTAACGTGTGGTTCGTGTGCTCGATCTGTGAGCGGAAAATCTGAATAAAGGGCTGCTGCAGATGCGCTCGTAATGCCTGGAATTACCTCGTATGGATACTTGTTATTTAAACTATCTACTTCTTCAGACAGTCGACCAAATATTCCTGGATCGCCACCTTTTAGTCGTACTACTGTTAAACCAAGTGCCGCTTTTTCATTAATTATGCGATTGATTTCGTCTTGTGCTTTGTATTTTACATCAGGATTTTTTCCTACATAGATAAGTTCACATTGCGGTTTCGACAATTGAAGCAAAATCGGATTAACTAATCGATCATATATGATAACATCTGCAGTTTTGATATTTCTTATTGCTTTATAAGCAACAAGACCAGGGTCACCTGGTCCTGCTCCTGCAAAAATAACCTTGCCTAATCCATCCATATAAATAACTCACCGTTATCTACTTCTACTTTGTATGTCGATACGCAACCATCTGCTTCATCTGGCGCCTGAACTTGCCCATCATTCAAATCAATTTTTCTGTCATGCAGTGGACAGAAAACGTAATGTTCACTTACTGTACCTTCTGATAAAGGACCATTTTTGTGTGGGCAACGATTAGCGATTGCTTTAATTTCACCTGATTCAAGAAGAAATACACCAATTTCCTGATCTTTGAAAAATACTTTTTTTCCTATTTGAGGTTCTAATTCTGATACATTGAATAGTTTAATTTTTTCCATGATTATACGCGCTCCACTTCATACATTTTTCGTTTTTCTGCATCTGTTGCAATTGCTTTCCACGGCTCTTCCTGACGTGCTTTATTTGCATCCATTAAGCGATCAAATAATTCTTTTTGACGCGCTTCATCCAATAATACGTCTTTCACTTTATCAAATCCTAAACGTTCCATCCATGGCGCTGTACGTTCACCGTATACCCCAGTTTCACGGTAATACTGCATCATTGCACCACATAATTGTACGACATCCTCTTCTGTTGGAACTGTAGTAAGTAAAGTAGCAGCTTTAACTTCGGTACCACCATTACCACCGACAAAAATCTGGAAGCCATTTTCAACACCGATTACACCAAAGTCTTTAACGCCTGATTCTACACAGCTACGCGGACAGCCTGATACCCCAATTTTAAACTTATGTGGTGTATCGATGTATTCAAATGTAGATTCTAAACGAATCGCTAACTTAGTTGTATATTGTGTTCCGAATCGACAGAATTCTTTACCCACACAAGATTTTACTGAACGTAACTTTTTACCGTAAGCAGATGCTGAGCGCATACCCAAATCTTCCCATACTTGAGGCAATTCTTCTTTCTTAATACCATATAATCCAATACGTTGTGCACCTGTAATTTTCACTAAAGGTACATCATATTTCTTCGCAACTTCTCCTAATTTAATTAATTGATCAGGATTTGTTACCCCACCTTGCATTTGTGGGATTACTGAGAATGTACCATCATTTTGAATATTTGCATGGAAACGTTCATTTGCATAACGTGAATCTTTTTCATCTTCATGTTCATGTGGCCAGCACATATTTAAATAGTAGTTTATTGCCGGACGACATTTTGGACAGCCACCAAGGTTTTTAAAGCCTAATACGTGACGTACTTCTTTAGAAGTTTTTAAACCTTTCGCACGAATTTGCGTAACGATTTGATCACGTGATAAATCTGTACAACCACAAATACCTGTTGGTCCACCCGCTTCAAATTTATCTCCTAAAGTATGGACTAATAAGTCAGCGATTTGTCCTTTACACTTACCACAAGAACCACCCGCTTTAGTATGTGCTGTAACTTCAGCAACTGTTGTTAGGCCTTTTTCACGGACTGCCTGTACAATTTGTCCTTTAGAGATACCGTTACATCCACAAATTGTTTCATCATCTGCCATTGTTTCCACACTAATCGCATCGACTTCTCCTGCTTTATGAAGTAATGATACCAATGTAAATTCTTCAATCGGTTCCTGCTTTTTCATCATATTATAGAAGCGGTTACCTTCTTCAGTATCACCGTATAATACAGCACCAACAACTTTACCTTGTTCTACAAAAACTTTCTTATAAATATTATCTAAGCCGTTAAATACTTCGATGCCACGAGTATTTTCACCTTCGTAGATCTTACCAGCACTAAATAAATCACACCCTGATACTTTAAGTGATGTAAATGTTGTAGAGCCGTGATAGCCTTCTGTTTCGCGACCTGTAATATGATCTGCCAATACTTTACCTTGTTCGTAAAGTGGCGCCACTAATCCGTAAACTTTAGAATTGTGTTCTGCACATTCACCGACAGCATAGATATCAGGATCATTCGTCTGCATAAAATCGTTTACAACGATACCACGACCAATTTCAAGTTCAGCTGCGCGCGCTTGTTTCGTTACAGGACGAATACCTACTGCCATTACGACTAAATCGGTTTCAATCACTGAACCATCGCTTAAACGAACTGCTTCAACTCGGTCTTTACCAATAATCTCCTGAGTATTGCCTTGTAATTTGAACTTCATACCTTGTTTCTCTAAATCGGCCTTTAACATTTCTCCTGCTTTGCGGTCTAACTGCATTTCCATTAACCATTCACCAAGATGTACCACTGTGACATCCATTCCTTGATCAAGCAATCCGCGAGCACATTCTAAACCAAGTAATCCTCCACCGATTACTACTGCCTTTTTAAAATGACGTGCTTGTTCGATAATATATTCAGTATCTTTAATGGTTCTCCAGCCGATCACACCTTCAAGTTTTACACCATCAATCGGTAACATAAATGCAGTTGAACCTGTTGCTATGATTAATTTATCATATTCAACCGTCACTCCATTTTTAGTTGTTACAGATTTATTATCACGATTAATCTTTTCAACCTTATCATCATTGATTAAAGTGATACCTTGCTCTTTATACCATTCATAAGAATTTAAGATTGTTTCATCAACCGTCATTTTCTTTTGTAAAATATTTGATAGCATAATACGATTATAGTTAGGATAAGGCTCTTCACCAATCACTGTAATTTCAAATAGATCTGGATCACGCTCTATAATTTCTTCAATAGTACGAATACCAGCCATACCATTACCAACCATTACTAATCTTTGTTTCATATTATTATCTCCTTAGCTATATCAGCATTTTATTTTAATAAATCTATTAATTGTTGTTTCAGATGCTTACTTTTTTCAGGACTTGCTCCGTCACTTGAAATCATCACACGCATACCGTCATGTCTAAAAGATGCTACATTGTAAAAGTTTGAATTAGCTTTTTCAGAACAATCATTGACGAGTTGATGAGATTGTATACAACTCATTACTTCTTGATTAACACTTTTATTGTTTGTGGCGATAAACACCATATCATATTGACTGATGTCTTGTTTAGTAAATGGATAAGGGATACAGTGAACATCCATCTTTTCAATTTCAGGATCAATATGTGGAGCAATCACTGTGATAGATGCACCTTCGCCTTGTAGACCACTTATTTTACGCTTAGCAATTCTACCGCCACCTACGATCAGTACATTCTTTCTTTCAAGATTAAGCATTACGGGATACATACATATCCTCCTCTAATTCACGGAGTTTGTTAAGTACGCCTTGTGCCATGCTAAAATCTAAATCCAGTGTTTCAGTAAATGTAATATCATAACCCGCTTCAATAAACGGCTGACTTAGCCGTTTAATTTTACGAACTAAATGGCCGTCAAATAAGAAATAAGGCATAATAACAATTTTTTTATTTTTGTCTATTTGTTTCAGTTTTTCTTCAAAGCTTAAATTTCCATATAACATTGCTGGTATTAAGTTCTGACCAGTATTATTCTTCATGAGATTTACCATTGCTGTAAGTCTTTCACCGGGCTCTGTAAATCTTTTATTACCGTGTGCAGTGATCAATATCGTTTCATCATTAAATGACGAAATGATTTGCTCACAGACTTTATAAACAGCTGGTTCATCACCGAAACAATCTGCTATGTTATAGGTGATATGTGGATAGTCACACAATACCTCATCCAACTGTGCAGGAATATCTTCTACAGCGTGCATCGCCGGAAATAGCAACATCGGCATCACTATAAAATTTGTAACACCTTTATCTATCATATGTCGTGTAACAATCGGAACATTTTCATCATCTTTTTCTAAAAAAGCTAATCGCTGCACAGTTTCTGGTCTTGATTGTATGATTTGATCAACAAATTTTCTAAACAGTTGATTCTTATCCGGCATTTTCGACCCATGTGCAATATAAATAATACCTTGCACAAACATCCCCCCTCATTCACATTACATTTATAGTATATCTCATTTAAATGTGATTATGTTCACATTCATGTATATATAGGGATATCCCTATATAAAATTAATTGCAAGAAATATCTATTCATTATTTTATTTAAAAATAAAAAAACACTCTAAGTCATTTCACTTAGAGTGTTTAAAAATCTATATTATTTGTTTAAAGCAGCTTTCGCTTGCGCTACGATTTCAGCAAATGCTTTTTCGTCAGTGATAGCGATTTCTGATAACATTTTACGGTTGATATCAATTCCAGCAACTTTTAATCCGTTCATTAAACGGCTATAGCTGATGTCGTTCATACGAGCTGCCGCATTGATACGTGCGATCCATAATTTACGGAAGTCACGTTTCTTTTGACGACGGTCACGGTATGCGTATTGACCTGATTTCATTACTTGTTGTTTTGCTACTTTATATAATGTATGTTTTGAACCAAAGTAACCTTTAGCTAATTTGATTGTACGTTTACGACGGGCGCGTGTAACTGTTCCACCTTTAACTCGTGGCATTATAATTCCTCCTTAGTGTTTCTAATTTTTATTTTACGTAAGTTAACATTTGTGCTACTCGTTTTTGATCGCCTTTAGATACTAATGACGCTTTACGAAGTCCACGTTTTTGTTTAGTTGATTTGTTCGCGAATAAGTGAGAAGTGTAAGCTCTTGAACGTTTTAATTTCCCTGAACCAGTTCTTTTAACACGTTTAGCTCCACCACGGTGAGTTTTCATTTTAGGCATGTTTTGTTCCTCCTAGTTTTGTTTTTTGTCGACGATAGGCGCTAACATTAAAAACATTGAGCGTCCATCCATCTTTGGCTTTTGTTCAACTGTCGCAAGATCTTTACATTCTTCTGCAAATTTCTCTAACACACGTTGACCAAATTCTTTATGCGTGATCGCACGACCACGGAATCTGATAGATACTTTAACTTTATCCTGCTTTTCTAAGAACTTACGCGCATTTTTAAGTTTCGTATTGAAATCATGATCCTCAATCGTTGGACTTAATCGAATTTCTTTAACAACAACAACTTTTTGATTCTTACGTGCTTCTTTTTCTTTCTTTTGTTGTTCAAACTTGAATTTACCGTAATCCATAATTTTGGCTACTGGTGGTTTCGCATTTGGAGCAACTAACACGACATCAAGGTTTACACGTTCAGCAATTTCAATTGCTTCAAATTTTGTTTTAACACCAAGTTGTTCGCCATCATGTCCGATTAAACGAAGTTCTCTCGCACGAATTTTGTCATTGATTTGAGTTTGATCTTTAGCTATGGTTGACACCTCCTATTTGATTTACGAAGACAAACAAAAAAGCGAATGCATAATGCACCCGCTAAAAATGACATGTCTAACCATGTTATTTAACCCTGTAACTGCTCTTGGCGTCTTCAGGGCGAGAAGCGGGATGCTTCTACTTGTCCGTTTCGTATTCAACAGACTTAAGTATAACAGGCTATATTTTATAAGTCAACATCTATTTTTTCAAATTCACTCATGTCGTGATTTTGTGATAAATTTACTTCTTTTAAAGGAATCTTACGTGTTTTATACTTCAATTTATGATAGAAGAAAAACGCTAAGAAAATCGGAATACCCATGTAAGTAATCAGGAATCCATTTAAATCAAACTTTCCACCTAAAATTAAATCTGTATCCTGTCCGAGAATAACAAACAAACATAGGATAAATGCAAATATTGGGCCAAACGGGAACCACATTGCTTTATATTTTAACGCTGATGTATCTTTGTTTTGTGCGTAAAACGCTCTACGGAATCTATAATGACTGATAGCAATGCCTAGCCATGCAATAAATCCAGTTAATCCACTTGCAGCTACTATGTATTCATATGCACCGCTAGCAACACGTTCAACCATGAAGATGATTAAAACGACAACGAATGTTGCAAGTAAACTTGGAATTGGTACACCTTTTGAATTCGTTTCTGAGAATTTACGAGATGCCAGACCATCTTTCCCCATTGCATAAAGCATTCTTGTTGAAGCATACATACCACTGTTTCCGGCAGAAAGAATTGATGTTAAGATAACTGCATTCATAAATGAAGCAGCAAATGCAAGTCCTGCATTTTCAAATACTAACGTAAATGGAGATTTCGCAACACTTTCTCCACCCATAAGGTTCGGGTTTGTATAAGGAATAATTAAGCCGATGACTAAAATAGAAAGAATGTAGAAAATTAAAATTCTCCAGAAAACTTGCTTAATAGCTTTAGGAATCGTTTTTTCAGGTTCCTCTGACTCACCAGCCGTAATACCTACAAGTTCTGTTCCCTGGAAACTAAATCCTGCGACTAAGAATACACCTAGAATCGTTAAGAAAGAACCTGTTAAACCATGACCGACAAATGGTGCATCACCAGTTGTAAAGTTATTAAATCCAAGATATTTTCCACCTAATATACCGAAGATGGTAAGAATACCGATTGCTAAGAATAAGATGACAGTGACTACTTTAATTATGGCAAACCAGTATTCACTTTCTCCGTAAACACGAACTGATAAAGTATTTAAAAATAAGATAATCGCTAAGAATACTAGACTCCATGCCCATCCTGGTAAGAAATTCATCGGTTCCCAGTATTTAATGACACTCGCTGCAATACTCACATCGGCTGCAACGGTTATTACCCAGTTAAACCAGTAATTCCAACCTAATGCAAAACCTAGTGACGGATCTACAAATCGCGTTGCATAAGTAGAAAATGAACCTGAGATAGGTAGATAAGTTGCCATCTCACCTAAACTTGTCATTAAGAAAAAGACCATAATACCGATTATCGTGAAAGCAAGTAAAGCTCCCCCAGGACCAGCATCTTTTATGGCTCCTCCTGATGTCATAAATAAACCGGTACCGATACATCCACCAATCGCAATCATCGAAATATGACGTTGCTTTAGTAACCTTTGCACCTGATTGTTTTCATCATTCATAAATAAACTTCCCTTCACATAAAAAATGAGTACGCGTATGATACGCGTACTCATTTGAATATTAAACATCAAAATTAGTAGCGCATCACATACGTGACAGTCTAACACCTATTAAATGTTAGCCCAGGAATTAATGTTCATACACATTATTCCTTCGGCACTGTTTCCTTTCGAAAAATTTCGCTTACGTGTATGACATATCCATCATCTACTCATAAACAGTGCGACCTCTACCTCAACGAGGAATATTAAGTTATCTATTAATATACATGATATTTTAAAAATGTTCAATAACTTTTTAATACTTTAAAATCTTAAACCGTTTCATACACAAATTTCATATTCCCTATTTTCAGGAGAATAACCCAATTATATGATAAATTTATTTTTTCAGGCGAACTTCATCTACAAGATTCCAGATAAATTCATCACGCTCTAAAGTTTTAGACTCTTTAGAACCGTATTGACGTAAGTTCACTTCATTATTTTCAACTTCTTTATCTCCAACTACAACCTGATAAGGTACTTTATTCATTTGTGCCTCGCGTATTTTATAGCCCATTTTCTCATTACGGTCATCGATGTGACAACGAATGCCTTGAGATTTTAATTCATCATAAAGTTTTCTTGCGTAATCATAATGCACTTCATTTGAAACCGGAATAATTTCTAACTGATTAGGCGCAAGCCAAGTTGGATATGCACCTTTATATTCTTCTGTTAAGAATGCAACGAAACGTTCCATCGTTGAAATAACACCACGGTGAATAACAACAGGACGATGTTTCTCACCATCCGTACCGATATATTCTAAATCGAAGCGTTCAGGTAATAAGAAGTCCAATTGAACTGTTGATAATGTTTCTTCTTTACCTAATGCTGTTTTCACTTGAACATCAAGTTTAGGACCGTAGAATGCCGCTTCACCCGGTGCTTCTTCATATTCTAAGCCCATTTCGTCAACTGCTTCTTTAAGCATTGACTGAGCACGTTCCCACATTTCATCATCCTGGAAATATTTCTCTGTATCTTCAGGATCTCTGTAACTTAAACGGAATTTATAATCTTTAAATTTGAAGTCTTTATAAACATCAATCACTAACTGCACAACGCGAATGAATTCATCTTTAATCTGATCTGGACGAACAAAAATATGTGCATCATTTAAAGTCATTCCACGTACACGCTGTAGACCACTTACGGCACCACTTGCTTCATATCTATGCATTGTACCAAGTTCTGCAATACGGATTGGAAGTTCACGATATGAGTGTGGTTTATTTTTATAGACCATCATGTGATGCGGACAGTTCATTGGGCGAAGAACCATCTGTTCATTGTCCATTTCCATAACCGGGAACATATCTTCCTGATAGTGATCCCAGTGACCAGATGTTTTATATAAATCAACTGATCCCATGACTGGAGTATAAACGTGATCATAACCAAGTGCTACCTCTTTATCAACGATATAACGTTCTAATTCTCGTCGAATAGTAGCACCATTCGGTAACCAAAGCGGCAGACCCGCACCCACAAGTTGACTCGTCGTAAATAATTCTAATTCTTTACCTATTTTTCGGTGGTCACGTTCTTTACGCTCTTCAAGCACTTCAAGATGTGCTTTTAATGCTTTTTTATCAAAGAATGCTGTACCGTAGATACGTTGTAACATTTTGTTATTCGCATCACCTCTCCAGTATGCACCGGCAGTAGATAACAATTTAAATTCTTTAATCTTAGCTGTAGACGGAACGTGTACACCGCGACAAAGGTCAGTAAATTCTCCCTGGCTGTATAAAGTAACGTTTTCGTTTTCAGGTATCGCATCGATCAACTCTTGTTTATACGGATCATCAGCAAATACTTTTTTTGCTTCTTCTCTACTCACCACACGACGTTCAATCTTAATATTTTCACCAACGATTTGGCGCATTGTTTTTTCGATTTCCGGTAAGTCTTCACTTGAAATCTTGTGATCAGTATCTACATCATAATAGAACCCTTCCTCGATAACAGGACCTACTCCAAAATGTACTTTGCCGTACATACGCTTTAATGCCTGAGCCATTAAATGTGCTGTAGAGTGACGTAAAACTTCAATACCTTCTGGTGATTCAGGCGTAATGATTTCAATATCCCCATCTACCTCTAATGCTGTAGATAAATCTACCATTTGACCATTAAATTTGCCTGCAAGCGCTTTTTTTCTTAAACCTGGACTAATTGATGCGGCGATGTCTTCAGTTGTTACGCCAGCCTCAAAACTTTTTACATTACCATCCGGGAATTTCACATTAATCTCACTCATTATAGACGCCTCACTTTTTTATATTTTTAAACAACAAAAAAGACCCCATCCCAAAAAGGGACGAAGTCTATTCGCGGTACCACCCTAATTACTGAATACTCAGCAACTCTACATAAGATAACGGTCTTGAGCCGGACAAGGATTAATTGCCATCAATGTAAGGGAGTAATGCAATGTCTTAATTACTGATTTGCAGCGCCATCAGCTCTCTAAAAATTAATAACATTTCATCATGTCCTTACCGCTTTATATATTCGAATTTAATTTTGTTGTTTGTTAATTCATATTATACACATATTATTGTAATTTTCAAACTTATTTTTGACGACGATAATTTTTTCCGTCTAACAAATACTCATCACTTAACGATTCAATACGCTCCATAATGCGTCGTGCTTTCGTCAGTTCAGCCCCTTGTTTAGTAATTGAGAGATGATGACTTAATTCTTTAAAGTCGAAGTTTGAACTAAAAAATGTCGGTAGATGGTTCATCATACGATAATTTAATATCGGACCAAGTACTTCATCACGTACCCATGGTGTTAAATCTTCAGCACCAATATCATCAAGCATTAATACAGGCGTGTTCTTAACTTTATTGAGTCGTTCTGCATAAGTACCGTCATTAAAACCATTTTTTAGTTCACGTATAAATTCAGGAAAATAAAGTAACGTTGTATAAATACTACGCTCTTTTAACTCACTTGCGATTGCTCCAAGAATAAACGATTTCCCTGTTCCAAAAGGTCCATGAATATACATTCCCTTCGTCTCTACACCTTTAGCAATGTTACGACAGATTGTACCTGCCTGTCTAACGATGTCGATACGTGACTTATCGTCCAGATAAATATCAGTTAACTTAGCATTTAATACATCTTTAGGCATGTGAATTGCGGTAATAAACTGTTTCATCTTTTGTTCAGCATCAAATGCAAGTTTAGATGGACATGGAAGATGTCTAATTTTTATATGATTATTGTCAATATATAATTCCGGTGTGTGGCCAGGAACAAAATTTTTACACTTTCCGTATGATACACAGTCTTCACACATTTTAGAGGAATCTTTAAATTCCTGTAATACCGATAAATCATTATCAATCATTTTTTCTGTAACATTGTTTTGATCGATAAAATACTTGATTTGCGGGTCACGCACAGTTTCCTGTTTAATCTTTTCAATTCGTTTAAAAATTTCATTATTCGCATTTAATATTGATCCCATCGGCTTCATTCATTATCCTCCTCCCATAATCGATTTAATTCCTGCTGCAGACGTTTTCGTTCTTCCTCTAGATCTACTTCGGTTGATAGTTTCTCGCCTTCATTTTTCGGCTTTTCCTGTTCCTCAGTTAACCATTTCGGTGTTAGTTCTTTAGAAGGCGGTATATATTGTTTCGTTCTACTCTGATTCTCTTTTCGCTGAGCTTGTTTTTTACCCATAGATTTCACATAATGATAAGCTTCCTGACTCGTCTGCAGATTTTGTTTCTTCCAGTTAGAAGCAATCTCTTCAATATAACTTTGAGGTAGCTTCATATCTTTTGTAAATAACACATATTGTATTAAAATATTCAGCACCCCGTAAGGTAATTGCTCACGTTCCAGAATAGACTCTATCATTCGTTTTTGTTTTAAAGTCGGTTCAGATTTACTAAATGAAGTCAGCATATCAATCGGACTTGTCGTATCAAGCATTTCAAACCAATTGAGTAGTGTGCTAGCTTCTTTACTATCCCCTTCATCTTTCTGACTAGGCTTTTGCACCTGTAAAGTAGGTAACGCACCGTCATGTTCAATTTTGTAGAAATCTCTGGCATTTTTTCGAAGTTCCTCGTGAGAAACTGTTTGATTACTTGTTAATGATTTTAAAATAATCTGACGCATTTCAGTAGGTGCAATATCATAGAGTGCCGCAAGCTGTGAGATAAGGTCTCGTGTTTTTTTAGGCAACTGTTCACTTGTCACCAAATTTTGTGCAAGTAGTGTCTCAAGCATATCAAAGTCAAAAGTTTGCTGATGAACAGGAATACCATAAGGATCACTCTGTTTAATAAGTTCACTATTATATTCAAATACAATAGGTTCAGGTGATTTAGGAGTACCAAAGACATCCATATACTTACTCGAAATATCCTGATAACCATCATAATCGATATTATTAGTAAAATATCTACTCTTTAACATTTGATATCTATGTTTACCTACTTGCTGGTATAGAAAAACTGAAAGCATCGGGTCATTAAAAAACTGAGCAGGCATAACCGGACTGATAAGTTTATAGATAAACTTCTGATTCTCATCATCAATACGCATATAGGTCTTTAATAATCCAATTGCTTCAAGACGTTTTCTGAGAACTTCAAAGTGAGATAGATTCATCTTCATTTCACTCAGAATAATATAATGCGTATAATGGTTACTCACTTGATTGTAATCGTTTAAAAACTGACTTAAAAACTGATACACACCTATACACTCAACGCCAATTAGCGGTGTATATAATGTTTTAAGTACATCATCTGTAAGATGTGTACTGATGTAATTAGTGGTCACTGTAAACTGGTCAGTACCATTTAGTTCAGTAAAATAATGTTGCATATGAACACCTACTTCTTATCTTTGTCGCTCAGTAAACCGCTCATGGTACGCAGTAACTGATCAACATCTTTAAACTCTTTATACACTGAAGCAAAACGCACATAAGAAACCTGGTCAAGTGACATGAGATGATCCATCACCATTTCACCGATATCGACTGAAGATATTTCAGTTTTACCTTTTTCTCTCAGCGTATTTTCAACTTGTGATGTAATTTTTTCTAGTGACTCATAAGCTACCGGACGTTTTTCACAAGCACGCACTAAACCATGTAATACTTTATCTCGATTGAATGTTTGTCTTGTCCCGTCTTTTTTTACGACAATTAAAGGCTGAAGTTCCACACGTTCAAAAGTTGTAAAACGCGTGCCGCATGATTCGCATTCTCTACGCCTTCTAATAGCAGTCAAATCATCAGCGTGACGTGAATCTATAACCTTTGATTGATTAAAACCACACTTTGGGCATTTCAAGACAATCACTCCCCTGTAATTAGTTATTATTTAATTATACAATATTAATAATTATTTAAAAATCCATAAGATTACACCGATGTGGGTATAGATAAACAAATCATTAAAAAGGAGAAGCAAATGAGACCCAACTATATTTCATTACCAAAATTAGAAGAAGGCCATCCGGTTAATAAATTAAGAGAGAGCTTTAACAGAAGAAATGAAGTAATACTATATCACAATGATTCAGTTGGCATTGTTTTTATAGGAGATTCCATTACCGACTACTGGGATCTAGAAAGTTATTTCAAACTTGGTAATAACAAAAGAATCATCAATAGAGGAATCGGCAATGACAGGACACAATGGGTACGTGACCGATTTACAGCAGATAGCATACAGCTAAGACCTGACTGGATAGTATTATCAATAGGTATCAACAATACGAAAGAGCTAGATGGTAATCAGAGCGAAGAAACACAGCGTCAAATAAAATCAAGAATTCTTGAAGATATTGAAGCAATGATAAAAATGGCTAAAGATAATCATATCAATATTGCAGTTTCTACACTTACATCAACGAACCGTCCAAAGTTAGATGGATTTTTAACTCGCTCAAAACTCGTTCAGATGATTAATCAGGAAATAAAGCAACTGTGTAGTAAATATGAAGCTCTTTTTATCGACTATTATTCAAAAATGACTGAAAACGTTGACGGGGTGGACTATTTACGCGGCGAACTAACAGATGACGGCCTGCACCCACATGTACTAGGATATGACATTATGGCTGAAGTAGCGGAGACAATATTTTCAGGAATCTATCCTTTAACACGAAGAAACAGCAACTAGATATTAGCTAGTTGCTGTTTTTTAAAGTGTATGGTAGGTCTTAGTTCGTATATATAATGGGTATGCGAACTAACTCACCATTTTCTAAAAGATTTTTGATCAGATTTCGATAATCGCTCTACTTAGTTCGTATATATAACTTTTTTGCGAACTAACTCACCATTTTCTAAAAGATTTTTGATCAGATTTCGATAATCGCTCTACTTAGTTCGCATATACAACTCTTTTGCGAACTAACTCGCCATTTTTCAAAAGAATTTTGATTAAATCTCGATAATCTCCCTACTTAGTTCGCATATACAACTCTTTTGCGAACTGACATAGCATTTAATTTAACATCTTAAGTCCAATCGTACTGATTAATATTAACCCCATAAAAAATAGTCTCCAAGCATTTTTTGATTCGCCGTAAAAAACAATCCCAACGATAGCACCACCGATTGCACCGATTCCTGTCCAAATTGCGTATGCTGTACTCATAGGAATTTCAATCAGTGCAATTGATAAAAATAACAAACTAAACGCAAAAGTGACAATCAGTAATAAGATGTATCTTTTCTGCTTTTTAGTGACATACATATTTATGACGACAACTCCAAGCATTTCACATAATCCTGCAATGACAAGTACTAACCAATACATCATTTCGCCTCCTCTGGCGTTGCAAGTTTTAGTCCGATAACACCAATAATCAATACACTGATAAGCATAATTTTCTCAAAGCTGAATGTCTCACCAAAAAATGCAACATCTGCTATGGTCACTAGTGTTGCTCCCAGTCCTACAAATACCGAATAACTTGTGCCAACCGGTAAATATTTCGATGCGTTAAGTAGTAAACAGAAACTAATTGACACACTGATTAGTGTCAGTAACCACTCATACCAGACATCAGCATGTGCTAACCCAATCACCCAGCACATCTCAAAAACAGCTGCTATTATTATTTTTATCCAGTTCATACTTTACCTCATTTGTTCAAATAATAGTCAATAGTATAGCATAATGAAGATTTTATATGTTGTAAACAAACATTAAAAAACCTCTCAAAAATTTTGAGAGGTTTAATAGTATAAATTATTTAGCTAATTTCTCACCCATTAACACAGCTAATTCTACTACGCGAGTTGAGTAACCCCACTCGTTATCATACCAAGATAATACTTTAACTTTATTACCTTCCATAACAATTGTAGATAAACCGTCAACGATTGAACTATTTGGATTTGTATTGAAATCAACACTTACTAAAGGTTCATTCGTAATATCTAAAATACCTTTTAATTCATTTTCACTTGCTGCTTTGAATGCTTCATTAATTTCTTCAACAGTAACTTCTTTTTCTAAATCTACAACTAAGTCAACTAATGATACGTTTGTCGTTGGTACACGTAAAGCCATACCATGTAACTTACCTTTTAATTCTGGTAATACTAAAGCTAAAGCTTTAGCAGCTCCAGTTGAAGTTGGGATGATACTTTGAGCACATGCACGTGCACGACGTAAATCTTTATGTGGGTTATCTAAGTTCTTCTGATCATTTGTGTAAGCATGAACAGTAGTCATTAATCCATTTTTAATACCAAATTTATCATTTAATACTTTCGCAACTGGTGCTAAACAGTTTGTTGTACAAGATGCATTTGAAATAACATCATATGTATCAACATCTAATTGCGCACAGTTCACACCGCGAACGATTGTTTGAACATTTCCTTTACCTGGTGCAGTTAATAAAACTTTCTTAGCGCCTGCTTTAATATGAGCTGCCGCTTTTTCAGCATCATTAAATTTACCTGTCGCTTCAATAACAATATCAATATTTAACTCTTTCCAAGGTAATAACTCTGGATTACGTTCAGAAACTAATTTAATTTCTTTGCCATTAACGATTAAAGCATTTTCACCAGGTTCAACATCTAATTCAAACTTACCATGAGTAGTATCATACTTTGTTAAATGTGCTAGAGTTTCTGGAGGATAGCTCGCGTTGATCGCTACTACTTCTAATTCATCATTTAAAAGTGCTGCACGGAACACCATTCTTCCAATTCTTCCTAACCCATTAATCGCTACTCTTGTTTTCATCATATCTTCTCCTTCGCAATGTGTTATACTAATCTCTTTCAATAGTATAGCACAATGATTGCGTTAAGGAAGCGTTTTCTTAAGAAAAATTAATTTCGTAATTTTTTAATTTTTCAAACTATTTGTATGGTTGAATCAGACATCTTAATTGTTCTTGTAATGCATCAATTGACCCACTATTATCGATAACTTTATCTGCTTTTTCCTTTTTTTCCTCAAGTGACATTTGAGAAGCAATACGCGCTTGTGCTTCTTTTTGAGAAAGATTATTACGAAGCATTAAACGCTCTATTTGTATATTTAACGGGATATAGACCAACCACACTTCATCGACTGTATGTTCAAGATGATTTTCGTAAAGTAATGGAATATCCATCACTACTATTTTACCTTGCGCAAGTGCCTGCTGTTTTTCACTCTCCATAATATCTCTTACACGTGGATGGACTATTTTATTTAGCTTCTCTCGCTCACTTGAATCATTAAATATAATATTGCCTAATACTTTACGATCTAGTGAACCATCTAGCCGTATCACTTGATCACCAAATGCTTTTTTTATTTGTGCCAATCCTTCTGTACCCACTTCTACTGCTTTTCTGCTGGCAATATCTGCATCTATAATTACAAAACCCTGGTCTGATAAATACTTTGCAACGGTTGATTTTCCACTTGCGATACCACCCGTTAAGCCAATTACCGTCATTTTCGCACCTACTTTTGACATTTTTCACAATAGTGTGTGTTACGCGTTGCAATCACCTGCGTTGAAACGGGATGACCACACACATTACATTGTTTTAAACCATATATATTAAATTTACTTTGCATATTTCCTTGTTCACCCTCAACATTTCGATAATCCGATATGCTTGAACCGCCGTATTTTATACCTTTATTCAGTACATTAATGATTGCTGAAAAAAGTTTCTTTTTCTTCTGGGTCGACAATGTATCCGTAATATGTGTAGGTAAAATACCTGCTAAATGCAGTGCTTCACATGCATAGATATTACCACAACCACTTACAACACTATGATCCATAATCACTTGCTTAATGGGCTTATGCTTATACTTCTTTTCTTTTGTCTTATTGATAAAATGTGCTAAAGCATCATCATTAAATGGTTCAGGTGCTATGGATTGATTAAATAGCTGATACGCTGCTTCATCCATTATTTTAAACTCTCCGAAACGTCTAATATCTGAATAGATCATTTTTTGTTTATCTGATAGTTCAAACTGAACATGCCAGTGCTTTCTGTAATTAGCAATCTGGATGTCATCAACGTCATGTTTAACAAAAAATGCACCCGCCATACCCAGGTGACCAATCATATAGATGGTTTCCCTCTGATGCGCTGTAAGACAAAAAATGATATATTTACTTCTTCTTTCAATAGTCGCAATTGTGCGGTTACAAATTAATGCCCGAAAACTTTCAAGGTCCATTTGTTTGATTATCGTCTCTTTCCCTTGTGCCTTACCTGTTTTTACAGCTTGTGAAAAGATAACGTCAACAATCTTTTTACTAAGTACATGAGGCCTTAAACCTCGCACCACATGTTCTACTTCCGGTAATTCCGGCATACTTTCACCTACTTTGCTTCATACCAGCTTTCACCCGAATTATATTCAACTTCAAGCGGGACATTTAAATCTAATGCATGTTCCATAATATCTTTTACAAACAAACTGAACGCATCAATTTCTGCTTTCGGTACTTCAAAAATCAATTCATCATGTACCTGTAATAACATTTTAGCTTTAAATTCCGTTTCCTTCAGTGCTTTATCAAACTGAACCATTGCCAGTTTAATAATATCTGCAGCACTACCTTGAATCGGGGTATTCATTGCTGTTCGTTCAGCAAATCCACGTAAATTAAAGTTTCTGCTTGTAATGTCAGGAATGTAACGACGTCTTTGCATTAATGTTGTTACATATCCATCTTGTTTCGCTTTCTGGATAATATCATCCATGTACTGTTTAACATTCGGAAAACTATCTAAATAATCATCTATAAACTTTTGTGCTGCTTTACGGGTAATCCCTAAACTTTGACTCAAACCGTAATCACTAATACCATACACGATACCAAAGTTTACCGCTTTTGCCTGGCGACGCATATTGCTTGTTACTTCTTCTTTTGATACATCAAAGACTTCCATCGCCGTCTTTGTATGTATATCAATGCCATGTTTAAACGCATCCATCATACTTTGATCTTCAGTAATGTGGGCAAGAACACGCAGCTCAATTTGTGAATAATCCGCAGCAAAGATTACCATATCATCTTCACTTGGTACAAATGCTTTACGTATTTTACGTCCTTCATCTAATCTGACTGGAATGTTCTGAAGGTTAGGGTCAATAGAAGATAGACGTCCGGTTTGTGCGATCACCTGATTAAATCTAGTATGGATCTTTCCATCATCACCGATTAATTTCTGTAATCCTTCAACATATGTCGATTGTAATTTTGATAATGTTCGGTATACTAATATGTCATCAATAATTGGATGTTCGCCTTGTAATTTCTCTAACACATCAACAGCCGTTGAATAGCCTGTTTTCGTCTTTTTAATAACTGGTAATTTTAAATCTTCAAATAAAATAACACCTAACTGCTTTGGAGAATTCACATTAAATGTTTTTTGTGCGTGCTTATGGATACTCTCAACTAGTACATCAAGGCGTTGCTGAATTTCAGACTGCATCTCCTGTAATGTTGTCTTATTCACTTTAATACCTTGCATTTCCATCTTTGCAAGAACCAATGCTAAAGGTAACTCTAGTTCATCGTGCAATGCTAGTTGTTCATGCTGTGAAAGTTTTTCTTTAATGAGTGGTGTAACATCCTGTATAAGATTGACTTCAGTAGCAATATGCTTAAACAAAATATCATTATCCGGTACCTGTGCTTTTGCACCTTTGCCAAATATATGATCATCACTTTCTACATAGTTTAAGCCATATTCCTGTCCAACTTGAGCGACATCAACAACAGTACCCGAAGGATTTAATAAATAGTTAGCTAACATAACGTCAAAAATTATACCTTCAATTTGTACGCCAAGTCTTTCAAACATCACTTTTACTGCTTTTGCATCATAAACATGTTTTTTAACTTCGCTATTTTCTATTAATTTAACAAATGAAGTGTTATTCACTGCTACTTCAGGTGACACAACAAATGTCTTGTTGTGATAAACCACACCCACACCAATAATTTCATTCTTTAAATAGTTATCCTGGAAACAGATGATATGTAAATCAATTGTATCGACAGCAGCAAAATCCATCGTTTCAAAATCTGGTTCAATAACAATTTCTTTATCACTTTTAATTTGACTTGTTGTGTCTAAAGCATCAAGCATTTGCTTGAATTCCAGTTCTCGAAACAGTTCTATTTTTTTCGTTTCATCTTTTTCCGGAATACGAGTATCTGATAATTTAATTGTTATCGGTGCATTGGTTTCAATTGTAGCAAGTTGCTTGCTCATTAGAGCGTCTTGTTGATGATTCGTTAAATTCTCATTCAGTTTTTTTGCTGTAATTTTAGGTAAATTTTCAAGAACACCTTCAACTGAACCATACTCCAGTAATAATTTAATCGCAGTTTTTTCACCGATACCTGGTACTCCAGGAATATTATCAGATTTATCCCCCATTAAACCTTTTAAATCAGTTATTTTTTCAGCACCAAAACCGTACTTTTCTTCAATGAATGATGGTGTATACTTATCGATATCTGTCACACCTTTTTTCGTGTAATAGACTGTTACATAATCATTCACTAATTGCGTTAAATCTCGGTCCCCTGTGACGATAATTGTTTCCATCTTTTGCGCTGCCGCTTCTTTTGATAATGTACCGATAATATCATCCGCTTCATAATTATCTAACTCATAATGCTTTATCTGATAAGCTTCAGCAAGTCTACGAATATGCGGGAACTGTTCACTTAATTCCTGAGGTGTTTTTTGACGACCACCCTTATATTCACCATATGTTGCATGTCTAAAAGTTGTTTTACCTGCATCAAATGCAATCAGAAAATGTGTAGGTTGCTCTTCTTTGATTAATTTCTCTAAAATTAATGTAAATCCATAAATTGCATTTGTATGTAAATCAGATGAATTTTTAAGTAAAGGTAATGCATAAAATGCTCTGAACGCTAAACTGTTACCATCTATTAATATTAATTTTTCTTTCATCATTCTACCTCCATCTTATATCTATTCTAGTCTATCATATCTTTTGATTCATATATATTTTTAGGAATCCCTGAAAAACACAAAAAAACACAAGTGATTGCTTCAAGATCACTTGTGTTCATCATCATCTAAAATGAAGGGGTCTATGTGATATTATAGCCCTATATTGTAAATTTAATGTAAATATGAAGTAAAGTTTCATTAAAACAACTAATATAGATGCTCCTTTAAAATGACTCTAAATGTTGTTCCAACACCTAATTCACTTTCAACCTCAATCTCACCTTTAAATACTTCAATAATATGTTTAACAATTGCAAGTCCCAGTCCAGTTCCACCTGAATCTCGACTACGCGCTTTATCAACACGATAAAATCTTTCAAAAATACGCATTTGTTCTTCTGGTGCTATGCCTATGCCTTCATCAGTAATCTCTAAAATACAATTTCGATTTTTTTTGTAAACTTTTACATTAATATTTGCATTTTCATAGGAATAGTTAATAGCATTAGATAATAAATTAATCACAACTTGCTTTAATTTACTTGGCTCAGCTAAAACAAATAAATCTTTTTCAAAATCAAGATTAAACTTAATATTTTTCTTTTCAGCAAGCGGATGTACTACCTCGATGCTGTTAAAGACTTTTTGAGGTAAGTTTACTTTAGTCATTTCAAAATGATTCGCCTGTTCTATTTTCGAAAGTTCCAGCAGTTCACTTACAAGAACCTGGATACGGTTAGATTCTTTTAAGATGATATCCAAAAACATATCCAGTGTCTGTGGTTCATTCTTTGCTCCATCAATCAGCGTTTCAGTAAAACCTTTTATACTCGTTATCGGAGTTTTTAATTCATGTGACACATTCGCAACAAAATCTTTCCTCATCTGTTCAAGTGACTTCAGCTGAGTAATATCATGTAATACGATAACGATACCTTCTATTTTCTTTCGTTTTTTTGATAGCACAGGTACTACTGCTACATCAAAATACTTTTTATGTACATTGACAGTAATATTTAATGTTTCATTGATCGGTTTTTCAGTAACGATTGCTTCCTTTATCATTTGTTTAATAGATGGTATTTTGATTACTTTTTCGTAATGACCCTGTTCTATCGGCTGACGTTTATTGAAAAGATTAAGATAAGTTTCATTGGCAATTGCAACTTCACCATGATTATTGACGAGCATCGTTGCACTCGGAATGTTTTGTAGCGTTGTTTCAAGACGATTGCGCTGCAACTTTTGTTCATTATTTAGATCCTGTAGTGTTCTTGCAAGAATATTTGTAGATCTAAATAAATCTTTAGTTTCTGTTACACTGCTTTCAGGCACACGGACCTTATAGTTTCCGTCCGCAAGTAATTTTGATGCATATGTTACTTCTTTTATCGGTTGAATATAACTTTTATTAATGTAACGCACAATAATTAAAATAATTGGTAACATACAAAGTAAGGCCATACTAAAATATTTTAAGATTGTGTATTCCACATCTTTGACAACTTTATTTTCACTTAAAATATAGACAGTATTTTTATCATGATAACGTAACAAACTTTTTTGCAACTGACCATCATACCTATATTTCACGCGATTATCATTCTTTAATGTATATTTAGTAATAAACTTATCGAATGACTGTTTCGCTATGCCTTTTGTTTTATATAAGATATGCTCATTATTATCCATAATTAAAATTGCACTATTATAGGATTTTTCATAAGTGTGGATTAATGATCTAACACGTTTGTCGCCACTAACATACGCATTAAAAATTTGAGCATCTTTTGTCAAAGTCGCCTTATCATTCTGGATAAGCTGATCTGACAACGTAAGATGCAAAAGTGTACCTATTAAAAGAAAGCTTACAACGATAAATGTTGTAAGCATCAGTAATAATTTACTTTTAAAACTAATCATTGCGTTTTGGATTCTCTAATTTATATCCTAGACCACGAACGGTCTTAATGTATTGTGGCTGTTTAGGATTTTCTTCAATTTTCTCACGTAAATGACTGATATGCACATCAACAATGCGTGAATCACCGGCGAATTCATAATTCCATACCGAATTCAGCATGTGTTCACGTGTGATAACACGTCCTTGACGCTCAATCAAGTATATCAGTAACTCAAATTCTTTAGGGGTCAAATCTAGTAATACATCGTTTCGATATGCTTCAAAGTGTTCCGGTAAAACTTTTATCTTACCGATAACGATTTCTTTATTATCATTTTCTTCTTCTACTTGCTTTAAAGCATTCGATCTACGAAGAATAGCTTTTAGTCGAGCTATTACTTCTCTTGGAGAAAATGGTTTCGTCATATAATCATCGGCACCTAATTCTAATCCAAGCACTTTATCAAACTCATCATCTTTAGCTGTAAGCATTAATATTGGAACTTGATTTTTCTCATTGCGAACAGATTTACAGACTTCGACGCCATCCATCTTTGGTAACATTAAATCTAATACAACGATATCTGGTTTCTCACTAAAAATCTTTTCTAATCCTTCTTCACCATCATAGGCAGTTACAACTTCGAAACCTGATTGTTGTAAATTATATTGTAATAAAGTTACAATTGATTGTTCATCGTCTACTACTAAAACCTTCTGACTCATCCAATCCCTCCAAATAATTATACAATTTCATTATATATTAAAAGAATATTGAAATGCTACAACAAATCAATATTCTTCAAGCTTGAGTAGAATAATTTACATTATCTTTACAATATGGAGGAATATCAATTAAGTATTAAAGCCTTTAATATAAATTTGATTATTTTAATGATTGAATAGCAGATTTTACAGATGCTGCTGAAACATCAAATGCTTGTTGTTCTTCATCAGATAATTGCAAATCAACAACTTTTTCTACACCATCTTTATTTAAGATGACAGGTACGCCAATATACAAATCTTCATGATTAAATTCACCATTTAAATAAGCAATTGCCGGCAACAAACGATGGCTATCATTGAGAATTGCCTCCGCCATTTCTATCATTGCAGCTGCTGGCGCATAATATGCTGAGCCTGCGCCGAGTAAATTTACAATTTCAGCTCCACCATTACGTGTTCTATCGACTATTGAATCAATCGTTTCCTTATCGATTAAATCCGATAAAGGTACGCCACTCACCGATGAATATCGAATAAGCGGTACCATCGTATCACCATGTCCACCTAATACAAATCCTGTTACATCCGTTACAGCAACATTCAAAGATTGTGCTATAAATGTTCTAAATCTTGCAGTATCCAGCACGCCAGACTGACCGATAACACGATTCGGCTTAAAGCCTGAAGCTTTGTATACTGCATAAGTCATAGCATCTACAGGATTTGTTAACACGATAATGATACAATCAGGTGAATATTTCACGATTTCCTTTGTTGCATTTTCTACTATTTCCTGGTTTGTTTGCATTAAATCCTCACGTGACATCCCTGGTTTTCTCGCTATTCCTGACGTGATCAATACGACATCAGAATCTTTAGTATCTGCATAATCATTACTTGCCTGAATGTGACTATTTTGATGCAGAATAGGCATCGCTTGTGCAATATCTAAAGCTTTTCCTGTCGTAGGATCAGGACTTCCATACGTATCGACTAAAACAATATTAGCTATACCTTTGGATGCTGCAATAAATGCTGCTGTTGAACCGGTAAAACCACTACCTACGATTGAAATCTTTTTTTTCTTCATTTTTTATTCCTCCCTTTATTTTAAAAAAAGGATAGTAATTATGAATGACCTTCATATTACTATCCTTATATTTAGAAATTATAAATTGTTAATTAATTCATCAGCAAAAGCAGAGCATTTCACTTCAGTCGCACCATCCATTAAACGTGCAAAATCATATGTTACAACTTTAGAAGCAATTGTTTTCTCCATTGACTTAGTAATTAATTCTCCTGCTTCTTTCCATCCTAAATGATCTAATAATAATACGCCACTTAAAATCACTGAAGAAGGATTTACTTTATCTAATCCAGCATACTTCGGTGCAGTACCATGTGTCGCTTCAAAAATAGCGTGTCCAGTTTCATAGTTGATATTGGCACCTGGCGCAATACCGATACCACCAACTTGAGCAGCTAATGCATCACTAATGTAATCACCATTTAGGTTCATAGTCGCTACAACATCAAATTCCGCTGGACGCGTTAATATTTGCTGTAAGAAAATATCAGCAATAGAATCTTTCACTAATAATTTACCCGCTTTAATTGCTTCATCTTGCGCCTTATCAGCTGCTTCACTACCTTCAGCTTCTTTAATTTTGTCATATTGTGCCCAAGTAAATACTTTATCTCCAAATTCACGCTCAGCTAAATCATAACCCCATTGCTTGAAAGCACCTTCAGTAAACTTCATAATATTTCCTTTATGTACTAAAGTTAAAGATTTACGACCTTGATCTAGCGCATAATTAATAGCGGCACGTACTAAACGCTCAGTACCTTCCTTAGAGACTGGTTTAATACCGATTCCAGAAGTTTCAGGGAAACGAATATTTTTTGCACCCATTTCTTTTTGGAGAAATTCAATGACTTTCTTAACTTCATCCGATCCTTCTTTATACTCGATACCCGCATAAATATCTTCAGTGTTCTCACGGAAAATAACCATATCTGTATCTTCTGGACGTTTAACCGGTGAAGGTACACCTTCAAAGTAACGAACAGGACGAAGACATACAAATAAATCTAATTCTTGACGAAGCGCTACGTTTAATGAACGAATCCCACCACCAATTGGTGTCGTTAATGGACCTTTAATCGCAATTAAGTATTCTTCAATAGTATCTAATGTTTCCTGAGGTAACCATTCCCCAGTATTATCAAATGCTTTTTGACCTGCTAATACTTCTTTCCATTCAATCTTCTTTTCACCGTTATAAGCTTTCTCAACTGCTGCATCTAATACACGTACAGCTGCATTCCAGATATCAGGACCCGTTCCATCTCCAATAATATAAGGAACGATTGGATTATTCGGTACATTTAATACACCATTGTTATTAGTAATTTTTTCTGCCATTATTATTGCCTCCAGTTAAATTAATTAATTTGTTAAATAGAAGAATTAAAGATTAAAATTAGTACTTATAAAATTAACTTTAAATTGTAACTTATCTTTCTTCAATCGGCACATATTTACGTCCCACTTCACCAACATATGTTGCTCTCGGACGAATAATTCTGTTATCACTATATTGTTCCAGTATATGTGCAATCCATCCTGCTGTACGAGAAACAGCAAAGATAGGCGTAAATAAATCATGCTCAATACCCATTGAATGATAAACAGTTGCAGAATAAAAATCTACATTTGGTAATAAACCTTTTTCTTCTTTTAATATTTCTGCAATTTTCACTGACATATCAAACAATTCTTTTTGACCCGTCTCATCAGTGATTCTTCGTGACATTTCTTTTAAGTATTTCGCACGAGGATCACCATTTTTATATACACGGTGACCAAAGCCCATAATTTTTTCTTTCTTAGCAATCTTATCAGCAACATAAGCATCTACATTTTCTAAAGAGCCAATTTCACTAAGCATCTTCATCACTTGTTCATTTGCACCACCGTGCAGCGGCCCTTTTAATGCACCAGCTGCGGCAACAACACCAGAATAAATATCTGATAAAGTCGATACTGCAACACGTGCTGTAAAAGTAGATGCATTCAATTCATGATCGGCATGTAAAATTAATGCTTTGTTAAATCCTTCTTCCTGAACAGGTGTTGGTTCCTCTCCAAATAACATATATAGGAAGTTTGCTGCATAACTTAGGTCCTCTTTAGGTTTAATAACTTCTTTTCCTTGACGGACACGTGCAAATGCTGCAACTAAAGAGGCAACCTTTGCTTGAATTCTAATCGCCTTATTCATGTGAGCTGCTTCATTAAACTCATCAGCACGTGGATCAAAATGTGCTAAGTATGATAGAGATGTACGAAGACCCGTCATCGGATGCACATGATCAGCTGCATAATCTTCAAAATGACTATACATACGTGGATGTAATGTCATATTTTCAAATAATTCTTTTCTAAACTGCTTTAATTCTTCCGCATTTGGTAATCTAAAATTCCATAATAAAAATACGACCTCTTCAAACTGAGCATTCTCAGTCAGATCATCAATTTCATAACCAGCATAAGTCAACTGATCACCGATTATAGAACTTACTTTTGTATTTGATGCGACAATTCCTTCCAGGCCTTTTACTAACTCTGCCATTTTTGACTCCCCTTTGCACAGTAATTTTGTTATGCCAAATGTAACGGCTTTCACCATTTAATTATATCCAAAGTACTAACTTTTGTGAATGAATTAGGAACTTAGAAAATTTTTATCTTATGTGATAACTTTTCCTTATAATATAAAAATCACACAGTTAACTAATTCTTAAAAATATTAAGAATATTTAAAATAATGTTTGATATTTTTTTAATATAGTAAGATAATATACTTACCAAAGAGGAAAAGGGGATTTATATGACGAAACATCATCGTAACATTGAAGACAGAAATGATCTACAACGCTCTTTGTCAAATCGACATATTCAGTTGATTGCTATTGGCGGAGCAATTGGGACGGGGTTATTTTTAGGTGCAGGTAAATCAATCCATTTGGCTGGACCTTCTATTTTATTCACCTATCTTATCATTGGATTATTCTTATTTCTTTTTATGAGAGCGTTAGGTGAATTACTTTTATCGAATTTAAATTATCACTCTTTTACAGACATCGCACGTGATTATCTGGGGGATTTCGCGGGATACATTACTGGTTGGACATATTGGTTCTGCTGGGTAGTTACAGGGATGGCCGAAGTCACAGCTATAGCAAAGTACGTCCAGTTCTGGTGGCCGGACTTTCCTACATGGTTATCATCATTACTATGTATACTCGTATTAATGTTCTTAAACCTATTGACAGCTAAATTATTTGGGGAGCTCGAGTTCTGGTTTGCATTAATTAAAGTTATCACAATCATCGCATTAATTATTACTGGTCTCGTACTTATCTTTATTGGCTACAAAACTAATTTCGGTGTAGCAACCATTACTAATTTATGGTCTCATGATGGTCTATTCCCGAATGGTGCAAATGGATTCTTACTAAGTTTCCAAATGGCTATTTTTAGTTTTGTAGGTATAGAATTAATAGGTGTTACAGCAGGTGAAGCTCAAGATCCTGAAAAAACTTTACCAAGAGCCATCAACAGCGTACCAATGCGTATCGTATTATTCTATATTGGCTCTTTAATTATTATCATGAGTATTACACCTTGGGATAAAATTGATCCGAATGAAAGTCCATTCGTTAAGTTCTTTGGATTAATCGGAATTGGATTTGCAGCAAGTTTAATTAACTTTGTTGTTATTACATCTGCAGCATCATCATGTAACAGTGGTATCTTCTCAAATAGCCGTATGTTATTTGGTTTAAGTAAGAACTACTCAAAAGGAGACAATAGTTTCTTCCAGCGTACAAATAAAGCAGGTGTTCCGGCAAATGCAGTAGTTTTCTCAAGTGTTTTACTACTTTTATCAGTATTACTCAACTACATCATACCAAATGCTAATGCAGTATTTACGTTAGTTACTACAGTCGCAACTGTATTCTTTATCGTAGTCTGGTCAATTATTCTCATCGCTTATTTAGTATATTTAAAACGCAGACCTGAATTACATCAAAAAAGCATCTACAAAACACCAGGTGGTAAAGTTTCAGCAATAGTAATTTTAGCATTCTTCCTGTTTATGTTCGGATTATTATTCCTGGCAGAAGATACACGAATGGGATTATTTGTATCACCATTATGGTTTATATTGCTAGCTATCATGTATGCAGCACAAGGTGGTTTCAAAAAAGGTAACTTCGATCCACATGATTATCATTAATAACAAAAATAAGATCATCCGAATGGATGATCTTATTTTTATTTAATTTGTTTTTGCGTGTCCAACATATACTTTATTATGTGCTGCATCTACCGTAACTAATGTTCCTGTTTCTAATTTATCCAGAACATCTGCGACACCTACGATTGTAGGTTTTCCTAATGTTAATCCTACAACTGCAGCATGTGATGTTAATCCACCTTCTTCAGTAACAATCGCTAAAGCCTGTTCAATATAAGGTACCATGTCAGCATCTGTAGAAGGTGCAACAATTACTTTATCAGATAGGTCATGCCCTGCTAATTCTTCATGTGATTTTACAGCAAGTACTTTACCAACAGCAGCTGTTCTACCGATGCCTTGACCCGCAGCAATCACATCTCCAATCAGATGAATTTTCATTAAGTTAGTTGTGCCAGCTTCTCCAGTCGGAATACCTGCTGTAATAATAATTAAATCGCCATTCTCAACTGTACCAACCTCAATTGCAGCTTGTACAGATTTGTCCAGTAATTCGTCTGTCGTTGATTTTCCTGTTTTAATAACTGGAATTACGCCCCAGACAAGTGCCATATGACGTGCTGTTTCTTCATAAGGTGTAACTGCGATAATATGTGCATGTGGTCTATATTTAGAAATTGTCTGAGCAGTTGTTCCACTTTCCGTTGCAGCAACAATCGTTTGTACATCTAAATTTAAAGCAGTATGAGCAACAGAAACACCGATTGCATTCACTAATGATGATTGGTTCAATTTTGTTCTTTCAGATAATAATCGTTTGTAATCTTGTGCTTCCTCAGCTGCAAATGCAATATTGTGCATCGTCTTTACTGATTCTTCTGGATATAATCCTGCAGCAGTTTCTCCTGATAACATTACTGCATCTGTACCGTCATAAATCGCATTAGCAACATCACTTGCTTCAGCACGTGTACAGCGTGGATTGCGTTGCATAGAATCAAGCATTTGAGTCGCTGTGATAACCGGTTTACCCATAATATTACATTTTTGAATTAAATCTTTTTGAACTAACGGTACTTCTTCTGCAGGTATTTCAACACCCATATCCCCACGTGCTACCATTAAGCCATCCGAAACTTCCAGAATCTGCTCGATATTTTGGATTCCTTCTTCATTTTCAATCTTAGGAATAATATTGATGAAGTCACAATTTCTATCTTCTAATATTTTACGAATTTCTAATACATCACTCGCACGTCTTACAAATGATGCCGCAATAAAATCTACGCGTTGCTCAATACCAAAAATAATATCCTGTGCATCTTTATCGGTAATCCCCGGTAAATTCACTTTAACACCTGGTAAGTTAACACCTTTTTTGTTTTTTAATTCTCCGGCATTAATGACATCACATATAATACGTCCTTCATCATGCTTAACATCTTTAACTTTTAATTCAATTAAACCGTCATCCAGTAAAATCGTAGAGCCTACATGAATATCATTGATTAAATTTTCATATGTTACAGAGAATTCAGAAGGTGTACCTAATACTTCTTTCATATTAATTGCAACTGTTGAATCTTTAACCAGTTCTATTTTGTCATTTTCCATATTATGCGTACGAATTTCAGGACCTTTTGTATCGAGTAAAATTGCGACTGTTTTATCTAATTTCTTAGCGACTTCTCGAATTGCATCAATACGAGCCTTATGCTCTTCGTGACTACCATGGGAGAAGTTTAAACGCGCTACATTCATACCAGCATTCATTAATTTTTCTAACATCTCTTTTGATTCAGATGCTGGACCAATCGTACATACTATCTTTGTTTTTCTCATATTTATGAGCCTCCGGTATTTTAATTTAAAGTTAATATATGTGCATCAATATATTTTAAATTCACTTTTATTATATAGATAATTCATTAGATAATTCATACATCTGCTCATCAATTGCATGTGTTGCAGAGAAGATATCATCAAAAGTTGTTTTAGAAAGCTTATTGTTCTGAATACCTACAGCTAATCCAGTTTCTCCATTCATCAGTAACTCTACAGCATATCCACCTAATCTACTTGCAAGTACGCGGTCTAGACCTGATGGTGAACCACCACGTTGCATATGCCCAAGTACAGAGATACGCGTATCGACATTAATATATTTCTTTAATTGCTCACCGCATTCATGACCACTCATAACTCCTTCAGCTACAACGATGATAGAATGCTTCTTACCACGTTCAATACCTTGCTGGATTTTATCTGCGATTTCTTTAATATCCTTTTTATGTTCCGGGATTAACACAGTTTCAGCTCCGCCCGCTAAGCCAGACCATAATGCTAAGTCTCCAGCATCTCGTCCCATTACCTCAACGATAAATGTACGCTCATGGCTTGATGCAGTATCTCGAATCTTATCGATTGCTTCAATAATAGTATTTAACGCAGTATCAAATCCGATTGTAAAATCAGTCCCGTTGATATCATTATCAATCGTTCCGGGAATACCAATTGTTTTAATGCCCTCTTCATTTAATCGCTGTGCACCACGGTAACTACCGTCACCACCCACTACAACTAAACCTTCTATACCTAATTTATTTAAATTTTCGATGCCTCGTTGGCGTACTTCAGGATCCTTAAATTCTGGACAACGTGCTGATTGAAGAAAAGTACCCCCACGTTGAATCTTGTCCCCTACGGTACCACGTTCCATTTTATGAATATTATTATTTACTAATCCCTGATAACCTTGATATACCCCATAAACCTCTATATCATGGTACATTGCTTTACGTACTACCGCACGTACTGCTGCGTTCATTCCAGGTGCATCCCCACCACTTGTTAATACCGCTATCTTTTTCATAGTATTATCCTCACCTTTTGTCTATTGATACTTTTAAATTAACACAATCCAAAGCTTATATCCATTAAAATCATGTATTATAACAGATGTAAACGTTTTATATTTTTTCAAGATAAAAACCCGTCTTATTTTATAAAACGGGTTTAATTAAAGCTTACATTTGGTTTTCATTTTTGTAACAACTGTATAAATACAGAACGATAAATTTACATTTCACTTCCAATTGCTCTAAATTTATCGTATCTTTGATTCTTTAATTGCTCAGGTGATAACTGTATGAGCTCATCTAAATGCTTATTGATCACGTGATCAATCAACTGACTTTGTTGTGGCAAATCAAGGTGTGCGCCACCCTTAACTTCACTGATCAATTCATCTACAATATTTAATTCCAGTAAATCCGGTCCTGTTATTCTCATACTTTCTGCTGCAAGCTGGGCAAGACTGCTGTCTTTCCATAATAGTGCTGCTGCTCCTTCAGGAGAAATCACAGAATAAGTAGAGTTTTCAAGCATTAATAAGCGATTACAAATTCCTAATCCAAGCGCTCCACCACTTCCGCCTTCTCCAATTACAATAGAGATAACCGGGACAGTGAGTGCTGCCATTTCAACTAAGTTTCTTGCGATTGATTCACTCTGGCCACGTTCTTCAGCAGCTTTACCAGGATATGCACCTTTCGTATCGATAAACAATATAATCGGACGTTTAAACTTTTCAGCTTGTTTCATTAATCTTAATGCTTTACGGTAACCTTCCGGGTGTGCCATACCAAAATTTCGAAATATGTTATCTTTCGTATCTTTTCCGCGCTGGTGACCTATGACAGTGACAGCCCTACCTTTATAACGTGCGATACCCCCAATAATCGCAGGATCATCACGAAAATTTCTGTCCCCATGTAATTCAATGAAGTCATCAAATATTTCTTCGATATAGTCAAGTGTTGTAGGACGCTCAGCCAGACGTGCAATCTGTACACGTTGCCATGGTGTTAGATTATCATAGATATCATTAAATTTTTCGACGCGTGAAATTTCCAGTGTTTTCACCTCATCACTTAAATCTACACCTTCATTCGCCATATATTTTTTTAATTCTTCAATCTTACGATCAATTTCATACAAAGGTTTTTCAAAATCTAAAGCCATAGTTATTCCCCTTTCGAATGCATCGCAATGATTTTACTGAGCGTCTCTTTCATATCTTTGCGATGTACCACTTTATCCAATTGGCCATGCTCAAGTAAAAATTCAGCAGTCTGAAAATCTTCTGGTAGTTTTTCATTGATAGTTTGTTCAATGATACGTCGACCGGCAAACCCAATTAAACTTTCCGGTTCTGCCAGATTAATATCACCCACTGACGCAAAACTTGCAGAAACTCCACCTGTCGTTGGATGTGTCATATATGAGATAAATAACAATCCTTTTTCACTATGACGTTCTATTGCTACACTCGTTTTGGCCATCTGCATAAGGGACAAGATGCCTTCCTGCATTCTAGCGCCACCACTTGCGGTAAAGATGACAAAAGGTAACTCATGTTCAGTACAATAATCAATTAATCGACTGATTTTTTCACCTACAACCGTTCCCATCGATCCCATTCTGAATCTGGCATCCATTACACATATTCCAAATGGATGTTGGTCAATACGCCCTACCCCAGTCACAACAGCTTCATTTAAGCCTGTCTTTTCTTTATCACTTTCAAGTTTTTCAGAATAATTCGGGAAAGTTAATGGATTTTGCGAGGCGATTACCTGATCAAATTCCTCAAAACTATCCTTGTCAGTAATAGCTTCGATACGCTCATATGCACTTAATGCAATATGATGGTCACAATGAAAACATACATTTAAATTTGAACTTAGCTCCTTTGTATACATAATTTTTTTACATTTTGGACATTTTACCATGATACCTTCCGGTACATCATTGTCTTTCATATGTTGAACAGCTACATATTTTTTCTTTTTATTGCGTTTAAAAATATCTTTGAACATATTATGACTCCTCTATTTCATATGTCTTTTCAAACTGCTTTAATAATTTCCATACACGAAACATTATCGTATTTCGCGCTTCAATTGCTTCATTAATGGGCTGTTCTGGATGTGAATCCATTGCAATCCTTTCTAACATATGTATAAAATCAGTGATTTCTGCTTGCTGCGTATCCGTAGTAATAACGTAGCCTGCAATCATCTCTATGAATTGATTATTGTCCATT
The DNA here is from genome assembly GCF_047426745.1 of Macrococcus equi. Taxonomy (GTDB): domain Bacteria; phylum Bacillota; class Bacilli; order Staphylococcales; family Staphylococcaceae; genus Macrococcoides; species Macrococcoides equi. Next base: position 1,637,300 of record NZ_CP179732.1, on the reverse strand, counting down.
TCAGTTATATAAGTACCTTCACCACGTCGAGTTTCAATAACTCCCAGCATTTCGAGTGCGCGCAGTGCTTCTCTGACACTTGAACGGCTAATATTCAAACTCTCGCTTAAGTAACGTTCAGACGGGAGCTTATCTCCAGCAGTTAAGTTTTTCCTTTTGATGATTGTATTAATTTCAGTAATTACAGTATTAAATCCTTTATTCGGTATTGGATTCACACCATTACCTCCTTCATTATAAAAAACCTTAGTGGTCTGACCACTAAGGTTAACTATATCATATCTTTTTGATTTTTGAAAAGCTAAATTAACCGAATATCCTCTGGATTGTAATCAGCAATAAATTGATTAAGATCGCTATATCCGATAAATCCCATGCTGTCAGTGTATTCACTAAATAATATTACTTCAATATCGCCGTTCTCTCTTAACAACTGCTTGTTTTCAATAGGCACTCTGACATAAAGTTTTGAAGCTGATTGATGTATATGATCAATAAATGATTTTACGGTCATCATTTCACTGACAATAATCTGGTCTGCCTTTTTAGCATCAAATTTACCTTTGATGATTAAAGGCTGGTTTGTTTGTATGATTGTTTCAAATTTATGAAATATAGCCGGAAACACAACCAAATCTTTTTGATGCATGCCATCCATCGCCAAAATAAATGCCATGGGCTGACCTTTTTTTGTTCTAATTCTTTTCAGTGACTCAACCCATATAAGCATATATTGATTATTCGCACGCTGTTCCAGTTGATATAACGGTAAATACTGAAGCTTATTAAACAATGATTCAATTGGATGCTTTGAAATATAGAAGCCAAGATATTCTGACTCATATTTAGCTTTCTGTTCCTCTGACATTTCTTCGTGATAATGATACGTTTTCTTTTTATTAAGACCGAGCGATTCCAGAAAATTCATTTCTCCAAATGCTTCTTTTTCAACATCCAGAATTGCATCAAGAGAAGCAAGAAGCGTCGCACGGTTTTCCTTGAAATTGTCGAATGCCCCTACATGAATGAGTGCTTCCAGTAGCGATTTTGACTTCACACGCTTTGGAATACGTGCACAAAAATCATAAATGTCCTTAAATGGTCCTTTCTTTCGCTCTTCTGTGATTTCAATGACACTCTTATATCCGACACCTTTAATCATGCCTAGCGACATCATGATGCCATCTTTTCGAGGTTTGTAATACCATCCGGCTTGATTGATATCTGCTGGATATAATTTAATCAGTTTCGACTTGATCTCCGCAATTATTTCTCTTGTTTTCTGTTCTACACCTATCTGATTACTGAGGGTCGCTGCATAGAAGATGTTTGGATAGTGTACTTTAAAATACATCATGATATATGAGATTTTTGCATATGCTACTGCATGCGCCTTATTAAATCCATAATTAGCAAACTTCAAAATCAAATCATAGATTGCTATCGCCTGCTCTTTTGAATATCCATTATTTATACTGCCCTCAATAAAGTGCTGCTGCTGTTCAATCAACGCCTGATGGTTCTTCTTACTCATGGCACGTCTTAATATATCAGCTTCTCCGTAACTAAATCCTGCAAATTTGTTGGCTATCTGCATAATTTGTTCCTGATAAATAATAACACCATAGGTTGATGCCAGTATGTCGGACAAATCATCATGTAACAACTGAAAATTTTGACGGTTATGACGACGCTCAATATATACAGGAATTTGTTCCATTGGGCCCGGTCTGTACAGACTAAGGACTGCAACAATATCTTCAAACGTTTCAGGTTTTAAACGTTTCAGCACATTACGTATACCATCAGATTCCAGCTGGAAGATTCCCATCGTATCTCCAGCAGATAAATACTGAAATACTTTCGTATCATCAAAAGGAATCTGTTCCAGCTGAATATTATGACCATACTGTGTCTGAATACTGCGCATAATATTATGTATAATCGTTAAATTGCGCAATCCCAGAAAATCAATTTTAAGTAGGCCTATTGCTTCTACTTCAGTCATATTCCATTGGGTTAGCGGGATGTCATCACCCATTACAAGCGGTACATAGTCTGTTAATATCTGATCGTGAATGATTACACCGGCAGCATGGGTAGACGTATGTCGTGGCAAACCCTCAAGTGACTTTGCTATGGAGAACCATTTCTTTTTGCGATCATTACCATCTACAAACCTTGAAAATGCATCGTCCTGATACGCATCATCTAGATCTTTAAATTTATGACCGAGTAACATACTTGCTTCTTTTAGTTCATCTTCAGAAAACTGAAGGATTCTCCCAACTTCACGCATTACTGCACGCATCGACAAATGACCGAAAGTGACAATACCACTAACATTGAATGCGCCATATTTTTCTATGACATAATCGATGACCGCATCTCGCTTTGTATCCTCAAAATCTATGTCGATGTCAGGCATCGTCACACGCTCTGGATTCAAGAATCGTTCAAAGAGTAAATGATGTTCTATAGGATCAATCGTCGTAATATTGAGTACATAACTCACAAGTGAACCACTTGCTGAACCACGACCAGGTCCAACTAATATATCGTTTGATTTGGCAAAATGTATTAAATCACTGACAATCAGAAAGTAATCTGCAAAACCCATCTTGCAGATTACTTCATATTCATACTTCAACCTTTCTTCATATACAGCATTAAATTCCGGAATCTTTAATTTATTATGATTAAGTAATTCCATTAAATAAGCTTCACTTGTTTGATTATGTGGGACCGGAAACTTTGGCAGGTGCGTTGCGAATTTAAATGTTACATTACATTGATCAGCGATATCATGCGTTACTTGTAACATTTCACGAGTTATGCCAATATCAATAAGCATTTCTTCTGTTCTTAAATACTTATCTCCAGCTTTAAGCGTTACCGCTTCCAGATTCATTTTCTTATTTTCATCAATAGCATTTAAAATACTTAAATCTACGACACCGTCTGAATTTATGTACCTAACATCATCAATATAAACTTTTCTACCGTCCATCGTACTATCATGACTTACATAAAATTCAGCATCCTGGATTATAAAGTGAGCTTGATTAGAGTGTAATTTTTTATAGATGATTATGAGATCACCACTATACTGTTTCAGTAAGTCTGGTGATATTTTTGCAATATTTTTTAACTGAATGCGTGATGATAACTGCATTAAGTTTTTAAATCCATCATTGTTTTTTGCAAGTAACACCGTATTACAGTCTTCTATACCGTCCGTTACAATAACTTCCATCCCAATAATCGGTTTTATATCAGCTGCAATGCATGCTTTGTAAAATGACTGTACACCAAACAATACATTCAAGTCTGTAATAGCTACTGATGTTTGTCCCATTGCTTTCACACGTTCCACCAACTGATTGATTCGGATTGTTGAGTGTAGTAAATCATATGATGAATGAATATTTAAATGTACAACCATTTTCTCACCTCACAAATATTTATGCATGCTTCACTAACGTTTTTAATTTTTCAATAAGCTGATTAAGTTCTTCCTCACTATACACAGAAGCACCACTTGCCAATGGATGCCCCCCTCCATTATACTCAGCTGCAAGTTCGTTAATGACAACACCTTTACTTCTTAAACGTACTCGAATTTCATTCGTTTCATCAATTGCAAAAGCCCACGCTTTAATCCCTTGAGTATCTGCCAGACTATTTACAAAAAGAGAAGCATTGCTCGCTGAAATATTAAACTGCTCTAAAATTGCTTTCGTAATATAAATATAGCCAACACCCTCTTCAAATTTAAAGTGCTGTAACACATATCCTTGAAAACGTATTGATGTTAAATCTCTTTGCTGCATCGTGTTAATTAATGCTGTATGTTCTATATCATATTCCAGTAATTCCGAAGCGATTGCCATCGTTCTGCTTGATGTGTTGTTAAATAAAAATCTACCAGTATCTCCTACAATACCGATATAAAGACAACGTGCGACGTCTCGTGTAATCAGGTCACGGCCGTATCCTATATCTACCAATATTTCGTAAATTATCTCACTCGTCGAAGAACTGTTAGTATTTACGATGTTTAATCCAGCATATTGATCGACAGGTGGATGATGGTCAATTTTAATTGTTTCTGCGCATAACTGATAGCGTTCATCATCTATTCTCGGCGCATTGGCAGTATCTAAAACAATAGCTAAAGCATCGGAAAATACGTCACTAGAAATTTCATCCATCTCGCCTATAAAACTAAGATTATCAACAGTGCTACCCACTGCATATACATGTTTACCAGGAAATAACTTTAAAATCGCATGCTTAAATCCTAATTGTGAACCTAATGCATCTGGATCTGGACGAACATGTCTGAACAGAATAATGGTTTCGTATGTATTAATTTTTTCTATTAAAGTGCTGATATCACGTTTATTCATAAATTCTCCTTTGAATGTTTGATTTACAGTCTATAAAGTTATGCTATAATTTTTAAGACTGGAGGTTTTTAAAAATGGATGTTATTTTTCCTTACATACTCATGACGTTCGTAACGATAATGATTTTTTCTTTTATCTTTACACTCTATAATATCGCAAAAGTGTTCAGGGAGATTAGAGATGTTAGACGCGCCTGGTATAGAGCACGTGCTAAACAATGCTTTGCAATATTTATGGCAGCATTTGCAGTCACACAAATATTAAATTTCCCCGGAACATGGACGTATATCATCTGCGGGTTATTAATTGCTTATGCACTTTATAATTACCAATATGCAGTTAAAGCTAAAAAGTACTTTGAAGGTAACTTTGATAAGGAAGATGCTGCATGGGAATCTTTACGTAAGCAACAACGCAGCAGAAGATAAATGATTAAAAGATTGAGGCAAATGCCTCAATCTTTTTTTAATAATAATGTTCAATAACTTGTAGAATAGCCATCGCTTTGGCTACTGCAACATTATTTTGTAATATGTCAATTTCCATCTTCGCAAACTTACGCCCCATATCCAAGAGACTCACTTCTACATCTAATATTGAATCAATCTGAACCGTTCTTATAAAGAAGATATTAATACTATCAATCAATACATCTCCGCGAATATAGCGTTTACTGTGGAACTTCACTGCTTCTTCAATGATTGCAAGAAATACAGATTTACTCAAGCTTCCATATTGATTGGACATTTGAGGTGTAATTTGAATAGAGATTTGGTCATTATTAAATTTCATTTTCTTTAATACCTGATCGTTAAATGTATCTCCCATATGTGGTTGTCTGTCTGCAGATTGCATGGCTTTTAGTACATCTTCTCTTGAAACAACACCAAGTAAATTATTATATCTTGAGACAACCGGGAGTAATTCAATACTCTCCCAAATCATAATATGCGCACAACTCGCAACTGTTGTATTTAAGTTAACAGTTACAGGTGATTTCGTCATGACTTTCTTAATCTTCTCTGATGGATTCTGATTAAAAATATCTTTACTCGTCACCATACCACTCAATTTATTATTCGCATCCAAAACCGGGAAGCGTGTGTGTTTTGAGCTTTCAGACAATGCGTGCCAGTCACTTATTGAGTCACTTTCTTTCAGATAGCTGGTTTCATCAAGTTTAATTAATATATCTTGTGCTGTTAATACTTCTTTCTTTATCAGTTGGTCATAAATTGCACGGTTAATCATATTTGCCACAGCAAACGTGTCAAAATTTGATGATATGATTGGAAGTCCAAGCTGATCTGACAGATTTTTAACTTCTTCAGTCGTATCAAATCCACCAGTGAGAAGAACAGCTGATCCTCTGCTCAGCGCAAGTTTTTGTACTTCTACACGATTACCAACGATAAGCAGTGTATTCTCACCTAAATATTTACTGACATCCTCAACTTCCATTGCACCAATCGCAAATTTAGTAAGTGATTTATGCAGCCCACTTCTACCACCAAGCACTTGTCCATCAATGATATTAACAATTTCAGCGAAAGTCAGTCGGTCAATTGAATTTCTCGTTTTCTTCTCTATTCTTACAGTTCCCACACGTTCTATTGTCGAGACAATCCCATTATTCTCCGCTTCTTTTATCGCACGATATGCTGTACCTTCAGAAACGTTCAAATCCTTTGCTATTTGCCTCACCGAAATCTTACTACCTACAGTAAGACTAGAAATATGTGCGATAATTTGTTCATGTTTAGTCAATTTGCCACCTAGTTTCCATAACTTTTATAACTTAAATTGTAACTGATTGTCCTGCTTCTAAAATCTCAACAGCACCAGATACCTGTTTTTTAAATGCTTGTGGATCCACTTCAATGTAAGGGAAAGTATTGTAGTGAACCGGTACTGTTAATTTTGGTTGAATCAATTCGTTGATCGCATATGCTGCGTCATCTATACCCATCGTAAAATTATCACCGATCGGAACAAAACATAAGTCTACCGGATGACGGTCAGCGATGAGCTTCATATCAGAGAATAATCCAGTGTCTCCAGTATGATAAATTGTCTTGCCTTCTACTTCAATTATCAAACCACATGGCATACCAAAGTAAATAATGTTTCCTTCATCATCATATAAAGCATTACTATGAAATGCCTGTACATATTTCACTACACCAAAATCAAAACTCCATTTTCCTCCAATATTCATCGGATGCGTATTTGTTATCCCCTGACCATTCAAATATGAAACTAACTCTGGTGTTGCAACGACCGTAGCATTTGTTCTTTTAGCAATCGCAACTGTATCTCCTAAATGGTCTCCATGACCGTGAGTAAGCAGTATATAATCTGCTTCAACTTTAGAAGCATCTAAATCAGTAAGTTTATTACCTGTAATAAACGGATCTACTAAAATTTTTTTACCGTTGCTCTCAAAAGAAACACAAGATTGTCCATGAAAAAATACGTCCACTTAAAGCACCTCTTTCATTTGTCTTTTCCTTATTATACATTATTCATGAAAGTTTTAAAAAGATTGATAGATAATATTAATTGAATCTTAATCTCATCTTGCATACACTATAATTATTCGTTATAAGAAGGAGCATAAAACTATGAAACAAACGCTAATCAATCTGCAACAAACTATGAAGGATCAATCGATTCATCATGCATGGATTACTACACCCGACAACATTAGCTATTTTAGTGGCTTTTTATCAGATCCTCATGAACGTTTGACAGCATTATATATCACTCAGGATAATGCCTGCCTAATCGTCCCTAACATGGAAGTGGAAGATGCAGTGAATGCTTCAGGCATGACTACATTCGGTTATTCTGATACTGAAGATGCCTTTGAAATTGCAAAATTAAATACTAAATTTCCGGATCATGAAGAATTGTATATCGAAGAAGAACATGTAACGGTGAAACGCGAGAAATCTTTACTACGTGTTTTCAAACCTGAGTCCCTTCAATCAATCGATCAATTGATCAAAGACATGCGCAATATCAAAACAGACGATGAAATCAGCATTTTGAAACAAGCTGCGCATTATGCAGATGAAGCACTTCGCATCGGTGTTAGCCAGTTGAAACCAGGCATTACAGAAAAAGAAGTGGCACAATATCTTGAAGCAGAAGTTTTAAAAGTGGAAGGCATTTCTGGCATGAGTTTTAGTACAACTGTCCTATTTGGAGACCATGCAGCAAGCCCACACGGTACGCCTGGCAATCGTCAATTAAAAAATGACGAATATGTGCTATTTGACTTAGGTGTAATCTATAAAGGATACTGTTCTGATATCACTCGTACGATTGCATTTGGTACACCACCTGAATTCCATAAAGAAATCCACGCTATAGTCACTGAAGCGAATGAACGCGCAATTAAGGGCGTTAAGCCTGGAGCTAAAATCAGTGACATTGATGCATTAGCTCGTGACTATATCACTGAAAAGGGATACGGAGAGGCATTTCCGCACCGTTTAGGTCATGGACTTGGTATTACTGTACATGAGTTTCCTGACATCTCTTCAGCAAATGATGATACGTTAAAGCCAGGTATGTGCTTTACAATTGAACCAGGTATTTATTTACATGGTGAAGTTGGTGTGCGTGTAGAAGATGATATTCTCGTTACTGAGGATGGATATGAAATATTAACTGCATACGAAAAATAAAAAATTGAGCACCCCATAAAAATGGGTGCTCAATTTTGTCTATTTATTTAATAAAGATTTTGCTTCCACATACTCTAGACCTTGGTCATCTGCTACTGCTTTAAATGTTACATGGCCATCTAAAGTGTTAAACCCTTTAAGAATTGCTTCATTGTCTAATGCTGCTTGTTTATAACCTTTATTCGCAATTTGTAATGCATATGGAATTGTTGCATTTGATAATGCCATTGTAGAAGTACGTGGTACAGCACCAGGCATATTTGCTACTGAGTAATGAACAACATCATGTTTGATGAATGTAGGGTCATCATGTGTCGTGATGCGATCAGAAGTTTCAAAGATTCCGCCTTGGTCAATTGCAATATCAATGACAACTGAACCTGGATTCATTGATTTAATCATTTCTTCTGTTACTAATTTAGGCGCTTTTGCACCAGGAATTAATACCGCCCCAATCACTAAGTCACTATTCTTAACTGATTCAGCAATATTTAATGGTGTTGACATTAGTGTTTGTACTTGATTACCAAATAAATCATCTAACTGTTGTAGACGGACTGGTGATAAATCTAATATTGTAACTTGAGCACCTAACCCAACAGCCATTTTCGCTGCATTTGTACCTGCTTGACCCCCACCAATAATTGTTACGCGGCCTTTATCAACACCTGGAACTCCTGCTAACAGGATACCTTTACCGCCATTTGTCTTTTGTAAGAATTGTGCACCAATTTGAGTTGCCATACGTCCTGCGACTTCACTCATCGGTGAAAGTAAAGGTAAACCACCAGTCGGTAATTGAACTGTCTCATAGGCAATACCAACCACTTTCTTCTCAAGTAAAGCATTCGTTAACGCAACTTCAGGCGCTAAATGTAAGTATGTGAAAAGAATTAATCCTTCTTTGAAATATTTAAACTCCGATTCTAAAGGTTCCTTTACCTTAATGACCATCTCTGTATCCCAAGCCTGTTCTACAGATACAATTTCAGCCCCTACTTCTTTATAATCTGCATCATTGAAATATGAACCGATACCAGCGCCTGATTCCACGCGAACAGTATGACCATTTTCAACTAATGCATGAACTCCGGCAGGTGTTAAACCGACACGGTTCTCGTTGTTTTTAATCTCTTTTGGAATACCAATTAACATTACAATTCATCCCCTTAATTATAAATAATAACGCTTACATGACCATATTAACACTTTAGTGCGAAAAGTAAAATTATTTTTTCTTAGTTTTCTGAATAAACCAAAAATGATAATTTAATCACATCAATCTTAAGTTTTAAGTGCTATAATGATAGTGAAGAAAATAATAAGTGGAGGGATTAATATGTTAGTCTATAAAAATATTTTAATTGCAGTCGATGGATCAAGTGAAGCGGAGTGGGCTTTTGATAAGGCAGTTGAGGTTGCTAAACGTAATGATGCAAAACTCCATATCATCAACGTAATTGATACAAGAAGCTATGCAAGCGTAGAAGCATATGATCGTTCAATCTCAGAACGTGCAACACAATTTGCAGAGTCATTATTAAATGGATATAAAAAAGTTGCACAATCACGTGGTGTTACAGCTGTAGAAACATTAATTGAGTACGGTTCACCAAAAACAATCATCCCTAAAAAAATCGCTCAAAAATTAAATGCTGATCTTATTATGTGTGGATCTACAGGATTAAATGCAGTAGAACGCTTTATCATCGGATCAGTGTCTGAAGCAATCGTTAGACATGCGGAATGTGATGTCCTTGTTGTCAGAACTGAAACGATGCCAGATAACTTTGAACCAGAAGTTGCAACAAAAGAATTTATGGATCAAAACAAATAGCAACGTAACTCATAGGAGGTGGTAATAATGCAACTTGCAATTATCATTTCAATATGTGTTTGTTTTTACATGGCTTATGAAGATTTAAAAAGAAAAAATCATAAGCAGCATTAATAGTATATTAAATTGTAGATAAATAAAAAGACTGGCTATTCATAAAAATAGCCAGTCTCAGACTGAAGACAAAGTCTCCTTCGGAGATGAAGTCTTCAGTCTTTTTTTATACAATAATATTAACAATGATTTGGGGTGATTATTTTGTTGAGTAAATCAGAAGATAAAAGAAATCAATTAGAGGTTGTTGCAATTTCAGATTTAGTTCCACAAGACCATTTACTAAGAAAAGTAGATAAAGTATTGGATTTGAATTTTATTTATCCTCTAGTCGAAGATAAATATTGTCTTGATAATGGTCGTCCAAGTATAGACCCTGTGATTTTAGTAAAATAATATTAATACAAAAATTATTCGGAATAAAATCAATGAGACAAACAATAAAAGAAATCGAAACAAATGTTGCTTATCGTTGGTATCTTGGATACAGTTTTCAGGATAAGATTCCTCATTTCACTACCTTCGGTAAGAATTATATTAGAAGGTTCAGTGATAATACACTTTTTGAAGAAATATTTGAACACATTCTACAGTTGGCGATGCAACATAAATTGATTGATACCTCAGCTTTATTTATTGATTCTACTCATATAAAAGCAAATGCTAATAAACATAGATTTAGAAAAGTTGTAGTAAAAAAATCAGTCGCTCATTATAAGGATGAATTAGATAAAGAAATAAACGAGGTTCGTAAATCTGAAGGAAAAAAGGAGTTCACCCCAACTCATAAGACAGAAGAAAAAGAAAAGAAAGAAAGTCTGACAGATCCTGACGCTGGTTACTATGTTAAAGGTGAACGTGAGAAACAGTTTGCTTATAGTTTACATGCTTGTGTTGATAAAAATGGATTTTTTGTAGATCACCACGTAACACCAGGTAATATTCATGATAGTACTCAATTGGCACCTATGATTTCTAGAATGAAAGATAAAGGAATTAAACCTAAAACCTTGGCTGTAGATGCTGGATATAAAACACCTTTTAATGCTTACTTTTTATTTAAAGAGTCAATCACTCCTTACATGCCATATACTAGACCAAGAGGTCCAAAGGACCGTTTCAGAAAAAATGATTTTGTTTATGATGAATATTACAATGAATATATTTGTCCTGCAAATCACCCCCTTAAATACACACGTACTGATCGTGAAGGATTTAAATTGTATCATTCTAACCCAAATGTATGTAAAGAATGTCCATTTCTAAATAAATGTACAGAAAATAAACAATATAAAAAGCAAATTCAAAGACATATTTGGCAAGAATACTTAGAAGATGTTGAAGAAATAAGACATACAGAAGAAGGAAGAATGGGATATAAATTAAGGTCTCAAACTATTGAAAGAAGATTTGGTGACGCTAAAGAACAGCATGGTATGAGATGGACAAAGTTTAGAGGATTGAAAAAAGTGTCCATGGAAACCACGCTTATTTGTGCATGCATGAATTTAAAAAAGTTAGCCAATTGGGTTATCAAAGATACTCAATTGGCTTAGCATTATAGTCAATAATTTAAATTTCGAAGAAATTTCTTCGAATAAATGAGAATATAGTCTTTAAAAAAAGACAAACTCATGTAATGAAAATGAGTTTGTCTTCAATCTGAGACTGGCTATTCATAAAAATAGCCAGTCTTTTTATTTTTAATTAACCTAATTTACCGAATTCCATTACGTCACGTGCAATCATTACTTCCTCATCTGTTGGGATGACCATAACTTTTACACGAGAATCATCAGTTGAGATGAATGCTTCTTTACCACGTAAGCCATTGTTTTTCTCAGCATCAATTTTTACGCCTAAAAATTCTAATTTTTCACATACTGCAGCGCGAATAGTGTCAGAGTTCTCACCTACACCAGCAGTAAATAAGATACCGTCTACGCCACCCATAACAGCTGCGTATTGACCGATATATTTTTGAATTCTATCAACATACATATCTAACGCTAATTGAGCACGGCCTTCTTTTTTCTCAGCTGCAATTTCAATGTCACGCATATCGCTAGAAATACCTGTAATACCTAAAACACCAGATTCTTTATTGAAGACATTTAATAATTCTTCAGCAGATTTGTGTAATTTATGCATTAAGTAAGGTACAGTCGCTACGTCGATGTCACCTGTACGTGTTCCCATCGTAACACCTGCAAGTGGTGTGAACCCCATAGAAGTATCTACAGATTTACCATCTTTAACCGCAGTAATAGATGCACCATTACCAATATGACAAGAAATAATTTTTAAACCTTCTTCAGGTTTTTTCTCCATCATTTCAGCTGCACGTTGTGCTACGTATTTATGGCTTGTACCATGTGCACCATATTTACGTACTTTATGTGCTGTATAGTATTGGTAAGGCAGGCTATATAGAAATGCTGATTCAGGCATTGTAGAATGGAATGATGTATCAAATACTGCTACGTGAGGAATATTTGGTAACATTCTTCTGAACGCTTGAATTCCCATTAAATTTGCTGCATTGTGAAGTGGTGCTAATTCGATTAATTTACCGATTTTCTCTTCTACATCACGATCTACTAATGCTGAAGTCGGGAATAAGTCTCCACCTTGTACAACACGGTGACCTGTACCATCTAATTCATTAACGTCTTTAATAATGTTATAATGTTTCATTTGTTCTAACATCATATTTACTGCTTCTTCGTGATCTTTGATATCTAAAGTAGTCGTATGTTTTTCCCCATCAACAGTGATAGTGAAAATTGAATTTTTAATACCAATACGTTCTACTAATCCTTTTGTTAAAACTTTTTCATTTGGCATTTCGAATAATTGGAATTTTAAAGACGAGCTACCAGCATTAACTGCCATAATTTTCTTCATGAAAATCCTCCTAAAATATTATTAACAATCTTATTTAATCATTAATACAGGTTTAAATCAATAATAATACAGTACTATTTGTTACGATTTTCTGAATACCAATTTTGTAAATCATCTAAAAAGGCTTTCATTTTTCTGTCATCTTTAAAATCTGGAATATTAGCTAACAAAACTTCGACCGGCTTAGATTTATTAACATCTTTATTTTCAAGCACTAACAAGCTTTTGCGCAAATTTTCTGATTTAAAGAGACTGTTCGGAAAATTAAGGAATGCTTGCATAATTGTTTCTGTTGCAATGAATTTTTGAAGCTGTTCTACATTGTCACCTTCAAATAATTGACTTGGAACAATCAGAAATGCCAGCCCTCCCGGCTTAAGATGCTTTACGGCTTGTTCAATCAGTAAATGATGACTATAACTATGTCCTTCCTTAAAACCTAGCTTCATTTGATGACTACGTTCATCAACAGGATAATAACCAATTGGAAAATCACCCACCACAATATCAAAATCAGCTTCAGGTAGTGGCATGATTGCATCCTGAGGGAAAACATCCATAGGAACTTCAAGGAAATTTGCCAGATGAACACTTAAGCGTGACAATACTGGATCTACTTCCACAAGAACATGATCAAAATTAATTTCAGGATTTTGTTCATGGACAGTAGCAGATAAATGTCCAGTCCCACTTGTTAAATCCAGCATTTTTATTTCCTTTTTATCTTCTAAGAAAAGACGAATCACATATGCCACTAAATATCCGATACTATCAGGTGTCATCTGATGATTTGGTTGAATCATCTCTTCTTTCAACATGCTAAGATAAGCAAATTGAAAAGCTTTTCGTCGCTCAACCACTGTACTACGTTCCAATGTATCACGATTATTCAAATAAATATCTTCTAATGCCAGTCCTAAATTTTCAATAAAGCTGTGTCCATTCTCTTTCTGTAACTCTTTTGACGATTCATCAATAAGTTTAAATAGTTCTTCTATCATATTTATTCCCTTTCAAATAAAAACTGCCCACTTGGGGCAGTAATTAACATAGTATTAATTAGATTGATTTTAATGCTTCAATAGCTTTATCATAATCAGGGTGATTTGTACCTTCAGATACTAATTCAGTGTAAACCACTTCGTTATTTTCATTTAATACAAATACTGAACGAGCAAGAAGACGTAATTCTTCCATTACTACACCATAATTTGTTCCAAATGATAAATCTTTATGGTCACTTAATGTAACAACGTTATCTAATCCGTTCGCAGCACACCATTTCTTTTGTGCGAATGGTAAATCTGCAGAGATTGTAATTACAACAGCATTATCAACACTGCCAGCCTCTTCGTTAAATTTACGTGTTTGTTGTTCACACACACCCGTATCGATTGATGGAATTACTGAGATTAATTTCTTTTTACCATCAAAATCAGCTAAAGTTTTAACGTTTAAATCTGTATCTAATACTGAAAAGTCAGGTGCTTGAGTTCCTACAGTTACTAACTCACCTAATAATGTTATTGGATTATTTTTAAAAGTTACTTGTGTCATTTGTCTTCCTCCTTAAGTGTTGTCACTTAATAATTTACCATGAATGCAGTAAATTATAAAACTATACGCTTAAGTCACGGACACCTTCATTTAATATAAACTGTCTGATATGTTCCTTATCTTCTTTCACAACATACGTATCACTCAATAAATCATGAATTCCTCGTTTTTTCGGATTGAATAATACAACAAGATAAAGGAGTGAAAAGAAAGATTTGCTGATATATCGCCCGAATAATTCTCTAGTGAGTACAGTTTCGACAGATAATTTATCTTCTTTTGTGCTTAAAACTTTTAATCCAAGAATCATTTTACCTAAAGTTGCTCTAAAACAATATGTTAATATCACAAAGTAACTGAAGAAAATTATTGCGCTTAAAATATGCTCGACAGAGAATAACTTTATGCCTAGATAAACATCTTCTAAACCACCTATTTTAACAATAGGTGCAGTGATGATACTATTTATACAATGTATCAGTATTAAATCTATTACATAAGCTAAGAAGCGAATTCCAAAACCTGCATGTGTGAGTTCTAAAATATCATCTTCTAATTTTCTTGTACGCATGTCTCTATTCTGTTTGAATTGTGCATCATCAACATAGGGTGAAGTATGATGTACAACATGCGCCTTATTACTATATTCTGACATCAATTCCACCTACTCTCCGTAAAGATACATTGGTTCAAGACCTTGACGCTTTGATAAGATATGCTGGATGCGATCAACATCACTTTGTCCCATCAATTGTTTTGCAAATGAGTTTGCTGCAAAGAAATCTTTTCCAAAGAATGAATCATCACTATTAAACTCAATCACTTGTGCATTCTTAGCTTTTAAATCAGCTTTCATCGCTTTTAATGCATCTTTCTCAAGACCAATTTCATCGATTAATTTTAATTTTTTAGCTTGTAAACCTGAATAAATACGACCGTCTGCTATTTTTTTCACCTGTTCGGTAGGAATATGACGTCCTTCACTGATAACTTTTACAAACGCTGCATAACTCTCGTCAACAAAGCTTTGTAGTATCTTACGTTCCTCCTCATCCATTTCTTTAGTAGGACTCATAATATCTTTATGCGGACCGCTCTTGATTGTATTGAATTTCACGCCATATTTATCTGCTAATTCTTTATAGTTCATCGATTGCATGATAACACCTAAAGAACCAGTAATCGTTTCACTTGATGCATAAATTTTATCTGCAGGTGCAGAAATATAATATCCACCTGAAGCAGCCATATTTTTCATAGCAACATAAACTTTCTTACCAGATTTTTTAATGGCTTTTATTGCATCGTGGATTTCAGCACTCTCATAAATCCCACCACCAGGAGAATTAACAACAAGCATCAAACCTTTAATATTGTCATCTTCTTTAATTTTTTCTAGTTCTTTTAAAGTTTTTGCGTGATTGTAACCTGCATCTTCAAATATACCAGGCGCGCCTGTATCCTGAATCACACCATCTACTTCAATACGTGCAATTTGATGACCTGCATCTGTTCCTTCGATGACATTAGTACTTAAACTATCTTCATTACCCATACCTTCTTCAAATGATTTTGAAAAATCACTTGTAATTGCACTTGTAAAAAAGCTAACTGATGTACCTAAAATAAATAAAACCGCTGCAACAATTATCGCAATGACTCTTTTACTCATTATTTCTCCTCCATATTACAATTTGTTTACATATATATCTTATCAAAATAAACTGGGTACACAAAGAACATGTCAGGATATTTAAGGTAATTTTAAGGTTAAGAAAAAGGAACACCTTTATAGGTATTCCTTCACATAATCATAAATATTTTTACCAATTAAAAGGATTGTCACACATACAAATAAAACTTTTACATAAGATACACCTTTACGGATTGCAAACTGACTGCCAGCATAACTTCCTGCAATCATCGCTACCCCCATACTTAAGCCATAGACAAAATTCACCTGACCTAAAACGATAAATAGCAGCAATGCACCTAAATTACTCGCAAAGTTTAATACTTTAGCATTACCAGCTGCACTCAAGAAATCAAAACCGATGATCAAAAAGGCAAATAATAAAAAGCTGCCCGTTCCACCACCGAGAAAACCATCATAGAAACCAATTAAACCAATGACAACGTTAAACACTATCATCTTTTTTGTTGTCAGTTTCTTATACGTTGAAATGTCTCCCCAGTCTTTCTTGAAGAGGGTATAAATCAATACTAGTGATAACATAATAATCGCTAACGGCTTTAAATACTCAGGTGGTAATTTAGTTGCAACGAATGCACCCACAATCGACAAAATAAATGATAACGGGAAAAGCTTTAATACGATATTAAAATCTACTTTGCGTGAACGGATAAATGATAATGCAGAAGTAAATGAACCAAATGATGATGCAAGCTTATTTGTACCGAGTGCCATTGATGGTGGCATACCTGTGGCAAGTAATGCTGGTATACTGATTAGTCCACCTCCACCTACAACAGAATCAATGAATGCTGCTAAAAAACCAAAAATAATTAAAATCAATAATATTTGAATATCCATGTTGAACTCCCCTTTAAATATAAATATATATTAGTTCGAGATAAATAAAAAGATAGATCAGTATAATACTCATCTATCTTCTACAATTGCTATTCAAATATTTCACCATTATCCATCCTGAATTGTTTTCTGAGTAAATCCGGATTATTCGTAAATGCACCATCTATTCCATCGTTAATCAATCGTTCCATATCTTCTTCGTTATTCAAAGTATATGGAAATACTAAAAATCCGAGATGATGCATACGTTCAATCAATTCACCATCCAAATCTTTATAATTCGGTCCGACTGCATAGACAAACGTTTGAATCTTCATTAAATCTTCATCAGTCATCCCACGCAGCATTCCTTTTTTACAGAGTAATAAAAGGGGTATTCCAGGCTTTAACTGACTCATCTTAATCAGACTTTCCAGACTAAAGGATTGAATCACTGTTTGATAATTCTTCATACGTACTTCTGTGAGTAATTGAAACTCATCTAGAATACCAGTAAGTTTGTCTTCCATCCCCGGATAAATATCCGGAGCTTTTGTTTCTATATAATAATTTGCTTGCCCGTATCGCTTTAAGACTTCTCTTAATGTTGGCACAGTTTGCTCTAAATAATAATCTTTCGCAAGCTCCGGATACTTATCATTGAACCATTTTCCAATACGCACTTGTTTAATTTCATCCAGCGTCATTTCTTTAATCGTGCCATGTGATAAGCCTGTACGGTCGATTGTCTCATCATGCATCACGATGACCTCACCGTCCAGGGTCATATGTACATCCAGTTCAATATAATCTGCCGCCAAATCAAAATGACTTAGATCATATGATGCGAAAGTATGTTCCGGTGCATAGGCACTTGCCCCGCGATGTGCAATGACAACATTTTTATTCAACATAACATTCCCTCCTATAACAGGTCAGAAAAATCATTTTCCTTCTTACTATTATTTTTAGATAGTGTTAATGTTTCAATACCCTCAATTGCAGTTTTTATCATCGCTTCGAAGTCAACTTTTTGTTCGAAACTTTCCACCTTATCAAGTCGTGGATTAGTCTTAGGATTTTTCGGTGTAAAGATTGTACAGCAATCTTCGAATGGCTTGATAGAAGTATCATATGTGCCGATATCCTTAGCTTTAATTACTATTTCTTCTTTGTCATAAGTTAATAACGGACGCAGAATCGGTAAGTTTGTCACTGCATTAATCGCATACATACTGCCTAATGTTTGCGATGCAACCTGCCCAAGATTTTCGCCATTAACTAAGGCCCTTGCATCTATCTGGCGTGCAAATTGATCTGCAATACGCATCATCATTCGTCGTGTCGAAGTCATCGTTAAGTTTTCTGGTACTGTTTTATGAATCATTTTCTGAATGTCAGTAAACGGAACTAAGTGAAGTTTTATTTCTCCAGCTGTCTCTGCCATAATCTGGGTTAAGTCGATAACTTTCTGCTTAGCTTCTTCACTTGTAAATGGAGGTGAATGAAAATGTATCGCTTCGATTGTAACGCCTCGTCGCATGACTTCTATTCCTGCAACAGGTGAGTCAATGCCCCCTGATAACATGAGTAACGTCTTACCTCCAGTACCGACTGGTAATCCTCCGGCACCTTTAATGACACGTGAGTAAAGGTAAGCTGCGTCACGACGAATTTCAACAAGCAGTTTATAGTCTGGGTCTTTAACTTTCACACTTAAATGATCAATGTTTGATAATATTTCTTTCCCAAGAATTTGCTGCAGATCAAACGTTTCATACTCAAAACTTTTATCTGAGCGCTTTGCGTCAACTTTAAAAGTTTTCCCAGGCTCATCGATATCTTTAGCGAGTACGACAGCTGCTTGTTTAATCGCCTCGATATCTTTTTCGACTTTCACGACCGGACTCACCGAATGTACACCAAACACTTTAGAAATACGACGCATTATTTCTTCGACGTCCGCTTCTTCTGTTACTTCGACATACATTCTGTCGCGATTTGCTAATACTTTATAACCTTCTAAAGGAATTAAAGCATATTTAATATTACTTTTTAATTGATTGACAAATGTATTACGATTACCTGTCTTTAAAGTCAGTTCTCCGTATCTTACTAAAATATGATCAAATTTCATTTTATTAATAACTCCTTCATTTCTTCGTATATCTCGTCAAAAGCCTTCAAAAAGGCATCGATATCTGATTTTGTCGTATATTTATCAAAAGAAATACGTACACTGCCTGTAATTGCTGATTCTGATACATGAAGTGCAGTTAATGTTTCATTTAACTTTGCGCGTTTTGAGGAACATGCACTCGTTGTAGATATCATAATACCACGTTTTGAAAAGCTATTGACAATAACTTCACCTTTTACACCCACAAATGCCAGATTAACAATATGCGGTGCTCCGTCCGGTACGGAATTAACACGTATTCCGGGGTAGTTACGGACTGCGTCTTCTATTTGTGTTTTATATTTTTTTACGCGTTCAACTAGCGCTTCTTGTTCATTCAGTGCAATACGCATTGCTTTAGCTAATGCAACATCACTAGCAACATTAATAGTTCCGCTTCTAAAGCCATATTCCTGACCTCCGCCAAATAACGTGTGTGTAATCGTCACTAACTGATCAAAGACAAGTATGCCCTGTCCTTTTATTCCATTAAATTTATGTCCGCTTAAAACAAAGCTATCCATTAAGCTCGCATCAATCGGCAGTTTACCGAATGACTGTACACAATCTACATGAAAATGAATCTTAGGATAATCCTGAATCAAGTCATGAATAGCCTTAATCGGCAGGACAGCACCCATTACATTGTTGACATGCATGAGACAAATCATCACAACATCCTGATTCAGTAATGATTTAAAATGTGCTAAATCAAGCGTCGCATCTTCATTAAATTTGACGTACTGTATGTTAAAACCTTCTTCTTCAAGTGCTCTCACTGTTTCGAGGACAGAAGGATGCTCTAACTTTGAAGTAATAATCGTCTTACCAAACTGCTTTTTACTTCTCGCCATACCTGTAATCACTAAATTATTGGATTCAGTAGCTCCACTTGTAAAAATAACCGTTTGATGTTTAAGCCCGAGTAATGCTTTAATCTGGTCACGAGCAGATTCTAATAATTTACTTACTTCAAGCCCTTTACCATGTGGACTACTAGGATTAAAAAAATAAGTTGTATTAACTGTATTAAATGTCTTTAAAACTTCTGGATCTGGTTTCGTTGTTGCACAATTATCTAAATAATTCATCATTCACCTCTAATGAATAAAAGACTTGAATGAATTCAAGTCTTTTAAATACTTATTTTATTACTGATGTCTTTGCTTCATAACACTTGCTTCGATCTTTTCAGTAACTCCCGGTTCTACACGCTCAATTGCTGCCTCAGCAATTTCTACAGCGCGTTTATAGCGATTGTTACTAAATAAACGTTCAGCTTCATTTAAATCTTTATTGACATCCGGTCTTTCTTTTCTAAATCTGTTACCGTATTGAATTAATTTTTCAGCGTACTGTGCATGTTCTAACACATCAAGTGCCTCAGCTTCAAATGTATTCATCGTCAGTAACACTTTGTTTACTTTATCGCGTACATGCGTTACATTCATTGGTCGTTTATTAAATAATTGATGAACCTCACGTGTTTCAATATCAATCTCATTTTTCATGATGATGAAACGTTCAGGTACACTTGATAAATTTGAGGCAAGAAGACGGCGGTAAACTTCTTCCTTCTTCGCTTGAATCTTCAGGATATTTTTTTGAGCTTCCTGCTCATCTTCTCGTAAATTCGTTAAATGTTCCTGAATCTTATCCTGATTTTCATTAATCACCTTCACATGGTCATCAATATATTTTAAGTTATCTTCAACTTCTGTATAACGAATACTCGATTTAGCTGTTTCAGTTAATATTTCATCATATACTGTCACTAAGCTTTGAATTTCATTTTCGTATTGACGAACTTTCTGAATATCTTCTTCATTGATGTAATAACTTTCCTTAACATATTCCATTTCAGTGCGAATTGTATAGTTCATATCTTTAGCATGGAATAACTGGTCAGTAATGATTTCTTTAGTTGTTTCAACCTTGCTTTTAGCTTTTACTTCATATTCAATTAACTCAAGCATCTCATCAATCGAATCGTTAATTTCATTGATAATCTCTTCAGCTTCATCTAATTGAAGGCGTGCTATTAATGGCTCTACTAAGTTTAATTTACCTTTAAGTGTTTGTAAGTTACTATCTACCTTAACATGTTCTAAATTATAACCTTCAATCTTTAAGTCCCGACAACCAAAGCGAATATCCTGAAATTGTCCAGGTAACTCTTTTTGAACATCACGAATAAGTAACGGAATATCTTCCATATCTTCTTTAAGCTGTGTCATCTCGTTATGTAAAACAGTGATATGTTCATGTGCATCGTCATAATTACCATCACTAATATAAGATTCATATGTTTCAATTCTAGGTGCGTAAGTTTCAATCTGTGCTTCAAGCGGATCAGCAGATGCACCAAATTGATGACGATTGGCTAAAACATCACGTTTTGATTCTCTGTAGATAATTTTACATTCGTCATACTTCTTTTCGTCTTCTTTCGTAGAAGAAAGATATTGATTGATATCCTCTGTAAAGTGCTGATACTTTTTCTCTATCTGATCAAGCAAGTGATGACTTTCAACGATTTTCTCTTCACTCTCTTTAAACTTAAACTTATCGAGCGCTTCATCTACATCGTTAATAGTAAGTTCACATGCTTTAATATCTTCATTGAGTACTGTCTGCCATTCTTTCTTCCACATTTGAAATCTATTATTTGCCTGTCCTGCTAAATTCAGTGATTTAACCTTAACCAATTCATCCTGGAACGGCAAATTTTTTATTTCATTCTTTCTCGCTTCAGCACGTTCAACAGCTGCTCTTTTCTGGTTACGTAAGTAAAACATTATACCTACAATAATTAATATTAAAACGATTATTCCAACTATGGCATATATCATCGATATTCATTCCTTCCAAATTACTCTTACTTATTATAACTTAAATTTTGTTCTACAAAAACTATTAATTGTGAAAAGTTATCAAATTCGTTACACTATTGAAAACTAATATAAATGATGAAGAAAATTTATATTTTTATGCTTATCCATCAACTATAAAATAATTTTTCTAAAAAGGAGTGTATTTATGTTTGAATTTAACCATATTAAAGATTATCCAACATTAAATCAAATGCTTGATGCTTTGTTAAACGGTGAAGATGATGTAGTAAGCCACCTGGCGAACGCGAGTGCATTGCTTAATGAGTTCTTAACAGATGTCAATTGGGTCGGATTCTACACAATGAAAAATGGTCAATTGCAACTTGGTCCATTTCAGGGTAAGCCAGCTTGCGTCACAATACCTGTAGGTAAAGGCGTATGTGGTACTGCTGTCAGTGAAATTAAAACAATGCGAATTGAAGATGTTCACGCGTTTCCCGGACATATCGCTTGTGATGCAGCAAGCCAGTCGGAAATTGTCATCCCTATCCTCATCAATCAAAATGTATTTGGTGTATTAGATATTGACGCGCCTATCAAAAATCGTTTTACAGAAGATGATCAAACAGGTTTAGAAGCATTTGTAAAAGTTCTTGAAAAGCATATTGCAAAATTAGTGTAATATGTTGTTGACATATCAATGCTTCATGTTATAATAACATCTATGTGAATAAACGAAGATAGCAGATAAATATTAAGTCGCGCTATGGTGTCCCCTATGTTGGCGTGTTGTGTAACCGAAGCTATAAGGCGAAGACACGGAATGACACTATATCGGCTTTAGCATTTATCATGTTTTTGTTTTTTGCATAAAAAACAAAAAAGAGGAGGAGTCACATTATGGCTCGTTTTACAGGTTCAACTTGGAAAAAATCTCGTCGTTTAGGTATTTCATTAAGCGGCACTGGTAAAGAATTAGAAAGACGCCCTTACGCACCAGGACAACACGGTCCTAACCAACGTAAAAAATTATCTGAGTATGGTTTACAATTACAAGAGAAACAAAAATTACGTTACATGTACGGAATCAACGAACGTCAATTCCGCACAATCTTTGACCGTGCTGGTAAAATGAAAGGTATTCACGGTGCTAACTTCATGGCACTTTTAGCATCTCGTTTAGATGCAGTTGTTTACCAATTAGGTTTAGCACGTACTCGTCGTCAAGCACGTCAATTAGTTAACCACGGTCACATCATGGTAGATGGCGCTCGTGTAGATATCCCATCATACCAATTAAAACCTGGTCAAGTAATTTCAGTTCGTGAAAAATCACAAAAATTAAACATCATCGTTGAGTCAGTTGAATTATCTAACCATGTTCCTGAATACTTAACTTTCGATGCAGAAAAATTAGAAGGTACTTTCACTCGCGTTCCAGAACGTAGCGAATTATCTGCTGAAATCAATGAACAGTTAATCGTTGAGTACTACTCAAGATAAGCTAGTTCAAACAAAAACACCAATCATACGATTGGTGTTTTTTTTATTAATATGCAGCAACATTATTATTACGTATTATTGCTTCTTCGTCTCTCTCATCGTAACCCTTACTATAAGGTTTTACAAAATCCGGGTAATCCGTGATAATCGCATCTACTCCTTGATTTAACAGGGGTTCAACTAATGACTGATCTCTTACGGTATAAGGTTTTACTTTAAGGCCCTCTTGATGTGCCCGCTGAATCAGTTCACGTGTAACTAATTTTACTGATGGATTATAAAAATCTGCAAAAGTCTTAAACCATTTTATATCACGCGTGTTAATGCGTGGATTCTTAGGGCTGATCAGTACTCCGTGCTTTAAAGCAGGCAATAATGACTTAGATACTTTCACTGCATGATGATTAAACGACTGAATAGCAATGCGATTAGTCGCCTTATCCAGCTTGTAATGCACAAGTGCTTCTCTTATTTTATTTTCGATGCCAGGATAGTATTCCGGTGTTTTTATCTCTATAAGAATACCTATTGATTCATTTTTAAAGCGAGTTAGTATTTCCTCAAAAGTAGGAACCTTTTCTCCTTCAAATTTAGGATTAAACTTAATGCCAGCATCTAATGATTTTATTTCAGCTAATAATTTATCCCCAACAAAGCCAGAACCTGTAGTCGTTCTCTCTAGAGTATTATCATGAATTGCAACGAGTTGCCCGTCTCGTGTAAGTTGCAGATCTATTTCTATATAATCTGCATGCATCTTTAGTGCAAGCTCATAAGCTGCCATCGTATTTTCAGGTGCATAACCACTTGCTCCGCGATGCGCAACTGTCGTCACTTCATGAACAGGCTGTGAAACTGAATTAACCTCTTGTGGTACTAAAAGCATAGTCAATATAACAATTAATACAAAGCTAAAGGTTCTTTTCATTGTCACTCTCCTTTATCTGGATAATTTAATCATAACAAGCAGTTATTAATTGACTCTTAATTTTTATATAAGTTTCGTTAATAATGTAAAGTACCAGATGCATTTTCAAAGTTCATGTAAATAATTTAAAAACCTGAACTGATTAAATATCAGTCCAGGTTTAAATTATTTGTGAAATACAGTATTGGTAACAAAATCAGGATAATCCGTAATAATACCGTCTACTCCCGCCTCAAGAAGCGGTCCAACTTGTTCTTTCTTTCTCACGGTATAAGGCTCTACTTTAAGACCAGCGCGATGTGCTCTATCAACTAAACTTTTATTGATTAATTTATATGAGGGGTTATAAAAATCGGCATAATTACTAAATGACTTCAAATATGTGTCCGAAGTCTTAAAAGAAGCTGCACTTATCAGTACGCCGTGCTTAATGCGTGGTAGTAGCGCTTTAGATTTTCTTATGTAGTCATGATTAAATGACTGAATAATAATTTTATTATTCGCGCCATTTGTCATATGATACTTTTCAAGTGTGGCTTTGATCTTATGCTCAATACCCGGATAAATTTCAGGAGATTTAACTTCAATTAATATACCTGTTCGGGCACCTTTATAGCGTGATAAAATCTCATCGAAAGTCGGAACTTTTTCATTCTTAAATTCCGTGCTAAACCAGCTTCCTGCATCGAGCTGTTTGATCTTAGATAAAGTTGTTGTACCTATAAAGCCATTGCCATTGGTAGTGCGGGCTAAAGTATTGTCATGAATCGATACTAAATGTCCATCTTTAGTCAGTTGCAAATCAATTTCAAAGTAATCTGCCTTCATTGCTACAGCTTTGTCATATGCTGCTAGCGTATTTTCCGGCGCATATCCACTTGCACCACGATGTGCGATAGTCTTTACTTCTTTATTTTTCGTTGCGGCAAACGTTGCATCGCTTATAGTGAAACATACAACAGAAAGCATCAAAGCTGAAATCAAAGTTTTTTTCATGATTTTTCTCCTCTCAATTGATATGATAACTTTATCAATAAATTATTAAGAGGTTTTTAAATTTAACCTTGTATTATTAATAAATTTTAAATTTAAGGTAAATTATTTTTATATTTAGTTAAGGAGTATAAATATGACAATACATACATTTCACTGTACTGCCAGATTTAAAGGTGGTTATCACGGCACCGGTATTATAGAAAATAAACATTTGAAATCACAAATTTCAATACCAAAAGAAATGAATGGTCCTGACATCGGAACGAATCCTGATGAAATGCTGATGTCTGCAGCAGTAACTTGTTTTACCATCACCATGAGCTCTTATTTTGATAAAAATAATATACCCGTAGAAATTGATCATGTTGATGCTACTGCTGCTATTTCCGTAGTGAAAGGGTTGCAACACTATGATAGTATCACTTATAAAGTCTATCTTGAATCAACAGAGAAACAGTTAGACCAAGGCATGTTATCCAAACTCAAAAGATTAATTGAGAAAGCTGAGCAAAATTGCATGATTACCAGAGCGTTAAAAGGGAATGTAGATATTATTATAGAAAGTATCTATTTAGATGGTAATCCATTTAAATAAGAAGAAAAATATACATAACAACTTAAATTAATGAAGTTGTTATGTAATTTTTTATGTTAAATACAAAAATAAAATTATTTCAAAAAAGTTTTATGTTCAATATTTAACTAATTCAATTCATGCCCTATTATTGAAAATCTTTTTTTGTAAAATTATTTTTATAATAATCTAATGTATTCATTACTGTGTTAACGTTTACATTTAATAAATTTGCTATATTTAAAAAAATTTATTTTAAAGGTTTTATGCATCTTTTGAACAAATAAAACAATATTATTATAACATAATAACTACAGAATTTTCAGACTTTTTTAGAAAAATGAATTGACAATCGATTATTTTAGCAATAAAATAATCAAGTACGGAAGAAAAGAGGGATACGATAAAATGAGTTCAGTTACAGAAATTAAAAAAACAAAAAAGAAATTTATAAGCTTACCAATGCAAATACTATTAGCACTTATCCTTGGTGTAGTAGTCGGTGCCCTATTAAATGGTAAGACAGAGTACGTTAATTACTTTCAGCCATTAGGCGATATCTTTTTACATCTTATTAAAATGATTGTAGTACCTATCGTATTTTGTTCATTAGTCATCTCAATCGCTGGTACTGGTGATATGAAAACTGTTGGACGTTACGGTTGGAAAACTTTACTTTACTTTGAAATCATCACAACAATTGCAATTGGTTTAGGTATCATCTTTGCAAACATCTTCAGACCTGGTGCTGGTATCGACAAAAACTTATTACCAAAAGGTGATGTAACAAAGTATACAACGAATGCGGAAGCAGCAGCTCACTCTACATATGGTAATCATATGATTGATACGATTGTTAATATTATTCCAACGAATATTATTGATTCAATGGCACAAGGTCAATTACTACCAGTTATCTTCTTCTCAGTATTCTTTGGATTAGGTTTAGCTGCAATTGGTAAAAAAGGTGAACCCGTAAGAGCTTTCTTTGATGGATTCTTAGATGTTATCTTCTGGATGACGAATCAAATCATGAAATATGCACCAATCGGTGTATTTGCATTTATGGCTGTTACAATTATTAACTTAGGATTAGGCGCTCTTATTCCACTTGGAAAATTAGCACTTGTAGTTGCCGGATCTATGGTATTCTTTATTTTAGTTGTACTTGGCGGCGTTGCTGCTATTTGTAAAATTAACATTTTCCATTTACTTGTTATTCTGAAAGAAGAGTTAATCTTAGCTTTCTCTACTTCAAGTTCTGAAACTGTTTTACCTAAGATTATGGAGAAGATGGAGAAATTCGGTGCTCCTAAAGAAATCGTTTCTTTCGTAGTACCTACAGGATATACATTTAACTTAGATGGTTCAGCGTTATACCAATCTATTGCAGCATTAACGATTGCACAAATGTACGGTGTTCATTTATCAGTTACTGAACAGTTAGTATTACTTGTTACGTTAATGTTAACTTCTAAAGGGATGGCTGCCGTACCTGGAACATCAATCGTAGTATTGATCACAACACTTACTGCAATGAATATCCACCCTGAAGGATTAGCACTTATCATTGGTATCGACCGTATCTTAGATATGATGCGTACGGTTGTAAACGTTGTAGGTAACTCATTATCTACTTTAGTTATCGCTAAATGGGAAGGACGCCTTGATTATGAAAAAGGTCGTCGTTATTACGAAACATTTACAAAAAAATAGTATTAAAAAGCCACTCTGATGATGAGTGGCTTTTTTCATGTTATTTAGTAAACTCTCCTTCATATGCCTCTCGTCTAAGATAGTCTGATACAACTTTGATATCCTTATGGAACTGACGATCTTCTGAAATACTTGGTACGATTTGTCGATATTCTTCGTATTTTTTTCTTGTATTGGGTGACAATAATTCAATGCCTTTAATTTCTGCTGCCTGTAATGCGATAATACATTCTATCGCAAGTACATTACGCACATTTTCTAAAATTTGATAACCATGTCTTGAAGCAATTGTGCCCATTGAAACATGATCTTCCTG
This sequence comes from Macrococcus equi, assembly GCF_047426745.1. GTDB lineage: Bacteria > Bacillota > Bacilli > Staphylococcales > Staphylococcaceae > Macrococcoides > Macrococcoides equi. The sequence goes on along the minus strand of NZ_CP179732.1, from coordinate 1,609,259 downwards.
GTTAGCGCTAGAAGGAATAGAATCTACACTTGCAGGATGAGCTAAAGTTTTATTTTCAGACACTAGACTTGCAGCGGCATATTGCATAATCATCGCTCCACTTTGTAAACCAGGTTGTGGCGATAAGAAAGCAGGTAAATCTCCATTGAGCTGAGGATTAACGAGACGTTCAATTCGACGTTCAGAAACGTTTGCCAATTCACTTAAACCTATTTTAAGGAAGTCCAGTGCAAATGCTACAGGCTGACCGTGGAAGTTCCCCCCTGAAATCACAAGTGTTTCATCTCCATCATCAAAAATAAGTGGATTATCATTAGCAGCATTCATCTCAGCTTCAAGCTTCTCTTTGACATATTCGAATACTTGAAAACTAGCACCATGTATTTGTGGAATACAACGCAGTGAATAAGCATCCTGCACACGAACCTGCCCTTGTCTCGTCGTTAACTTTGAACCCTCAAGCCAGTCCAGCATTCGGCTTGCAACATCTTCCTGACATTTATTATTTCGCACGATATGCACATTTTTATGATATGCATCTGTTATACCATTTAAGGCTTGATGTGTAAGTGAGGCAATCCATTCTGCCTGATAAGCTACATCTATTGTTTCAATATAGTTAATGACACCTTGTGCGGTCATTGCTTGTGTCCCATTAATCAATGCAAGTCCTTCTTTTTCCTGCAGAATAATGCTTTCTCTCCCTAGTTCTTTCAGTACTTCACCACTATGCTGAATCTTCCCATTGTACTCAACCTCACCCTCACCAATCAGTGCAAGTGCCAAATGAGATAAAGGCGCTAAATCTCCTGAAGCACCCAGTGAACCTTGTCCAGGAATAACTGGAATAATACGTTCATTAATAAAGAATACTAATTGGTCTACAAGTTGCTCTGTGACACCAGAATGACCTTTCAACATCGTATTTAAACGTAAAACCATCATTACAAGTGAAACATTTGATTGAAACGGCTGACCTACCCCACAAGCATGAGAACGAATAAGATGTAACTGTAAATCCGTACATTTATCATGATCAATCAACACATCACAAAATAAACCGAAACCCGTTGTAATCCCGTAAATCGTTTCCTTATCTGCTATAATTTTTTCAACTGTCTTTCTACTCTTGCGCACACGTGTGAGTGCATCCTGAGATATCTCAACCTTATCATTTTCCTGAATAAACTTTCTAATTTCATCAATTGTAATCGACTCACCGTTTAATAATAATGTCATGTCCATACCCCTTTTTAATTTTCTAATAATTCAGACAACATAATTATAAAATGAAATCGTTTACATTACAATACAATATCCAAAAATTGTATTATGGTATTATAGCATTACGTTAAAGCATTATTATAAAAAAAACAGCCCAAATGGACTGTTTAAGAATAGCTATTTTAAGTATTCATCAACAACATCAGCAACCTGCTGAACATGCGTGCCGATGATTACTTGAGCATTTTTACGACCAACCTTCATAACACCAGCTGCACCAGCACGTTTAATCATCGCTTCATCTACAACAGCATTACTTTTAAGTTCAAAACGAAGACGTGTCGCACAGTTTGTTACTGTTTCGATATTCTCTTTACCACCTACACCAGCAATTACCGACTGTGCTAACTGATCATATTTACCAGGACGTGTTTGTGTCACAACTTCAGTCTCGTTATTTTCAATTAAATCATTGCGATTTTGTTCTGCAGCCATGCGTGCAATCTCCTCTTCAGACTCACGACCAGGCGTTTTAATATCCATCCACTTGATGACTGCTCTAAAGATTACATAATACAGAATAAAGTAAATAACACCTAACACTAATAACATATAAGGTTGGTTGGCGTTAGGATTTCTTAAAGATAAGAAATAATCGATGAAACCGGCACTAAATCCAAATCCTGCTGTCCAATGCATACTCGCAGCAATAAACATTGAAAGACCAGTAAGAATGGCATGAACTACAAATAGTGCTGGTGCTATGAACATGAAAACAAATTCAACAGGTTCGGTTACACCTGTTAAGAATGCTGCAACTGCTCCAGCAAGAAAGATACCTGAAACTGCCTTACGTCTTTCAGTTTTCGCAGAATGATACATGGCAAGGGCCGCACCAGGGATACCAAACATCATTACCGGGAAGAACCCTGCTTGGTACATACCCGTAACACCTTTAACCGCTTCTTGTGATTTAAATTTAGGAATATCATTAATACCAGCTACATCTGTCCAGAATACTAAGTTTAATGCGTGATGGAGACCAGTTGGAATTAAAATACGATTGAAGAATCCATAAAGACCTGCACCCACTGCGCCTAAACTTGTCATCCATTTACCAAATCCAAGTAATAATCCAAATAAAGTTGGCCAAACAAAAAGTAAGACAATTGATAATAACATTGCAAAAATCGAAACAAGTATAGGGACTAGTCTTCGACCACTGAAGAAAGCAAATGCTGCTGGCAATTCAGTTTTATGAAACTTATTAAATGTCCATGCAGAAATTAATCCAATTAAGATACCTACAAACACATTATTGATTTTATCAAAACCAGGTGGAACTTCTTTTACACTTACATGCAAAATATTAGAAACTGATAAAGGGTCGAGTACGGTTTTAACTACCAGAAATCCCACAACTGCTGCGAGTGCTACTGCACCATCTCTTGATTTTGACATACCGAGTGCTACGCCAATCGCAAAAAGAATAGCTAAGTTATCTAATATTGCGCCTCCTGATTTTATTAAGAATGCTGCTAGTTGGTTGTTGGCTCCCCACTTATCAGGATCAATCCAATAGCCTATTCCAAGTAACAAGGCTGCTGCAGGTAGTACAGCGACTGGTAACATTAAACTTCTACCTAATCTTTGTAAGAAAGAATACATCTTCTTACCTCCTATGATATATTATTTTTCAATGCACCTTATTTTATTATTAATATGCTACCACTTCAATAAGCATTTCATGTGATATGAATATATTTTGTGTACATCTTAAGTCTTATATGCGATAATATATTGTAGTCTAAAAAAAGTCTTTAATTTATGTCTCATTTTAGATATAATAGAGCAATAAAAAATTTAAGGGTGATTGAATGAGAGGTCTTCCATTTTTATTTAAAGGTAGATTAACTGCTTATCAAATATCTACTGCAACAGATATTGATATCGAATTAATTGAATCACTGTTTACAGATGAACAGAAAATCGACACTTTAGATGATGAAACTTATACAAAGCTTAGCAATCTGGAACATAGCTTATTTCCAAATGAAATAAAAAATAATGAAACAAGTGCATAACTTGTTTCATTATTTTTTTATGCCTTCTCATATTGATTTAACAAGTATTTCATTGAATCCACAATGAGTTGTTTTAAAATATTAATATCAATTTCATCAATATCACTCACATACACACATGTCTTGCCTAGCGTATGCTTCCCTAAATCTTTCAGGTATCGATCTCGATTACGATTATCTGGTGCGAAATATAAACTGATTTTACCCTTTTTCACACCGAATGCAATGAGTGGTGCATCTCCTTCTATTTGATTATCGAGTTTATAATGATATTTTCCAAACCCTACTATATTCGGTCCCCACATTTTACCGATATATCCCGATGTTTCTTCAAAGATACTTAGAAGTTTTAAACAGTCTTTTCTTCTTTTATCTTCTTCTATTCCATCGATGAAATCTATTACGGAATCTTCTTTATCTTTATGTATCTTCATGATGCACCCCCATCTGACTTTTAATAAATTATACTATAAATTCAGAATATTTAATATATTGATTTTTATTTTTATCTGCTACTTCTTTTGGAATACCAAAGCACATTTAATTTTATGAGAATAAATTGAACTTTAAGATTAAATTATTCTTAATATCTAGTTTATGTATTCAAAATACGGGAAAGATAAATATAAGTAAAAATTATAATTGGAAGTGGGTGAAGACTTATGAGTATCATCGTACTGAAAACGTCTTATCCTTACACATCTGATGAGCAAACAGAATATAAATTAATTCAAAATGAAGTTGAGAAAACGACTTACATCAATAAAGTGAAGGAAAATACAGAGGCTATTGCCGACAAAACAAACAAATCTCAAATTATTAAACTTGAATTTATTTATCCCGAGGATAAAGAAACGTATTTATACAAGACTCTAAAAAACGAAGCGTAGTATCTACGCTTCGTTTTTTATTTTCATTATCAGTGCATTAGTTTTTTCTTCTAGCGTGTGAGTTATTGCTTCGATCGCTTCATTCTTTTTATATTGTGCTGTAAATTCTGTGCTGTCAATTGGCTCGCCGAAAATAATATAGCATTTATTTTTCTTAAGGAAAATATCTCTGAAATGAATTGGCCCATCATATGCTGCGGGTAAGATCTTCGCTTTACTCATTACTGCAATTGTTGCTGCTCCTTTTTTCATCGGTGCATTATCTACTCGTCGACCACTTGGAAAGATACCTACAATCTTTCCTTCTTTTATTAATTTTACAGGTATTTTTAAGGTCGATGGCCCAGGATTATCTCGATTTACCGGAAAAGCATTACATGATCTGAAAAACTTATCCAGCAATTTCCCTTTAAATAATTCCTGTTTTGCCATATAGTGCACTTCTCTTGGATATAATGCCATTGCAAGAATAATAATTTCAACCATACTACGGTGATTACAAGTTACGATAAAAGCTTCCTGTGCAGGTACATTTTCTTTGTTAATGACTTTCACTTTACGCAATAAGATATTTGTAATCAAATAGATTAAAGTTGCTAGAAACTTATACATAATGTTAACTCCTTAACGAAACTGATTTTTAATTTATTTTATCATAAATTATTTTCGACAGATAATAAATATTCATTTTGTCTATTTCGTGAACTCAAGGGTTTAAGTGTGAAAAAGTAGTCATTTAATGATATCTTTTTAATTATCTGAATATATATTTTGGAGGAATCATATGGATAATTTTGAACATGACAAAAAAGATTATGGACAAGCTACACAAACACAAACTACATATACTCAACCCATAGATGAAAATGAAAGATACACTTCAGTACATAACCACAATAATAAAGATAAAACAGGATTTCTGAAGTTATTGCTTGCTGCGGCCCTTGGATCAGGACTTACAATCGGTGCGACACACATTCCTGATATATTTGATTCTCATAATAACGGACAAGTGGCAACACCGATTCAGGTTGATCAGAAGACAAGTGGCAACAATGTCAAACTCGCAGACATGCTTGAAAGTGTTTCACCTGCTGTCGTTGGTGTCATCAATATGCAACAAGCGAATAGCAGTATCTTTGATATATTAAGAGGCAATAGCAGCAGTGAAGAAACACCAGCTGGTACAGGTTCAGGGGTGATTTATCAGGTAACTGATAACGAAGCTTTTATCGTAACAAATAATCATGTCGTTGAAGGTGCAAAGGATTTAAAAGTACGACTTTCAAATGGTAAAACGGTAGATGGGACGCTTATCGGTAAAGATGCTCTCACTGATATTGCGGTCCTTAAAATTAGCGGGAACTACAATATAAAACCAATAGCTTTCGCTGACTCATCAAAAATAAGAGTCGGTGATACTGTTTATGCAATCGGTAACCCGTTAGGCCTTGAACTATCTGGTAGTGTCACTGAAGGTATTGTCAGTGCCAAGGAAAGAACAATGCAAGTTGAAACTTCAGCTGGCGAATCATCTGTTAAGGCCATCCAAACAGATGCTGCAATCAATCCAGGTAATTCAGGTGGCGCATTGATCAACAATCAAGGCCAGTTAATCGGAATCAATACACTAAAAATTGCTGCGGATAAAGTAGAGGGACTTGGCTTTGCGATACCTTCTAATGATACAAAGGTATTGATTGAAAAGTTAGTGAAAGATGGTAAAGTAGTACGACCATTTATGGGCTTAGCTTTAGTAAGTATCGATGCCGTACCTCCAAATTATCTTGACGAAATGAAGGTTAAAGCAGATCATGGTGCTCTTGTTGCGAGTGCTGATGAAGTTGCAGGAAAAGTCTTTAAAGAGGGAGATGTCATCATTCAAATAGAAGGACATGATGTTCAGTCTGATGGTGATGTACGTAACTATATCTATAAAAATAATAAAGCTGGCGATAAAGTAACCTTTAAAATTATTCGCGATGGTGCTGAAAAAGAAGTATCACTAACGCTAAGAAGTACAGATGAAAAATAAGATTAAAAAAAGACTAGTCGTTTGACTAGTCTTTTTGTGTTGATTAGAAACCTCGGTCAGCACCGCCACCGCCAAAGCCTCCTCCACCAAAACTACCACCGAATCCGCCGCCATCGCCGAATCCTCCTGAAGAGAATCCACCACCGAATCCGCCGCCGGTCGGGAAGAAGATGACTGGGCCTGATGAACGTCTGCGTCCACCACCGCCACCTCGGCCACCTCCCATAAATATAGAGAGGATTAAGTATAGTAAAAATATACCGATGATAATCTCAAATACACTGATACCATCTGAACTATCGTCAGCCATCGGAGTATCTCTCGTGTATTTCTCACCATCAAAACCATAACTCTTACTTACTTCATCAAAAATTGCATTATATAATTTACCAATCCCTTGTGCATAAAGTGCCTTACTTTCCTCACTTTTACCTTTAGGATCTAGTGCAACAGCTTTCTTAACATCAGGAAGTGCATATTTATCAATTAATGCACCGACCTTCGCATCATTTAAGACACCTTCCAGTCCGTATCCGACCTGAACATTAATTCCTCTGTTCTGAAATTCATTACCATTATCAAGATTTAATAATATTACAATACCATTATCTTTTTCCTTGTCTCCGACACCATACTCACGAGCAGCGCGGAGTGCATAATCTCCCTTTACTTCCTGCCCAATCGTCGGCATGGTCATGACTAAGATTTCTGCGGTTGTTCCTTTTTGCAAGGTTTCACCACGTTGATTAATAAAATCTTTTTCATTTTGCTTGAAAATACCGAGATGATCCTGCACAAATCGAGGTTGTGTCAGTTTTGGCAATGGTTCAGCTGCACTAACCGGTAAAGTAATAAAGAAGATTAAAAAGAGCGCGATAAAAATCGCGAACTTTTTCTTATGCATTATTTAGTTTCCTTATCAGAGTTAAAATCAATACTTGGTGCTTTGTTTGCAGCTTCATCCGCTTTAAAGAATTCTTTCTTCTCAAAACCAAAGATACCAGCATAAAGTGTTGCAGGGAAACTTCTGACTGCTTTATTATATACTGTTACAACATCATTGTAATCATTACGTGCTACAGCGATACGGTTCTCAGTACCAGCTAATTCATCTCTTAAACCAGTAAACTGTGCGTCGGCTTTTAACTCAGGATAGTTTTCCTGAATCGCAATTAAACGACTTAATGCAGAGTTTAATTCAGCATTGGCATTCGCCTTCGCTTCCATTGAATCACCTTTAGTAGCACCTGCTAATTTTGCACGAGCATCTGATACATCTTTAAATACTTTTTCTTCATGCTTTGCATAACCTTTAACTGTTTCCACTAAGTTCGGGATTAAATCTAATCGACGTTGTAATTGCGTATCAATCTTTGCCTGAGCATTTTCTACGTCTGAATCCAGCCCAACTAATTTATTGTAAGGACCGATCAACATACTACCAATAATTAACAATAAAACAACTAATCCAATAATAGGTATTAATAATTTTTTCATATCTTATCTCCTTTTATGTAAGTATTTCACTCTACCCTTTAAAAATATGCTTTAAACCCTGCTGAATTAAGAAATTAAAAAGAGATGAAGTAATTTACTTCATCTCATCAAAACAAAGAACTTTTATTGATATGTCACCATAAAGTATTTCTTTTTACCGCGACGAATAATGGTAAACTCGTCTTCTATCTTATCATTCACAGTAATTTCATGATTCGTATCTGTAACCTTCTCACCATTCAGTGAAATCGCACCATTAGTCACATCCTCACGTGCCTGGCGCTTACTTGGTGCAATACCCGCTTCAATTAATACTTCTACAATATTTGTGCTTTCAACCGTCTTTTGAGGTACATCTTTAAAGCTCGTACGTAACTGATCAGCTGTTAATGCTTTTAAATCACCTTTGAAAAGTGCATTCGTAATATTGATAGCTTCTTCTAAAGCTGCTTCGTCATGCACGTATTTTGTTACTTCTTCAGCAAGTTTCTTTTGCGCTAAGCGTAGATGTGGTTCTGTTTCTACCGATGTTTCTAATGCTTCAATTTCCTCTTTGCTTAGGAACGTGAAGTATTTTAAGAATTTAATAACATCACTATCCGGTGTATTGATCCAGAACTGGTAGAATTCATATGGGCTCGTCTTCTTGCGGTCTAACCACACAGCCCCACCTTCAGACTTACCAAATTTCTTACCGTCTGACTTCACTACTAATGGTACAGTCATACCGTACGCTTCTACTTCACCATACATACGACGCATTAGTTCTAAACCACTCGTGATGTTGCCCCACTGATCACTACCACCGATTTGAAGTTTTACGTTGTGCTCACGGTTTAAGTGTCCGAAGTCAATCGCCTGTAAAATAGTATACGTAAATTCTGTAAACGATATACCTGTTTCAAGTCTTGATGCAATACTATCTTTGCTTAGTAGGTAGTTTACACCAACGTGTTTGCCGTAATCACGCAGGAATGATAGCAAATCAATTTGACCTAACCAGTCTTTGTTATCTACACGCATCGCCCCTGTAGCCCCACCAAATTCAAACAACTGCTCCATTTGAGAACGAATACCATCTACGTTCTTTTGAACTTGTTCAAGTGTTTGTAAGGTACGTTCGTCGGTACGTCCTGATGGGTCACCGATCATTCCAGTTGCACCACCAATTAAGACAACGGGACGGTGGCCATGTTGCTGGAATCTTTTTAATGTCATAAAAGGTAACAAGTGACCAATATGCAAGCTGTCTGCTGTTGGATCAGTTCCGCAATATACACTGACGCTCTCCTTATTTAATAATGCTTCAATTTCTTCAGGATGAGTTTCTTGATAAATTAAACCTCTCCACTTCAATTCTTCTAATAAAGCATTTGCCATCTTTGTTCCTCCTCTAAAATTTATTCTTTAAACTGATAAAACAGATAACTCACTTCCTATTAATAAATTAGATAAAAAAACACCCCTACAAAAATGTAAGGGTGCTTCTGCACGGTACCACCATACTTATGATTAAATCATCACTTATTAATGAAAAAGGTCATTATCCTTAAGGTCGAATGTATAGGTGTATTCATGTTTCCAATGCTTAGTTTTCACCAGCCACTAAGTCTCTAAATTCATCGTGCCACACTACTTGTCCTAAAACCTTGATATTCAGTTTAATTTAAATTATGTAACTAGTTTATCCAATAGAAACTATAACGTCAAGACAGAATAATTATGATATACTAAAAACTATTCAGGAGGAAATTTGTATGGCGAAAAAACAAAGACAATTTTTCAAAACTATAACAAATAAAGAACATATTAAAAATCAGTTCAAATCTATAGAATTCACTCCATATGTTTGGTTTCATGGAATTTATGAAACTTTAACACGCACGTTTCTTTTTTTAATGATTACCGCTATTTTACTAGGTACCCTACTCCTTGGCCTTGGTACAGGATATTTTCTTGCACTGGTAAAAGATGAACCTGTAAAAAACAATGCTGCACTAAAAAAGTCATTATATGAGATGACACAAAGTACCAGTGTTTACTTCGGTACAGGTGAATCATTAGGAACGCTTAACGCAGATGTTCAGCGTGAAGTCATTAAATACAATCAAATCAGTCCATATGTCATCGATGCATTGATTTCGACTGAAGATGAAAACTTCTATCATCATAACGGAATCGTTCCTAAAGCATTTATCCGTGCTACAGCACAAGAATTTTTAAATATGGGTGTCACAAGTGGTGGTAGTACGTTAACACAGCAGTTAATAAAAAATCAGCTGCTGACTAACGAAACTTCTTTCAAACGCAAAGCGAAAGAAATGATGCTTTCATTCAAAGTTGAAAAGTCATTAACTAAAAAAGAGATTATTGAAGCGTATTTAAATGTGGTGAGTTTCGGACGAAATACAAATGGCCAGAATATCGCAGGCGTTCAAGCAGCTGCCCAAGGTATATTCGGTGTTGATGCTAAAAAATTAAATATAGCGCAAGCTGCCTATATTGCAGGGATGCCACAAAATCCATATACTTATACACCTTTCCTGCAAAATGGTGAGATAAAGAAAGATAAAGATTTGAAATACGGATTTGAGCGACAACAATATGTCTTAAAACGAATGTACCAGGAAAAGAAAATTACGAAAGAACAATACCAGCAAGCTAAAGCATTCAATCTGAAAAAATCATTCACAAAAGAATTCGATGCACCTAATGAGAAATATCCTTTCTTAACACAGGAAGTTGAATCACGTGCCGTTGATATATTAAAGTATATCTTTGCTGAAAAAGATAATATCTCTAAGCAGGAGCTGGATGAAACGCCAGTACTTGAAGAAAAGTATATTGGTATTGCTAATCGTGCGATTCGTAATAATGGTTATATCATAGACACCACAATCCATAAAAATATCTATGACACAATGGATCAGATTAAAGATAATCCTAATTACTATTCATATGCACGAACTGTAGAAGGAAAGTCTAAGCCAATCAATATGGAAGTCGGTGTATTATTAAAAGATAACGAAACTGGTAAGATCCTGTCATTCATCGGTGGTCGTAATCACAAAGATTCACAAAATAATCATGCGACAAAAACAAAACGTTCACCAGGTTCAACTATCAAGCCATTATTAACTTATGCACCGGCGATAGAATACGGTATGACAACGCCAGAAACTGCCTTGCTAGATAGACGTTTCGATTATAATGGTTATTCTCCTGAGAACTATGCAAAAATGGAATATAACGTAGTCACAACACGTTATGCACTTGAAAACTCACTCAATTTAAGTACACTACGTCTTTACTCAAGTATTATGGACAGAAAACCATGGGAATTACTGAACAAGATGAATTTCAATATTCCTAAACAGGAACAGGAAAACTTATCATTAGCTCTTGGAGCAACAGATATTACACTTGAAAATAATGTAGATGGATTTTCTACGCTTGCGAATCAGGGTAATTATCAGGAAAGCTACATGATAGAATCCATTAAGACGCGTGATGGAAAAGTTATTTATCAGCACAAGGCACGTCCTGTTCGCGTGTATAGTCCTGAAACAGCATATATTACAACTGATATATTACGTGGTGTATTAGATACGGGTAGTGCCTATCAGTTAAAAGGTACATTTATGTACAATCAGGACTGGGCAGGAAAAACGGGTACAACACAGGATGCAAAGGATAGTTTATTTGTAGCCTATAATCCGAAAGTAACGATGGGCATCTGGATGGGATATGATATTCCGACTTCATTTGATGAACAAAACCACTATCAACTTAAGTTTTGGCGTGATATCATCAACCAGATTACCACGCAGGACCAACTTCAGATGGGTGTCGGACAGCGTTTCGAACAGCCAGCTGGTGTCGGCAAAGTTCAGTTATGTCAATATACGATGTCTAAGCAAGGATCATGTGATGGCAGCGAGCCTGTTAAAGACAGTTTAGTCTGGAAAAATACTGACACAACTCAAAAGAAATTAGACAATCCTAAAGTGTTAGCACGTCTAGGTCAAAAACTTGATGCTGAAACAAGGAAAAAAATCTCATCAAAATCAAATGCTGCAGATACGCTATCTCAAGCCAAAAGAAATGCCAAAGCTACTAAAAAGCAAAATTAACATAACCGAAAATAATAAAAACTTAACACAAAAAAACAACCATAATCATCATGATTATGGTTGTTCAGATTGAAGACAAACTCATTTTCATTACATGAGTTTGTCTTTTTTTAAAGGCTATATTCTCATTTATTCGAAGAAATTTCTTCGAAATTTAAATTATTGACTATAATGCTAAGCCAATTGAGTATCTTTGATAACCCAATTGGCTAACTTTTTTAAATTCATGCATGCACAAATAAGCGTGGTTTCCATGGACACTTTTTTCAATCCTCTAAACTTTGTCCATCTCATACCATGCTGTTCTTTAGCGTCACCAAATCTTCTTTCAATAGTTTGAGACCTTAATTTATATCCCATTCTTCCTTCTTCTGTATGTCTTATTTCTTCAACATCTTCTAAGTATTCTTGCCAAATATGTCTTTGAATTTGCTTTTTATATTGTTTATTTTCTGTACATTTATTTAGAAATGGACATTCTTTACATACATTTGGGTTAGAATGATACAATTTAAATCCTTCACGATCAGTACGTGTGTATTTAAGGGGGTGATTTGCAGGACAAATATATTCATTGTAATATTCATCATAAACAAAATCATTTTTTCTGAAACGGTCCTTTGGACCTCTTGGTCTAGTATATGGCATGTAAGGAGTGATTGACTCTTTAAATAAAAAGTAAGCATTAAAAGGTGTTTTATATCCAGCATCTACAGCCAAGGTTTTAGGTTTAATTCCTTTATCTTTCATTCTAGAAATCATAGGTGCCAATTGAGTACTATCATGAATATTAGCTGGTGTTACGTGGTGATCTACAAAAAATCCATTTTTATCAACACAAGCATGTAAACTATAAGCAAACTGTTTCTCACGTTCACCTTTAACATAGTAACCAGCGTCAGGATCTGTGAGACTTTCTTTCTTTTCTTTTTCTTCTGTCTTATGAGTTGGGGTGAACTCCTTTTTTCCTTCAGATTTACGAACCTCGTTTATTTCTTTATCTAATTCATCCTTATAATGAGCGACTGATTTTTTTACTACAACTTTTCTAAATCTATGTTTATTAGCATTTGCTTTTATATGAGTAGAATCAATAAATAAAGCTGAGGTATCAATCAATTTATGTTGCATCGCCAACTGTAGAATGTGTTCAAATATTTCTTCAAAAAGTGTATTATCACTGAACCTTCTAATATAATTCTTACCGAAGGTAGTGAAATGAGGAATCTTATCCTGAAAACTGTATCCAAGATACCAACGATAAGCAACATTTGTTTCGATTTCTTTTATTGTTTGTCTCATTGATTTTATTCCGAATAATTTTTGTATTAATATTATTTTTACTAAAATCACAGGGTCTATACTTGGACGACCATTATCAAGACAATATTTATCTTCGACTAGAGGATAAATAAAATTCAAATCCAATACTTTATCTACTTTTCTTAGTAAATGGTCTTGTGGAACTAAATCTGAAATTGCAACAACCTCTAATTGATTTCTTTTATCTTCTGATTTACTCAACAAAATAATCACCCCAAATCATTGTTAATATTATTGTATAAAAAAAGACTGAAAACTTCATCTCCGAAGGAGACTTTGTCTTCAGTCTGAACAACCATAATCATCATGATTATGGTTGTTTTCGTTATATTAGAATAATCCTACAGCATTACCTTCTGCATCAACATCCATTTTTAACGCTGCTGGTTCTTTCGGTAAACCTGGCATTGTCATAATGTCTCCTGTTAATGCTACGATAAATCCTGCACCTGTCTTAGGAATTAATTCACGAATTGTAATATTGAATCCAGATGGACGACCTAATTTCTTAGGGTCATCAGAGAATGAATATTGTGTTTTTGCCATACATACAGGATATTCATTCCATCCATTATCTACGATAGTTTTTAATTGTTTTTTAGCTTTTTCTTCAAATACAACATCATCAGCACCGTAGATTTTTTGTACGATTGTACGGATTTTTTCTTCTACTGGTAATGATAAATCATATAAAGGTTTGAAGTTTTGTGGTTGATCTAATACTTCAAGTACTAACTTAGCAAGCTCAACGCCGCCTTTTCCACCATGCTCCCAAACTTCAGTTAACGCTAATTTCACACCGCGTTCTTTCGCCCAGTTTTGAACGAATTCACGCTCAGCATCTGTATCTGTTACAAAGTTGTTTAAAGCGATGACTGGTTCAACACCAAATAATTGTAAGTTTTCGATATGTTTTTCTAAGTTTTGAATACCAGATTTTAATGCTTCAACATTTTCGTTTGCAAGATCAGTTTTCGCTACGCCACCATGCATTTTTAATGCACGAATTGTTGCAACGACAACGATAGCATCCGGTTGAATTTCAGCTTTACGAGATTTGATATCCATGAATTTTTCTGCACCTAAATCAGAACCAAAACCAGACTCAGTAACAACGATATCCGCTAATTTACGCGCTGTTTTTGTTGCGATGATTGAGTTACAACCGTGCGCAATATTCGCAAATGGTCCACCATGAATTAAAGCAGGTGTTCCTTCAATTGTTTGAACAAAGTTAGGTTTTAATGCATCTTTAAGGATTAACGTTAAAGCACCTTCAACCCCTAAATCTTTAACAGTAACCGGATTACGGTCGTAAGTGTATCCAATTGTCATTTTACCTAAGTTTTCTTTTAAGTCTGTAATGTTGTTTGATAAACAGAATACTGCCATGATTTCAGAAGCAACCGTAATATCAAATCCATCTTCACGAGGTACCCCTTTGAATGGTCCACCAAGTCCAACAACAACTTGACGTAACGTACGGTCGTTCATGTCAATAACACGTTTCCATTCAACACGACGTGGATCGATGTTTAATTGGTTTCCTTGATAGATATGGTTATCGATGAATGCAGCTAATGCATTATTTGCAGTAGTAATTGCATGTAAGTCACCATTAAAGTGCAAGTTGATTTCTTCCATCGGTAATACTTGCGCACGACCTCCACCTGTCGCGCCACCTTTCATACCGAAAACTGGTCCTAAGCTAGGTTCGCGTAAGGCAACCATAACACTTTTACCTAATTCTTTGAAGGCATCAGAGATACCAACTGTTACAGTTGATTTACCTTCACCTGCAGGCGTTGGACTCATTGCAGTAACTAATACGACTTTACCTTCTTTATTTGTAGTAACTTTAGAAGGATCAATCTTAGCTTTGTGGTGGCCGTATGGTTCTACCGCTTCTGCAGGTATTCCCGCTGCCTCTGCAATTTCCAAAATAGGTCGAACTGTCGCTTGATTAGCGATTTCTAAATCTGATAAATATTTAGTCATTTTCACATTCTCCTAATCTTAAAAGTGTCTTTACTATTTAATAATAAGATAACGCTTTCAAGTTGTCGAATATTTTAGTTTATTTCTACGCAAATTTTATCATTAATCTTCCATCGTAGATAAATCACCTGTCGGTAAATCTAGTTCCCAAGCTTTTAATACGCGTCTCATAATCTTACCTGAACGTGTCTTTGGTAATTTATCTTTAAATTCAATTTCTCTAGGTGCTGCATGCGCTGCGAGCCCTTCTTTCACAAATAACCTGATTTCTTCTTTAAGTTCATCACTTTCTTTATAACCTTCTCGTAAAGCGATGAATGCTTTAATGATTTCTCCGCGAATCGGATCAGGTTTACCTATAACTCCAGCTTCCTGTACTGCAGGATGTTCTACTAGTTTAGATTCTACTTCAAACGGTCCGACACGTTCGCCAGCCGTCATGATTACATCATCAACACGACCCTGGAACCAGAAGTAACCGTCTTCATCTACATAGGCGCTATCCCCTGAAATATACCAGTCACCAGTTAAGAAATATGATTTATATTTAGGTTCATTATTCCAGATTGTTTTCATCATTGATGGCCATCCTGCTTTCATCGCCAGGTTCCCCATTCTATTGGGTGGTAGTTCATTACCCAGGTCATCTACAATCGCTGCCTGTACACCTGGCAGTGGTTTACCCATTGATCCTGATTTAATGTCCATATCCGGGAAGTTAACAATCATATGACCACCTGTTTCAGTCATCCACCATGTATCATGAATACGTAATTTAAATACTTTATCTCCCCATTTAATTACTTCAGGATTTAGCGGCTCACCAACGGATAAGATATGTCTTAAATGTGATAGATCATATTTTTCTAGCAGTTCATCACCAGCACCCATTAACATACGGAAAGCAGTTGGTGCTGAATACCATACCGTCACTTTAAATTGTTCAAGAATACCATACCAACCTTCTGGTGAGAATCGTCCACCAGCAATAACGTTCGTTGCACGATTTAGCCACGGCGCAAAAATACCGTAACTTGTTCCCGTTACCCAACCAGGGTCTGCTGTGCACCAATATACGTCATCCTCTTTTAAATCTAATACGTAATGACCTGAGATATAATGCTGAATCATAGCATTTTGAACATGTAATACACCTTTAGGTTGACCTGTCGAGCCAGAAGTATAGTGCAGGATGAGACCATCATCAAGTGTTAACCACTCTGTTTCAAATTCAGTTGACGCATCCTTATAGAACTTATTGAAATCGATATATTGATCTTCAACCTCTTCATCAACAACGACAATATGTTTTAAGTGAGGTAACTCCTGCTGCGGAATACGACTTAGTAAACTGTTTGTCGTAATAATAACACTTGCCTCACTATTTTCCAGGCGATCTTTTACCGCTTTCTCCATGAACGCTTCAAATAATGGTCCGACAATTGCACCTATTTTTAATGTACCGAGCAATGCAAAATATAGTTCTGGAGAACGTGGCATAAAGATAAAGACGCGATCCCCTTTTTTCACGCCTGCCTCGTTTACCAAAACATTTGCCGCTTTATTCGAATTTACCATCATATCCTGATATGTATATCGTTCATTACGATGTGCATCCTTATATAATAAGGCTACCTTTTCTCCGTATCCGTCTTCAACGTGACGATCAATACATTCATGAGCCATATTCACTTTGCCATTTTCAGCCCATGAAAATTGTTTTTCAACTGCTTTCCAGTCAAAGTTCTCATATGTTTTATCATAGTCTTTCATGTTGTGATTACCACTTACTGCCTTAAATACTTCTGTCTTCACAAAAAAATCCCCCTTGTAAACGTTTTCAATATTTCATTTATTATTATATAATAAAATTAACTGATAATTCAAAAAATAAATTAACTTTTTTACAAATTTATCTTATTCATCACATAAGGAGGATGCATGAAGCATATAAAAACATATCATAAGTCACTTTTAAGCTTTATGGACAAAGAGCTAATCGTTGAAGGGCCTATCGATGGTAAAACTCTTCAAAAATATACGTTTGATCAGGGATTGGTTGCGTTCAGAAGACCGGATGAACAGTTTGAGGCAATTATTGAAATAGCAGATCTTGAAGAAGGTCGTATCATTATTTGCCGAGATGGAATTAATATTATCGGCTACACTACCTATCTTTATCCAGATTCTATGGAGCGCTGGTCGGATGGTAATCTTCCGTATATTTTGGAACTTGGTGCAATCGAAATCAGCAAGAATTATCGTGCTGCAGGTATTGGTAGTGAAATGCTTCGCGTTGCCATGATGGATGATGCCATGGAAGACTTTATCGTCATCACAACTGAGTATTACTGGCATTGGGACCTTAAAGGTAGCGGACTTGATGTCTTTCAGTATAAAGAGATTATGCAGCGTATGATGGGAAGTTGTGGGATGAAAGTTTTTTCTACAAATGATCCTGAAATTACTAGCCATCCAGCAAACTCATTGATGGCACGTATCGGTAAACGTATCAATAACGAACAAATTCAAGCTTTTGACAATTTAAGGTTTCAAAATAGATTTTTCTTATAGGAGGATAATATGTTAGTTGAACGCATTATGACCAGTCCATGTGTAACATTCAATGCACAGGGGACAATTAAGGAAGTCATTCACTTAATGGATGAAAAAAATATACATCATGTACCCATTGTAGATGATGATGACAAGTTACTCGGTATTATTAGCGATAGAGATATAAAACTTGCATTACCTTCTAATTTAAATGAACGTGCACCGTCTGATTTGGATGTCTCAATCACAAAAATTATGCATACGCAGGTAATTACCTGTCACCCACTTGATTTTGTAGAAGAAATAGCGCTTGATTTCTACAATGAATCAATCGGCAGTATTCCTGTCGTGAAACGCGGGAAAGTGATCGGTATTGTTACCGCTAAAGATATGTTAAATACATTTATTGAACTTACTGGTGTTGTGACACCAGGCACAACGATACAGATTCAGATTCCTGATGTACCAGGTAATATGCATGAAGTCACAGAAGTTTTTCATCGATATAAAACAGGAATTGAAAGTATCCTGGTATTCCGTGATAAAAAAAATACGGGCAAAAAAATTGTCACTGTTAGAATGCAATCAATGCATCCTCAAAATATCATCGCTGAACTCGAGTCAAAAGGTTTCCAAGTCTATCACCCGATGGATAATAGCATATGACTTTGTTTATTTATGATGACTCACTCTTACATTATCGATTCAGCGACGATCATCCATTTAACCAAATGCGTTTATTACTAACCAAAACTTTACTGGAAGCATGTCATTTACTTGATGATAGTAAAATTATTAAACCGCGGATTGCTACAGAAGAAGAACTCATGCTAGGACATCAAAAAGAGTATATCCAGGCCGTAAAAGACGCAGGAAATCATTCAATTTCTGAAGAAGCATGCGAAAAATTTGGATTAAACTCAACTGATACACCAAATTTTAATGAAATGCATGAAAAATGTGCTTTACTTGTCGGCGCAACACTTACTGCAGTAGATGCAGTAATGTCAGGTAAGTGTAACACAGCATGTAACTTTGCTGGTGGACTGCATCATGGTTTCAGGGGACGTGCTTCAGGATTTTGTATCTATAACGACTCAACTGTAGCAATCGAATACATCAGAAAGCATTATAACCAAAAAGTATTATATATTGATACAGATGCTCATCACGGTGACGGTGTTCAATTTTCATTTTATAACGATTGTGATGTCTTCACCTATTCAATCCACGAAACTGGAAGATATCTTTTTCCAGGGACAGGAAACATCCACGAAAAAGGTGATGGCGATGGGTATCTATACAGCATGAATCTGCCTATCGATGCATATACTGAAGATGATTCTTTTCTTCGAACATTCGAGATAAGTTTAACAAAGGCTTGTGAATTCTTTCAGCCTGATATTATTATCAGCCAGAATGGTGCAGATGCACATGTTCTTGATCCACTCACTCACCTGTCCGTGACACACAGAACGTTTCAACAGATTCCTCAAATTGTCTATCAATGTGCAAAAAATTATACCAATGGAAAATGGATTGCTCTTGGTGGTGGCGGCTACAATATTTTTCAGGTGGCACCTCTTGCATGGGCTCAAGTATATAATGCAATGGAAGGACATCCCCCATTAACCGGAGCCATACCTGCAGCTTGGACCAGCATGTGGCAGCCTAAAGCAAAAATTAAAATTCCTGTTAACTGGAATGAAGATTTAGAACACTATCAAGCTATTCCAAGAAGACTGGATATTGAAGAAAAGAATGAACAAACACTTCAGAAAGTTTTATTGCATTACTAATAGCTTCAATTTCAGAAAAAAATATGCGGAAATCATCAAAATGATAATTTCCGCATTTTTTATTTTCATTAAAAAAGTTATTTCGTTGTGCCTCGGTACACAATACTATAAGGTAATATCACCTTAGATTCTTCAATCGGTTCATCATTCATATATTTTGTGAGTAAACGCATGCCAACTGCACCTATATCATAAAGTGGCTGCATAACACTTGATAATTTAGGACGGACCATCTTAACAAGTCTCGTATTGTTAAAACTGATCACCTGCATGTCATCAGGAATACGTTTACCATCATCCTGTGCAGCATGTACGATACCAATCGCCTGTTCATCACTAATACACAGAACCACTTCTGGTTGCTCTTCTTTCACTGCCTGATATGCTTTTTCACCGTCTAGATATTGTTCCTGACCAATGTAGATTGCATTTTCAGAAATCGTAATATCATTGTCAGCTAATACTGTTTTCAAACCTTCCAGAATATCAATTTGTGCTTTTTCTGAATAACCACCACCAACAAACGCAAATCGTTTCACACCATCAGCAATAAATTTTTGAGTAATCTCTTTACTCGCATTGATATAATCGATATTAACTGCTGGTAAGCTCGCATCAAGATCATGTGTACCTGATACAACGACTGGTACAGAAGCTGTCTTAATAAGATCTGTCGTTTGTTTCGATAATGTTCCGCCAAGAAAAATAATTCCATCAACTTGTTTAGACAAAAGATTGTTGAAAATTTCCTGTTCTTTATGTGCATCATTATCTGAGTTTGAAATAATCGTCTGATACTTATACATTGTCGCGATATCTTCTAAGCCACGTGCAAGTTCAGAATAATAAATATTCGAAATATCAGGAATAATTACACCCACTGTTGTAGTTCTTTTACTCGCAAGACCTCTTGCCACTGCATTCGGTCTATAATTTAATCTTTTTATCACTTCATTCACTCTGTCTCTAGTAGCAGGCTTAACATTTGGATTGCCATTAACTACACGGGAGACAGTCGCCATTGATACTTTTGCCTCTCGTGCGACATCATATATCGTAACTGTCATTATGTCCTCCTGTAAACGTTTTATTTATTATTCTAACACGTTTTCATAACTTTTTCATTTATCAAGTTCAATTATTCACAAATAATTAATAATTTTGTGCTGCTTGCTTAATTGCCTGATAAAACGTTTCAAACTCATCAAAGTCCATTTGCTGACCGGCATCGCTTAATGCGACTGCAGGATTTGGATGAACTTCTGCCATTACACCATCCGCACCTACGGCAAGTGCTGCACGTGCGACAGGTAACATAATATCTTTACGACCTGTAGAATGTGTTACATCAACCATAACTGGCAGATGTGTCCCTTGTTTTAGTATAGGTACAGCAGAGATATCTAATGTGTTACGTGTTGCTTTTTCATAGGTACGTATACCACGTTCACAAAGTATAATATTTTGATTGCCGTTCGCATGAATATATTCCGCAGCATACACAAATTCCTCGATTGTAGCGCTTAAGCCACGTTTGAGCAAGATCGGCTTATTAGTCTTACCCGCTTCTTTAAGTAATTCGAAGTTCTGCATATTTCTGGCACCAATCTGGAATACATCCACATAAGGATCAGCAAGTTCAAAATGCGCAGGATTTACAATTTCGCTTACTACGTTTAAGCCGTACTGCTTTTTCATTTGTGCAAGTATCTTTAATCCTTCAACACCAAGACCCTGGAAATCATAAGGAGATGTTCTCGGTTTAAATGCACCTCCGCGAATAAACTTCTCACCCTTAGCATGTAAATTTTTAGCGACTGCATCAACTTGTTCCAGTGATTCCACTGAACATGGGCCAAATACAAATGACTTATTTCCGTCACCAATGATAGCGCCATTTTCAAACGATACGATAGTATCTTCTGCCTTTAACTTACGAGACACTAATAAATGTTTTTCACTATTAGATTTTTGAAGTTCAGTCGACGCTTTAAATATTTCTTTAAATAACTGTTTAATCACATTATCATCAAAAGGACCTTGATTAAGATCCTGCAGTCGATTAATCATTTCTTTTTCACGTTCAGGATCATAGATTGCAGTCCCTTGTTTACGTTTTTCTTCTCCAATTTGTTTCGCTATTTCGCCACGTTCACTGAGTAGTTTTAATATTTCTATATTGATAGCTTCAATTCTATCGCGTAAATGATTCAATTCATTCATTGTTATTCCCTCATTTATATTAAAATTAAAAAATAGTAGACCGTCAGCCTACTATTTTAACATAACCAATATCAAATTGTGTATTATTTGTTTTTAGCTTTATTTTCTGCTTCTTTAGCAATTTCAATCGTAGTTTTACGTTCTCCTGTTGCCTCATCCTTGATAGGTGTATCAAGTTCTTTATCAACGACAGCCACTGGTTGCGTTAGAGAGTCATCTTTAACCTCAGACTTAATCGCATCCTTTTGAAGCTGTAAATCATTAAACGTTACATGATTGTCCTGTTTGTTTAATTTTTGAGCTGCTTTTTCTTTAATAACAGCTGTCTTCTCATTTAATTTCGCTGTAAATGCCTCTGTTTTTTCTTTGAAGCTTTGTGCGTTTCCTAACTGCTTGTTGTAGTGATCAACTGATTTAGCTTTAATATCATCTGACTTATTACTTAAGTCCTGTTGTAATTCTTTACCTGATTTAGGTGCTACAAGTAACCCAATTAACGAACCTATTGCAAGACCTGCAGTAAGTCCGATAGAAAAATCACGTGCAGTTGTATCTTTTTTTACTTTATATTCTTTAATCGTATGTGTATGTAAATCTCTATTATATGTGTTTGGCATGTTAAAACCTCCAGAATATTTTATATTTATTGTAGTTAAAAAATAAAGGAATGTACATTAATGTACATTCCCTAAAAGGTATTATTTTAAACCAGCATTAATTTTATCTTGATCTAAGTGGTCACCTTTTGTATGAGTTTCGTTAAAGTTATTTTGGTTAACATGCGTATTTTCATCAGCAAAGTTAACTGTGTTACGACGTTGTTTTCTCATTTGCCATTTATCTGCAACTTCCATTGCAACGTTAGACCATTGTACAACTTGTGCAATCTTATCTTCATTCTGAGAAATGTTATGAGTAATAGAAGTCGTAACATTATCTACAGAACTGTTTAAGTTTTGAACAGTTGAACCGATACCACTAACAGCGTCAACCACTGTGTTTAATCTTGCAGCTTTGTCCTGAACATCTTCAGCTAAGCGATTTGTTTTGTGTAGTAAATCTGTTGATTCACGTGTGATTCCTTGAATTTGTCCTTCAACACCATCAAGTGTTTTAGCAACATGATCTAAGTTCTTCTTAACTGACATTAAAGTTAATCCTAAGAATACACATAGTACTAAAAATGCAATTGCAGCAATCAAGCCTGCGATTGGTAAAATCCATTCCATAAAAACGCCTCCTAATTTTTTTAACTCTTGTTATTTAGTCAAATACCCTGATGATTGAAGGTTAAACATTAAACTCACCAGTTAAATAAGATTTTCGTAAGCTTTTTGAACTTTTTGTATATCGCCAGCACCCATGAAAATAATTACACTGTTTTCATGTTGTTTCAATACAGCTACATTTTCTTCGTTTATTAACTTAGCATTCGGTATTAATACCTGTAAATCTTTAATCGTGAGCTCACCTGTTGCCTCACGTGCTGAACCAAAGATATCACATAGGTATGTTTTATCAGCAATCTTTAAACTATCTGCAAAGTCTTGTAAGAATGCACTCGTTCTAGAAAATGTATGTGGCTGGAATACAGCGATAATTTCTTTATTTGGATATTTTTTTGAGGCTGATTCTAAAGTTGCTTTTATTTCTGTTGGATGGTGTGCATAATCATCGATCAACATTTGAGTTCCAAATTTCTTTTCGCTAAAACGACGCTTCACGCCACCAAATGTTGCTAATGCGTCTTTAATCGCCTGCATATCTAGTCCTTCTAAATGACAGATAGTAATGACAGCAAGTGCATTTAACACCTGGTGATTCCCGTACATCGGAGTTTTAAATGTATCAAGCAATGTACCATCAATATAGACATCAAACTTTGTACCTGTTTCAATTGTTTCAACATTTTTAGCGATCACTTTATTGTGTTCACCAAAGCCGTAATAATAAATAGGAATTTCAGCTTTTAAATCTTTTAGATTTTCATCATCACCGCATGCAACAATCGCTTTTTTAACTTTTTTCGTCATTTCCTGGAATGCATTAAATACATCACTCATCGATGCAAAATAATCCGGATGGTCAAAATCGATATTCGTAATAATTGCATAGTCAGGTGAATAGCTTAAAAAGTGACGACGATATTCACATGCTTCAAAAGCGAAATAATCACTATCAGGTAATCCCATTCCTGTACCGTCACCGATAAGGAACGATGTACGTTTGTCACCATTCATAACATGTGATAACAAGCCGGTCGTACTCGTTTTACCATGAGAGCCTGTTACTGCAACAGATGTATATTCACCCATAAATTTACCAAGGAAATCGTGATAACGTGTTACTTCAAGGCCTAACTCACGCGCACGTACGATTTCTTCGTGGTCATCGCCAAACGCATTACCAGCAATGACTGTCATTCCTTCTTTAATATTCTCTGCACTAAACGGAAGAATCTTTATACCTTTATCACGTAATGCAATCTCCGTAAAAAATTCTTTTTCGATATCTGAACCTTGAACTTCTTCTCCCATATCAAATAATATATGTGCTAAAGCACTCATACCTGAACCTTTAATACCAACAAAATGATATAAAGTCATTTGCTCATCTCCTAATAATCTGCTTGTTTTTCAGTAATTAATACTGTTCTTGGTTTAGAACCATTTTGACCACTTACATATCCCATATCCTCCAACTGATCGATAATACGTGCTGCACGATTATAACCAATCTGGAACCTACGTTGAATTTGAGAAGTTGAAATGTGCCCTTCATCAATCATGAAGTTACAAATTTCATCAAATAGTTCGTCTTTAGGTGCTTCTGAAACTTTCTTGAGTAGTTCTTGTTCCTGGAATAAATAGTTTGCCTCACCCTGCGTTTTAACGTATTGGACAACAGCATCGATTTCTTCATCCGATACATAGTTTCCTTGTATACGTATTGGTTTATTCATTCCATTACCTAGATACAACATATCTCCATTACCTAATAGTTTTTCAGCACCACCACTATCAATAATCGTTCTTGAGTCAACAGCAGAAGAAACCATAAAGGCAATACGCGTTGGCACATTAGCTTTAATCAATCCTGTAATCACATTAACGGATGGACGTTGTGTCGCAAGAATCATGTGCATTCCTGCTGCACGAGCTTTTTGAGCAATACGTGCAATTGAATGTTCGACATCTTGTGGTGACATCATCATTAAATCAGCTAATTCATCAATGACAATGACAATCTTAGGAAGACGCTCTACATAACTAACCTTCTGATTGTATGCAGTAATATTACGTACATGAATGTCTGCAAATATTTTATAACGACGTTCCATTTCCTCTACAACCCACTTCAAACTTTCTGTGGCAGCTTTAACGTCCGTTATAACCGGCGCAATTAAATGAGGTAAATCATTATATGGTGCAAGTTCTACCATCTTAGGATCAATTAATAATAATTTTAATTCATTCGGATTATTACGATATAGCAGTGATACTAAGATAGAGTTAATACATACTGATTTACCAGAACCTGTGGCACCAGCAATTAATCCATGAGGCATTTTTGCTAAATCCATAATCATCGGTTCATTATTAATGCGGGCACCTAATGCTACCGTTAACTTACTTTCTGCAAATTTCATCTTCTTACTAAATAAGACTTCACTTAAATTGACATTACGTGTTTCAACATTCGGCACTTCTACACCGACAAGGGATGTACCTGGAATCGGTGCCTCAATGCGAATATCCTTAGCAGCAAGAGCCATCTTAATATCATCCTGCAAATTCGTAATACGTGACACTTTCACACCTTTTTCCACTGACAATTCAAAGCGGGTAACTGATGGTCCAACGACAACATTCTCAACTTTTGCCGGAACATTGAAATGATAGAAAGCATCATTCAATTGTGATTTGTGTTCTTCTACCCATGTTTCGTCACGTTCCTGTTTATCTTCAGGATTTAATAATGAAACGGGAGGCAGTAAATACTTCGGACCGATACGCTTTGAAGGTTCTTTTTTCTTAACCTCTGTTTGTTTCAGTTCCTGCTCATTTTGAGGTTCAGATGGTTGGTCTGGTGTTACCTGCTCAGAATTTACAGCCCCTTGTTCAAAGGACTGCTGGATATCCTGAGAAATTGAAACATTACTTATTGATTGAGAAGATTCAGAGACCGTTTGATCAATATTATCTTGAGGTTTTATTTCTGCACGTTTCTTTTTATCTAATAAACGACGTTTATCACTCGGTGTCATCACAACATTAAACGGTGATACCTTTTTCTTAGGTAACGTATCAGGTTTAAAATCACGAATGTTTGCTTTTAACTCATTGTTTTCAACCTGCACATAATGCCCTTGAGGTATGTCGTTATTATCGTCAACAGTGTTATCTTCTGAAATATCTTTAACTTCGGCCGCGTCAATATTGTTCACTTCGTCTTCTGTAATTTCTTCTGTTTCTATAAGTGGTAACACCGGTTCAAGCGAAGACTCAGTTATGTCAGATTCAGATGATACTGTCTCAGTTGTTGGTTCATAATCACTGACCGCTTCTATCTTTTGCGTATTGATATCCGGCATTAAAGTAGGTTCAAGTGATTTTTGCACAACAGCATTGTCCAATGTTTCAGCTTCAAATACTTCCTCAATCGTATCATCTATAGTTTCCACTTCTAGAACAGGTTCATCCACTGAATCGAACGTAACATTCTCATCCAAAAATGCTTCGTCACTAGTTTCTTCAGGTGTTTTGTTATTATCATCAGCAGTTGCTATATCAGATAAGTTTTCAGTTGTATCCTCATGTAGCTCATCATTTTTTAAATCATCATGATCTTCAGTCATTTCATCATCCAGCTCTACAATTTCAATGACATCTTCATCACGTACCGTGTCGGCCGCTTCAATGATCGATAAGCGTTCTACAGGTTGATTAAAAGGCGTTTTTGTTGAATACGTATAACGTTCTCCATCAACAAGCGAAATATTTTCAACTTCATCAACCACACTTTTATCTTCAGCATCTGTCTCCAGTGCTACTTCGTCATTGTCATCTGTCGTTGTAATATCAATAGGTTGAATTGCTGGTTCATGTGGAATCTCTTCTTCAATAATTGTTACACGTGTATTATCTGTATGTCCCGCAGTGTCATCTAAATAATCTTCATCAGAGTCTTTTTCATTCATCAGAGAAGCAATAGCTTCTTGTTGCTGCTTTAATTGTTCACGTTCTAATTCAAACTCTTTTTTCCGTTGAAGCTTCTTCTCACGTTCACGTCTAATTTCTGCAACAATTTGAGAGGCATACACATTTTCAATATTTACGGTATTATCTTCCTTACGGTAAGTCGGTGTTGCTGGTCTGAAAGTTTCACTCTTTTCCCCTTGAATAGGTTGAACTTTCTCCGGCATCTTAAGTTTTGCTGGATCTTTACGTGGTTTTGTCCCGTATATCGCTGATGGAACCTCAGATGCTTTAAATTTTGGTTGATGCACATTGTATTGTTTCTGTGTAAAAGATGTGTTATGTTTTGATGATTTTTCTACTGTTGTCTTTGGTGTATACGAACGATACGATGAAGTATTGTCGATTCTGGTCTTTGGCTGATAGCGTTCATAGGTTACATCAGGTTTACTTTCTTTCCTGTTATAATCTGGTGCACTCTGTCTACCACGTCTTCTTTCACGTCTCGGAACATAATCCGTTTCAAAAGAAGTTCTAATATCTTCCGTATTAATCTCCTGGTCATTACTTTGTCCATACATCTTATGAGCTGACTGCTCAACACGTTGTTCTTGATCATTTTGCCTAATTTGCACGTGATCTTCTGCTGTCTTAATATTATCAACATTTAATGGGAATCTAAATTTTCCTCTCGGCCTGCGATAAACATCATCCTGTGTTTGTTTAGGCTCTTGTTGGTGCTGTACTGACTTGTCCATTGATTCTCCAAAAAGTTTATCAAACCAACTCATATACTTCACCCTATTCTGCTTTGAAGAAGTCTTCGCCAATTTGACGTGAATCGTCTAATACTAAAATACCTTTTTTCTCTTCAGAATCAGTCAGCCCAAGTTCACGTTCCGAACAAATCATCCCTTTTGAAGGTACTCCGCGCAGTTCTGCATCTTTTATCTGCATACCACTTGGCATGACAGCTCCAACTTTAGCTACGACAACCTTTTGACCTTGTGCGATATTTTTCGCCCCACATACGATTTGTAATTTTTCCGTACCTACATCTACAGTTGTAATGTTTAACTTATCAGCATCAGGATGTTTCTCACACGTCTCTACATAACCAACGACAAACTTTGGTGATAGGTCCACTTCTAGCGGAGCTTCTAATCCCTTTTGAACTAATAGGTCATTGATTTTTGTCATTAAATCTTCTGTTAACTTCACTTGCCCATTGGCATCTAACTCTAATGACTCCACACCACTGACATTATAACCAACAACTTTACCATCTTTTTTAATCGTGATGATATCACCATTTGTAGTATATTCAAACGGGCCATCTACCGGCTCTAAAGTGATAAATAAATAATCTCCAACAATTTTATTATAAAAAATATTCATGTGATTGCTCCTTCTGGTCTGTTTTATTATTCTTTTTCTATTATATGCTTTATTGCTTCGATTTTCTTAAAAAAACATTTAAAAATAAAGAAAATATTACACTCAATATATTTTCATTTATTTATTTTTTATTCATCCTCTTGCTTTTCCTTTTTTCTTTCATGAATTTCTGACGATTCTTTTCTATACGCTGAATCGCCTGCTGATCACGCTTAGCATTATTCTTACCTAAAATAAATACTGGGGTTAACTGACCTTCTTTATATTGAAAAGAAAGAGACGTTATCGGAACTAATCCATTCGCAAAGAATGACATCGTCATCTGTGCCAAAACGTCATATCCGGTTTCATTTTGGATATCAGCGATAATCAACACATCCGCATGAGGTGTTGCAACGAGCATATCTCCTGTAATACGTTCATCAAAATCTTTCAGCAGCTGTTTATTTAAAATCCTGCTTGCATCGTAGCCATCATTTGCATTGAAGAAATAAAAAGTATTGCCGGCAACAACATCCGTCTTATATGACGCTTTTAAACCTTGTACATTAAACAACGCTTGTTCTTTAATATGCTGTTCATCAATTTCAAGTTCCTTTATCACTTCTGAATCAATTAAGCGATACGTCTTACCTAGGTCTATCGCATAATAAATATTCGTTTCAGCAGTATGTTCAGAAATTAGGAAAGGCACATCATTTTGTTCTTTCGGGAAACTCGTTGAACGAATGACCGGCATAATCTTCGCACCACTTGGTAATGACGTATTCCCCATTGCTTGAATTGTTTCATTGATATAGTACAGAACCTCATCTATAATTTGCTCATTTTTCTCTTTATATTTAGCTGCAACAGGTGCAAGCTTAATCGTTAAACCTTTGTGATTATCAAGACGTTCAACACGTAACGTTTCTTCTTTACGGTCAAACTTTGTAGAAACGATCGATGCATCTAATGATTCAATCAATCGATCTCTTATTTCAAAAACATTCACATTTTCACTCCTTTAATCTTACAAACGTAGCATTCTCACATAACCCTCATTGTACAATAAAAACTAAAGGTATTAAAGCAGAGGCTGTCGACAATACGTTTTGGCGCGCTTAAACTGAAGAAAATCCACATGAAATCGCTCTTTGATTTCAGTGGATTTTTGAAGTTTACTGAGCGACAGCATTGGAGACGCCGTTTAGAGGCTGTCGAACTTGCGTTCAGGTCCGTAAAACATAAAGAAAACAAAAAAATTCTCCCTAAATTTTAGGGAGATTTAAGTATTAAAGTGACTGAATAAATTCATTCACCTGTTCTTTTGTTTTTCTATCCTTTGATACAAAACGTCCAATAACTTCTGAATCTTTAAAAGCAATAAAGCTAGGTATACCCATCACTTCATACTCCACCGCTAAATCAATAAATGCATCGCGGTCAATCGAGATAAACTGATAGTCTTTGTTTTCTGCTTCAATTTCCGGCATCAACGGATCTATAAAATGACAATCTGGGCACCATCCTGCCGTAAACATTGCAATTGTAGGTGATTGTATTGCTTCTCTAAACATTTCTACGTTTTCTATTTTTTTCATTATTTTATCCTCCTGTATTGATTTTCTGTTGACCATCTTTAATAATATTAGCTCTTATAAGCATTACATATACAATATAACTGATAACACCAGGTAACAGAAAGTGAAACACTCCAATTTGTAGCCATGTAGTTACACTGCTTCCCATCGTTTTTATCGTCATGATCTGCCCGACAAATCCACTCGTTCCCATTCCAGCACCAGCTGCTACATTTTTCATCGGCCATAATAGCGTCATTAACGGTGCAGTGATAATACTCGCAATAACTGGTGGGACTAATATAAATGGATGTAGCATATAGTTAGGGATTTGTATTTTACTTGTGCCGATACCATGTGCGATCAATCCTTGAATACCATTATCTTTAAAGCTCGTCACTGCAAATCCAATCATATGACAACAACAGCCAATCGTCGCAGCAGCTGCTGCTGTACCATTGATACCAAGCATCAATGCTAATGCAGCACTTGATATTGGACTTGATAAAGTTAATCCAAAGATAAGAGACACGAGTATCCCCATAAGTAATGGTTGTTGATCTGTTGCAAATGAGATAAATTCTCCTAAAGATAACATAAATTTCTGGATGAAAGGTCCTACTAACTTCCCAATCAATGCACCGATTACTAATGTAAGTAACGGTGTTAAAATAATATCTATCTTCGTTTTACCACTATAGAATCTTCCGAGTTCTGAAGTTGCGAGACTCACAACATAAGTCCCTGCTGCACCTCCCTGTTCGTATCCATACATGCCGGTAATAGCACTCGCAAAAATAACCATCGGCTTAGCTCCGAGACCAAAGGCAACTGCAACACCTACTGCAGCACCAGTATAAAGTTTCGCAAGTTTTCCGATATCAATGAGTAATGATGTGTCGACAAATGGCTTAAGTTCTGTACCCAAAGTTTCTAATATAAGACCAATAATTAATGAACAGAATAAACCTAAAGCCATGAAACTCATTCCGTCAACGAACCATCGTTTCAGTAATGCTTTCAAACTATTCTCCCCTTTAAAGTCATTTTCACTATCATAGCATATTTACTTTGAAATGGAATATGTGTTTAATTTTTATTTTAGTTAAATCGTGCTCCTTATTTTTACGTCTACTACTTTCTGGTGATACAAAAAAGACCAGATGGATTATCTGGTCATAAAAAGTTCTTTATTGAGTTAAATAGACTACTTGCATTAAATAGAAATGATATTCAAGAAACGACGCAAATGTTCAGACTTCGGATTTGTGAAAATCTGTTCAGGATGATCAATTTCTTCGATACGTCCGTTATGAATAAAAGCAACTTTATCCGCAACACTTCGTGCAAATGCCATCTCATGGGTCACGATAACCATCGTCATTCCTTCATTTCTTAAATCCTTAATTACTTTCAGAACATCCTGTACAAGTTCAGGATCAAGTGCTGATGTCGGTTCATCAAAGAGCATAACTTTTGGATTCATCGCTAATGCTCTTGCAATACCGACACGTTGTTGTTGTCCACCGGATAGAGAGATCGGATACTGATCTTTCACATGCAATAGATCAACTTTTTCAAGTAAGGTAAGCGCAACTTTTTCGGCTTCTGATTTACTCATACCTTTTACCTGAACTAATCCTTCCATGACATTTTCAAGTGCGGTCATATGCGGGAATAACTGAAAGTTTTGAAAGACCATACCTGTTTTTTTACGCACTGCTACTTGTGACTTTTTATCTTTTGCAGTATATGATACACCATCAACAGATACAGTGCCCGATGTAGGAATTTCAAGTGCATTCATCGTGCGGAGTAATGTAGTCTTACCCGAACCACTTCGACCGATCAATACTACTACTTCACCATTTGCTACCTCAAGGTCGATATCTTCTAAGACAGTTTTCTCACCGAACTTTTTCATTAAATTTTGTATTGAAATCATCGTTGATACTTCCTTTCAACCTTTGATTCGTAGATGCCTTGTAAGATTGACACAATAAAGCATACTACCCAATACATTAATGCGACTAATGTATAAATTGATAAGAACTCATAAGTTGTTGAGGCTACTTGTTGTGCATTACGGAACATTTCAGCCACTAAGATATATCCTAGTAATGAAGTATCTTTGATTAAACTTAAAAAAGTATTACCTAAAGCTGGTGTTGCAATACGAATCGCTTGAGGCATAATTATGCGTTGCATCGTCTTCTTCGGGCTCATTCCTATTGAATATGCCGCTTCAGTCTGACCATGCGGAACCGATAAAATTCCTCCACGAATAATTTCAGATCCGTATGCTCCAACATTTAAACTTAATGAGATGATTGCAGCAGTAATTGACCCTAATTTAAATGCCTGATCCGGATCCCCAGTAATCAGACGGCCGATTTCAGGGATACCGAAAAAGATAATAAACATCTGTACAAGCATAGGTGTACCACGAAATATTGATACATATACTCGTGCTGGAATACGTAATAATTTATTATTTGAAATACGTGCTAATGCTGTAAACACTGCAATAATAAATCCGAGTATGAATGTAACAATCGCAATCGGAATCGAATATTTGACTAAACCCCAAAGCATAGGCTCAAAAGCTTGAGCCGCTGCATTCAGGGCATGTGACATTTCTTCATTAAGGACGAGTGACATCTTCACCGAACCATTTTTTACTGATTTTTTTCATTGTACCGTCTTTTTGCAATGCATCGAGTGCTTTATTGAAATCTTCAATCACTTTTTTATCAGTCTTCTTAGTGAATACAAATCCAGACTGAGTTTTTTCGGCATTACCTTCAACCATTTTAATATCAGCATTTTTCTTTTGTTTTAAATAATCTAATACTGAAATTTTATCATTGAATGTTCCTTCAACACGATTAGATAATACCATTTCCATCGCTTGGTTAAATCCTTCTACTGAAGTCACTTTAGCGCCTTTTTCTTTTGCTAATTTACCATAGTTTGATGTTAATGTTTGAGCTAAGTCTTTTCCTTTAACATCATCAAATGATTTAATATCTGAATTTTTACGTGTTACTAATACACCATGTGTATAAGTATAAGGTTTAGAGAAATTATATTTTTTCTTACGCTCAGCATCTATACCTACCTGGTTAGCAATTGTATCAAAACGACCTGAATTTAACCCAGAGAACATTGAATCCCATTGTGTTTCAACAAATTTTACCTTGTAACCAGCTTTTTTTGCCACTGCTTCTGCAACTTCAACATCAAATCCTGTTAACTTATTGTCTTTGTCATGGAATGTGTATGGTGCGTATGTTCCTTCTGTACCAATTGTAATTTCTTTTTTACTATCTTTCTTATCTGTACTACCGTTACCACAAGCAGCAAGAACAAATAATGCTGCAAATACTAATGCAAATAATTTTTTCATTTTCCCATTCTCCTATTCTTATCAATTTACTCGGAATAGATTTAATTTTAAAGCATTTTAATTTTAAGTCAATAAAAAGATTCCGAGTATGTATAAAAAGATGAAGTGTAAAATCACCTCATCTATATCATATCTTAATTTGTTTTTAATTCATCTATTTTATTATTATCTGTCGCTTTGAGTAGCGCCAGTAAGCCATCACGCGCTGCATAATAATCACGTATATCAAAGATTGTGTGATTCGAATGAATATAACGTGCAGGTACACCAATGACTGCTGTCGGAATTCCTTCTAATGCTGTATGAATCACTCCACCATCTGTGCCACCTGGAGAAGTATAGTATTGATGTTTAATTTCATGTGCTGCATAAATTTCTTCTAGCCATCGTTTAAATGATGGCTTTAAAATCATCGTACGATCGATTATGCGGACTAAAGTTCCCTCGCCTAACTTCCCGTTAGCATTGTTACCTGCCGTATCATTTGCCGGTGAACAATCAACAACAAATGCAAGATCCGGCTTGATCATATGTGTAGATGGCCCAGCGCCACGCAGGCCTACTTCTTCCTGAACATTAGCGCCAACATATAAGTCAAATGGTAATGTCACATCTTTAAGACGTTCAAAAATATCGATGATAATTGTACAACCGTATCGATTATCCCACGCTTTACATAAAAATCTATTATCCGTTAATTGTTCAAATTCAACTGCTGGTACAATTGAATCGCCTACTTGAATGCCCATGGATAATGCTTCTGCCTTATCTTCAGCACCTATATCCAGTAACATATCTTTAATTTGTGGTGTTGACTCTTTACCGGTTCTAAAATGCGCAGGTACACTTCCAATGACACCACTAACCTCTTTATTATTATGCGTTAACACTTTCATCTTCTGTGCTTGTAATACATCTGCCGGCCAGCCACCGATTGCTGTAAATTTAAGCAATCCGTTCTCAGTAATATCAGTGATCATAAAACCTACTTCATCCATATGTGCAGCGATCATCACGCGTTTAGCATTCGCAACTTGTGATTTTTTAACAAAAAATACTCCACCCAGCCCATCCTGGATGACTTCATCTGCAAGTGGTGATAATCTTTGAAGCAGATAATCACGGACTAATCGTTCATGACCAGGTGCTCCATGTAATTCTGTTAAAGTTTTTATTGTTTGATAGAGTTGTTCTGTCATGTTATTCACTCCTTATGTTAAAATATAAGCAAGTTGAAGCATTATAAAATATAAAGTAACTATCGTAAATCGATGAGAGGAACCATTCTATGAAAAAATATCAAATCATCTTTCCCATTATCGTAGTCACATTTATTGCCTATCAGTTGCGTCATCATATGACGATGCAACACCCGAATCAACTATTAAAAGCAATCGTTGCTCAGTTTGACGATGTTACAGGTTCAGCGATTATTTATGAACCTGAAAAACAAGAAAAATTTGGTCAGATTGCTCATGTATATCGCGGAATCATTAATACAGTGAGTAAGAATTATGAGTTTACTGTAGACGCATATACAGGGGAGCTCATTGATACGAAAGAAATTTAACGGAAGTCTATGCTTCCGTTTCTTCTTTTAATCGTTCTGCCTTCAGGTAATCAAATGAACGTTTGATTCTCTCAAGCCCCTCTAATAACTTCTCTTCACTACAACCTACATTAAATCTAAAGTGTGTACTTGCAGATAATTCATATGTATTACCAATTCCTGTCGCAATTTTTCCAACATTTTGCAGCGCATCCTGAACATCTATTTCACTAAATCCACTCTTCGCAAAATCAATCCAGGCTAAAAATGTAGCATCAGGTTTTTGAAAGAACAGGCAATCAGATAGATGATCTGCAATATAATCTTCAACAAGTGTCATATTATGCTCAATATGTTCATTGATGGCATCCACCCAATCTGCACACTCCATATAGGCACACTTCATCACAGTTAAGGCAACTAAATTCACTGCACCCAGTCCATATACAGACAATATCTTTGTATTGATGGCATCCATCATAAATTTATCTTTAGTAATAAAATATGCATGCGGAATACCTGATACATTAAAGGTTTTTCCTAAACATGTTGTCACGATCATCTGATCATATTCATGCATATAGCGTGCAAGCGTGATATGCTTTCCTCTTCTGACAAAATCCATATGAATTTCATCTGCAACAATATATACATCATATTTCTTACATATTTCTATAATTTTCTCTATCTCTTGCTCAGAATATACTTTTCCTGTCGGGTTATGGGGATTGCATAGTAAGAACAATTTATTTTGAGGCATCTGACACAAATATTCAAATTGAACAAAATCCACCGTATATTCATAACCATCAAAAAAAAGTTCACTTTCGACAATCATGCGCTTGTTGCCTTGAATTAAATTAATAAAGTTATTATAGGCAGGTGTATTAAGAATAACCCCATCCCCCTCATTCGTTAATAATCGAATGGCCTCTGTAACTGTAAAGAGTACTGAGGGCGCATAACTTAAATCCTGTTTTAAAATGTTTGTATTAAATCGCGTGCTAAACCAATGTTTCACCGGCGTATAAAAATTATCGTTTTTCCAGTTTGTATAACCAAATATCCCATGCTTTAATCGTAGAGCAATCGCATCTGTTATTTTATCCGGTGTTTTAATATCCATATCCGCAATCCAGAAAGGCATTAAATCTTTTCGACCATAGATAAGCGGTATTAATTCGGTTTGTACCGCATTCGTATTTAAACGATTGATATTTTCATTGAAGTTATACATAGTGTCCTTCCTTTCTGAAACTTTCTTAATTATAAGTCTACACTAAAAGAAATATAAAAAAAAGGTGAGACATCTTGTGTCTACACCTATTACATCACTATAAAATTTATTTAAAACTTGCTTCTAATCGATTGATTCTGAAACCTTTATTTGAGAATTTCTCTTCATATTCTGTCTTAATATTATCTGCAGGTTCATTCTCATGTAAATTTAAGTTAATATTCTTTAACTTCATACCATACCCACTCATGCTTTCAATAGAGTATTCAAATAGACCTTGATTATCCGTCTTGAAATGAATCTCCCCATCTTCTTTAAGGATTGTTTCATAAATCTTTAAAAAGTTTGCATGCGTCAAACGTCTTTTCGCATGACGCGTCTTTGGCCATGGATCAGAAAAGTTAAGATAAATACGATCAATTTCACCTGGATTAAAAATCTCAGTTAATTTTTCAGCATCCACAGTAAGTAAGCGTAAATTTTTGATGTCACTTTCAATTGCTTTCTCTACAATACGAATCATGACATTTTTATCACGTTCAATACCGATATAATTAATCTCAGGATTAGCCTTCGCCATTTCAGTGATGAAACGACCCATGCCACTTCCAACTTCAATATGAATCGGCTGAGCTTTCTCAAACCATGAAGTGATATTATCTTTTTGTGATAAATCAATACTTACGATATCACGATGCTCAAGCAGAAAATCTTCTGCCCAAGGTTTATTACGCATTCTCATGTTTGTTACTCCTTTAAATAAATCTATTCTGTGTTAGCACTTCATCTAAGAACTTCAGCCATTCATTCATATCATGGTATCTACTTTTCTCTTCGTACCATTCAACCATAGCAATTGCCTGGATAACCGTATACCACTTCATACGCTTTTCCAGATCTATCGTATACTGGATACCGTAAGTTTCCAGCCATTGTTTCCAGTCTACTTCATTACTATAGGTGTAAAGAATCATTCCTAGATCGATTGCCGGGTCAGCAATCATAGCTCCTTCCCAGTCCACTAAGAATAGTTCATCCTGATCTGATAGTAACCAGTTATTATGATTAACGTCACCATGACAAACCGTATAGAACTGTCCATCCAGATTCGGCATATGTTCTTCAAGATAAATCAATGCTTTTCTAATCGTATGGTGTGCAAGAACATTACGTGAAAGTGAGCTATTGATCTTCTTTAGTAAGATGTGGGGGTACATCGGTTTCATTTCGAGACGTTTAAGCATATTGAGTAAAGGCTTAGAACGGTGAATTTTATTCAGAAGTTTTGCAACACGCTGGGAACCCATTTCTTCATGTGTTAATGATCTTCCATTCTTCCAATGTTGAGCGGTAACTACCTCACCCGTTTCGATACGCTTTGTCCATACGAGCTTCGGTACAATCCCCTCAGCTGATAATGCAGCTAAAAATGGTGATGAATTTCGTTTAAGAAATAGCTTTCGGCCATCCTGTTCTGCCATATAAGCTTCCCCAGAAGCACCACCAGCGGAATCCAATGTCCAACCAAGCTGATAGAAATGTTCCAACATGTTCACCTCCTACAGTAGAAAAAAGAAAAGGCATGAGAAATAATCTCTTGCCTTATTTTCGTTCGAACGTTTTTAACGACTTATTTAAAGTTTATAACCTTTTATAAAAATATTCAAGTCAAACTTTCTCTTGATGAGTGAATATATGTTCATATGTTACGTGATGTGTAATATTAAGCTTTTTCAGATTGTATCGTAATAATCTGTTCATTGAACTTCGTTTGTAATTGCTTAACGATAGGCCCAACTTTACCTTGATTAATATTCTCTCCATCGATTTCAACTACCGGCATAACCTCTTGAGTTGTACTTGAAATAAACACTTCATCAGCATTTTTCAATGCTTTCTCATCATATGTAAATTCCTCAAATGGAATACCTGCTTCATCAGCAATTTGTTTAATCACACGACGCGTAATACCGTTCAAAATATAATGATTAACTGGATGCGTAATAATCTTGCCATCTTTAACAATAAAGACGTTACTTGAAGATCCTTCAGTAACGATTCCATCACGAATCTGAATGGCTTCTTTAGCACCCGCTTCAACAGCTTTTTGCTTGTTCATCACATTACCCAGCAAGTTCAGACTTTTAATATCACAGCGTAGCCATCTAAAATCTTCAGTAGTAATCGCTTTAATCCCTTGTTGCATATCCTGCATCGGACGTTCTGCAATATTCGTGTAAAGTAATACATTAGGTTTTACGTCTTTAGGATACGCATGATTTCTTACAGCATCTCCACGCGTCACCTGAATATAAACAGTACCGTTATCGATATTATTCTCTTTTACCAGACGATTACAAATATCAATATAGTCCTGTACGCTATAAGGGCTTTCAATTGCGATTTCTTTCGTACTGCGCACTAATCGTTCAAAGTGTTCTTTTGCTGTATAAAGTTCGCCGTGATAAACACGCACCACTTCATAAACGCCATCTCCGAACTGAATGCCACGATCATTGTAACTAATTTGCGTATCTTCTGATACATATGCTCCATTTAAAAATATAACCATTTTACTCACCTTCTACACATACTGAATGAATTGCTTCTAAATAAATTGCTGTTGCATCAAATAATTGTTTCTTACTAATGTACTCATTTTTTTGATGCATTAAATCTTCAGAATCCTTAAACATTGCACCAAATGCAACACCTTTTTCAAGGTTACGTGCATATGTCCCACCGCCAATTGTATATGGCTCAGACATATCACCCGTCTGATTACGGTATGCAGCAACTAATTTTTGTACGAATGGATCATTTTTATCGACGTAATGTGGTACTTGATGTGTTGCAACTTCAATTTCAAATCCTTCTTCGGCAATCTGTTGTTCAAACTTTTTAATTTCTGCATCGAAGTCAAAGCCATTAGGATAACGTAAGTTAACGCCGTAATGTCCACCATCAACATCTGTATAACTGATAACACCATAGTTTGTCGTTAACTGCCCCATCTCAGGTGATTCAAATGCCATGCCTAATTTTTCTCCGTAATGAGAATCGAAGAGATATGTATCACCAAAGTTCACGAATGATTTTGCTTTTTTATCTAAGTCTAAAGTATTTAAGAAGTTTACTAAGTAAAGACCTGCATTCACACCTTTAAATGGTTCCATACCATGAACAGATTTCCCTTCAATCTGAAGCGCAATTTGTCCGTTTTCTACATATTGCTTTCCTGTTAACCCATGTTCCATTAGGAAGCTTTCAAAAGCCTGGATGACCATGTCCATCTTTTCTCTCACTTCAACTTTAGCCTCAGCAAAATCAGGAACCATGTTATAACGTTCACCTGCTTTAAAAGCCTTTAATTCAACTTCAGGTGCACTATCACTTTCTTCACTACTGTTTTGAATGATATCAAAAGTAGTAATACCTTTTTCACCATGAATTAACGGGAAGTCTGCATCCGGCGCAATCCCAAGATCTGGCATCGGTTCTGTTTCAAAGTAACGATCAGTACATTTCCATCCAGATTCTTCATCGGTACCGATAATGATATGAATACGTTTCTTCCAGTCTACATTCATATCATCTAAAATTTTGATTGCATAATATGCAGCGATAGTTGGACCTTTATCATCTAAAGTACCACGTGCAATAATCTTATCATCGGTAACAACTGCTTCAAATGGGTTAGTGTCCCATCCGCTTCCAGCCGGCACAACATCAACGTGACAAAGAATACCGAAGATCTCGTCACCTTTTCCTGCTTCAATACGACCAGCAATATGCTCGATATCTACTGTGCTATAACCATCACGTCGAGCAATATCATACATATAATCTAATGCTTTACGCGGGCCTGGCCCAACAGGATTTTCCTTATCTGCTAAACTGTCATCACGTACACTTTCTATATTAAGTAAACCAGTCAGGTCTTCAATAATTTTATCTTCATATTGCGCAACTTTTTCTCTCCACATAACGATTCCTCCTCGTGCGATATATTCCTATATTACATGATACATAAACGAATTGAAAATAATAATAGTAAAAATTATCAAAATAAAAAAGGCCAGCATTGCCGGCCTTTTAATCAATCATTATTTTAACTCGTCTTTAGAAACTGCATTCGGGTTGTTATTCGCTACATCTTTATCTGTTACGATGTGGATGTTGTTTGCGCCACCTTCGTCATCGAAGTTTTGTTTTTCTTCTTCGATTGCACCATCTTTTTTAGTTAATTTTTCAGTTAAAGGTGCTGCTTTTTCTTTTAAAGGAGCAACTTTTTCTTCTACTTTAGAAGTTAAGTTCGCTTTATAAGCATTTGGATCTTCTTTCGCTTTGTTGATTTCTTCTTTAGCAACTTGTTGTAAGTTCGCAGCTTTACCTTTAGCATTATCTGCATAAGCTTTTGGATCTTGTTTTGCTTTATTATACTCGTTTAATACTTTATCTCTATTTTCTTTCTTTGATAAGAATGCTGCGACGGCAGTTCCACCAATTACTAATGCTGCTCTTAATAAACCTGTTTGATTGTTGTTAGCCATTTTAAAACACCTCTTCTTTTGATTTGTACTGTATTTATACCCATGATGTATATGACTAAACATAAATCGTTAATTTCTTACTAAATTTATTTCATCCTGCGTAAGTTTTCGGTAATCACCTTTCGCAAGATTGTTATCTAATAAAAGCTCGCCCATCTTAATGCGTTTTAAATAGGTAACCTTCATATTTACTGCTTCAAACATGCGTTTCACCTGATGAAACTTCCCTTCCTGGATGACAAGTTCTATTTCACTTGTCATATTTTGCGCATCAGCTGAAATAATGGTAAGTTCTCCAGGCATCGTATGATAGCCATCATCTAATGTCACACCTTGAGCAAACTGCATGATAGTCTCATTTGTAACGAGACCATTAATTCTAGCGTAATAAGTCTTGTTTACGTGCTTTTTCGGACTAAGCACATCATGTGTAAAGTTACCATCATTCGTTAAGATTAGTAACCCTTCAGTATCTTTATCGAGTCGACCGACAGGATGCAGCTCATAATGCTGATAATTAGTAATCAGATCGATGACCGTTCTTTCTTTATCCTGTGTACTTGAAATTACGCCTGCAGGTTTATTAAGCATTAGATAAATATAGGGTTCAAAGTGAATGACTTCACCTTGAACCATAATTTCATCCTGTTCCGGATTAATTTTTATATCTGATTTTGTAACGATAACATCATTAACACGCACGAATTTTTTCTTAAGCAGCAATTTAACATCTTTCCTTGAACCCAATCCGTGGTTACTTAAAAACTTATCCAGTCTCATCGCGTTAACCTATTTCTTAACGATTGAATGCGTGTACCGAAAAACTGATCTGCAAGTCTTGATTTCATAGATAGAGACGCATA
Source organism: Macrococcus equi (assembly GCF_047426745.1). Classification (GTDB taxonomy): domain Bacteria; phylum Bacillota; class Bacilli; order Staphylococcales; family Staphylococcaceae; genus Macrococcoides; species Macrococcoides equi. Next base: position 1,567,728 of record NZ_CP179732.1, on the reverse strand, counting down.
GACTAAAGCACCGATAAATGCTCCGACAACTAATATAATCAATGCATCCAGTTTATTTGAGACATTAAGGAACTGCATCAATATTACATAAACAATCTGTACGACAAGAACCATAATTAGACTGTATAACGTTATCATTAACATTTGACGTGCTGTTGTACGGTACTGGAATCCTGCGTACTTTTTGATGACATAGAGATTACATACGATATTGAATGTCATCGCGATCGCTGTTGCAAGTACAGCACCGACTGTATGGAACACCATGATAAGCGGAATATTAATGATAAGTTTCACTAATAAAGCGGCAAGTACGATATAAACCGTTAAATTCTGTTTATCAATCCCCTGCATCATTGCTGCTGTAACAGATACTAATGCGAGAAGAATTCCAACTGGCGCATAGTAGAATAAAATATTATTCGCAATCGGGTTATAACTATAGAATACTGTATAAAGTGGTGCTGCAAGTACCATAATCCCTAATGAAGCTGGTACTGTTAAAAACATCAATAAACCAAATGTCGTTTTAATTTGCTGATGCATCTCTTTAATTTTGCCTGACGCATGTGTACGTGTTATTGAAGGTACTAAACTAATTGCAAAACCACCTGCCAGAGATGTTGGAATCATCACGAGTTTATTTGAAGTCGTATTCAGAATCGTAAGCAACATATCATTCATATGACCAGGTACGCCTGCCAGACCTAAAGCATAGTTATGGGTAAACTGATCAATGGTTGTATAAAGTGGTACACAAAGACTAACAATAACAAATGGAATACTATATTTTAATATCTCCTTATACATGCTGCCATAACTTACATCTGTGTTTGAATCATCTGAAGCTACCATTTTATCGATATATGGCTTACGTTTTCTCCAGTAATACCAAAGTGTTAAAATCGCACCTATCGCACCTATTGCAGCCGCAAACACTGCTATTTCATTTGCGAGTAATACAGATTTATGTAATACATTCAGTACGATGAATGTTCCACCCAGTAAGAATAAGATACGAGCAATCTGTTCGATAACTTGTGATACAGCTGTTGGTCCCATAGAATCATAACCTTGGAAGATACCACGCCATGTCGCTAAAAACGGTATAAATAAAACTGCAAAAGATATAATACGGATAATCTCTGTAATTTCACCCGTCGTCCAGATACCTTCCGAACCAGCAAGTGACGCTTCAGCAATATACGGACTTAAGAAATACAAGATTACAAACCCTAAAAAACCGGTCATCCCCATGACAAGCAGTGAAGATTTATACAACTTATAACTCACCTTATAAGCACCTATTGCATTGTATTTAGAAACATATTTTGCTACAGCAAGAGGAATACCGCCCGCTGCAACAGTGAGCATAACAACGTATGGTGGGTATGCCATGTTGTACGGTGCCAGATTCTCCTCCCCACCAATAATTGCATAAAAAGGAATAATATAAAGAATACCTAAAATCTTTGTGATAAAAATACTCGCTGTCAGTAAAAACGTACTTCTGACAAGTGAATCTTTCTGTGTCATAACTTCATCCCTATCTCAATTAAATTTACATAGTAAAAACTAGTATGATTTTATACCCATTTTCAATGTAGATTATCATACCACCATTATAAAAATTTAACTACTGAATTCATATATTTTACCATAAATAAAATGTATAATAATTTCGAATGGAGGTCACAATATGTATGAGACTATAGTAATTGGCGGGGGGCCAAGCGGCTTGATGGCTGCAATTAGTGCCAGTGAAAATCAAAAGAAAGTACTACTCATCGACAAAAAAGATCAGCTGGGAAGAAAACTGCAGATATCTGGTGGCGGTCGTTGTAACGTTACCAATAATGTCACACATGAAGAACTGATTAAACATTTGCCGGGGAACGGCAAATTTCTATATAGCGCATTTAATACCTTTGATAATTATGCTATTATTAACTACTTTGAAAATTTAGGCGTTGCACTTAAAGAAGAAGATCACGGCAGAATGTTTCCTGTTTCTAATAATGCCAAGGATGTAGTCAATGCTTTAAAACAACAACTGGTGAACAATCAAGTTGACGTGAAAACAACGACTAAAGTTGAATCACTTATTATAGAAGAAAATGAAATTAAAGGTGTAATGCTCAGCGGAGAAAAACCTATACATGCTAAAAATGTGATTATCGCTACAGGTGGCAAATCTGTACCTCATACAGGGTCAACTGGTGATGGGTATGTATTCGCGAGACAAGCAGGACATACCATTACCGATTTATTTCCGACAGAAGTCCCTATTACATCCAGCGAGCCCTTTATTAAGACAAAAATATTACAAGGGCTAAGTTTACAAAATGTTGGATTAAGTGTGCTACGTAAAAACGGTAAACCTCGTATCACCCATCAAATGGATATGCTATTTACACATTTTGGGATATCAGGACCTGCTGCATTACGCTGCTCACAATTTATATACCATGAACAAAAGAGTCAGAAGAAAAATGATATTTCAATGATGATTGATGCATTTCCTGAATTAAGCATCGGTCAATTGACACAAAAAATCGAAAAAATGATTAATGATCATAAAGATAAAGCCATTAAAAATAGTTTAAAAGGACTTATGCAGGAACGTTATTTACATTTTCTTTTAGAACGAGCTGAAATTGATTTAGAAGACAATGGGCATCATCTTAAAAAAGAAAACTTAAAATATTTTATTGAATTACTCAAAGGATTTAAATTTGTCGTGAACGGCACACTTCCAATCGATAAAGCGTTTGTCACTGGCGGAGGTGTATCAGTAAAAGAAATCGTACCTGCTACAATGCAATCGAAACTTCATGACAATCTGTATTTCTGCGGAGAAGTATTAGATATTCATGGCTATACAGGAGGATATAACATAACAAGTGCATTAGTGACAGGATATGTTGCCGGGATGAATTGTAGATAAAATTTTATTGTGAGTAGTGAGTATGCGGCTGTATTATTGATTTACAGACGCATTCCGTCTCGTTTTCGATTTCTATCGTGAGTACGCGACTGTATTTCTGATTTATAGCCGCATACCGACTCGTTTTCGATTTTTATCGTGAGTACGCGACTGTATTTCTGATTTATAGCCGCATACCGACTCGTTTTCGATTTTTATCGTGAGTACGCGACTGTATTTCTAATTTATAGTCGCATACAATCTCTATTTCTATTTTTCGAGTGAATATGCGGCTGTATTATTGATTTACAAATGCATACAAATATCTAATAACATAAAAAGCGACCCGATAATTTTTTATCGGGTCGCTTTATTTTATTCACTTAACATTGGTTCAATGACTGCCATACCGCCTTCAACATTGATAGCTTTATATCCATGTCCTAATAAATATTGTGTCACATTCGCACTTCTTACTGCATGTGCACATACTATATAATACTCGGTGTCAGCATCTAACGTCTCCATTTGTTCGGGTATATCATTCATGGGTATATGCAGTGCACCTTTAAGCATACCTTGTTCCACTTCAAACTGCTCACGGACATCAATGATATTCATTGCATCGCCGCGTTTTATTTTCTCAACAAACTCCGCTGTTCTTATATTCATACATCCACCTAGTTCGCTACGATATTCACTAATTTATTCGGTACTGCAATCACTTTACGAACTGTCTTACCTTCAATTTGAGTTTTAATTGCATCTTGAGATAGTGCAAATGTTTCTAAATCTTCTTTTGAAGTGTCCTTTGCTACTTTTGTTTTTAATTTTACTTTGCCATTCACCTGAATAACGATTTCAACTTCGTTATCTACAAGTTTACTTTCATCAAACGTTGGCCATGCTTCATACGTAATCGTGTTATCATGACCTAAGATTGCCCAGATTTCTTCAGTGATATGTGGTGCAATCGGTGATAATAATTTCACAAATCCTTCCACGTATTCACGATTGACCTGATCTTGTTTATAAACTTCATTGATGAACACCATCATTTGTGAAATCGCAGTATTGAATCCTAATGTATTATAGTCTTCTGTTACTTTCTTCACAGTTTGATGATACACTTTTTCTAATTCTGGTGTCGCTGCATCAACTACTTTAGCTGCAAGTGTACCTTCTTCAGTAACAAATGCACGATATACACGATCTAAGAAACGTCTTGCACCATCTAAGCCATTTGTACTCCAGGCAATCGATGCATCTAATGGTCCCATAAACATTTCGTATAAACGTAACGTATCTGCACCGTGACTTGCTACGACATCATCCGGGTTTACGACATTCCCTTTAGATTTACTCATTTTTTCGTTACCTTCACCGAGAATCATCCCTTGGTTAAATAACTTTTGGAATGGTTCTTTCGTTGGTACAACGCCTAAATCATAAAGAACTTTATGCCAGAAACGTGCATATAATAAGTGAAGTACAGCATGCTCTGCCCCACCGATGTATAAATCAACTGGTAACCAGTATTTTAACTTTTCAGGATCTGCTAACGCATCCGTATTATGTGGATCAATATATCTTAAATAATACCAGCATGAACCTGCCCATTGTGGCATTGTATTTGTTTCACGACGACCTTTCATACCCGTAACAGGGTCAACTACATTAATGAATTCATCAATATTTGCAAGTGGTGATTCACCAGTACCTGAAGGCATGATTTTATCTGTTTTTGGTAACATTAATGGTAACTCTTCTTCAGGCACCGTTGTCATTGAACCATCTTCCCAAATGATGACTGGAATTGGTTCACCCCAATAACGTTGACGAGAGAATAACCAGTCGCGTAATTTGTAAGAGATTTTTTTCTCACCAATGCCTTTTGCTTCAAGCATTTCAATGGCACGTTGAATGCCTTCTTCTTTATTTAAGCCGTCTAATTCACCAGAATTGATGTGTACACCGTCACCAGTGAACGCTTCTTTTTCAATGTCTCCGCCTTCTAATACTGCTTTAATATCTAAACCAAATTGTTTTGCGAATTCGTAGTCACGTTCGTCATGTGCTGGTACCGCCATAATGGCACCAGTACCATATGATGCTAATACATAATCCGAAATCCAAATCGGCATTAATTCATCTGTAAATGGATTAACAGCATAGCTTCCTGTAAATACACCTGTTTTTTCTTTTGCAAGATCTGTTCTTTCTAAATCAGATTTACGACTTGCTTGTTCCTGGTATTCAGTAACCGCTTCACGTTGTTCTGATGTCGTAATTTGTTCAACTAAAGCATGTTCTGGTGAAAGTACGGCATACGTTGCACCGAAAATTGTATCTGGACGCGTTGTAAATACTCTAAACGAAGCATCCTTACCATTTACTTTAAACTCAACTTCAGCACCTTCTGATTTACCGATCCAGTTACGTTGCATATCTTTTAACGATTCTGGCCAGTCCAATTCATCTAAGTCTTCTAATAAACGATCAGCATATTCAGTAATTTTTAATACCCATTGACGCATCGGTTTACGAATCACAGGATGTCCACCACGTTCTGAAACGCCGTCAACTACTTCTTCATTTGAAAGCACTGTACCAAGTGCAGGACACCAGTTTACAGCAACTTCATCAACATACGCTAAGCCTTTTTTGTATAGCTGGATAAAAATCCACTGAGTCCATTTATAATATTCTGGATCTGTCGTATTCACTTCACGATCCCAGTCGTAACTGAAACCGAGTTCCTGAATTTGACGTTTAAATGTTGCAATATTTTTCTTTGTAAATTCTGCAGGATCATTACCCGTATCGATTGCATATTGTTCAGCAGGTAATCCAAATGCATCCCAACCCATTGGATGTAATACATTGTAACCTTGCATACGCTTGACACGTGAAACGATATCTGTTGCAGTATAGCCTTCAGGATGTCCTACGTGAAGTCCTGCACCTGATGGATATGGGAACATATCAAGCGCGAAAAATTTTGGTTTGTCAGTATCATCCGTTGTTTTAAAAGTTTTGTTGTCTAGCCAGTGTTTTTGCCATTTCTTTTCGATTGATTGATGATTGAAACTCATTATTACTCCTCCTTTAAATTAAAAAAGACAGCCATCCCTAAAATTAGGGACGACTGTCATCTATGACAACCGCGGTACCACCCGCAATTCACTTTAATCAGTGCAGCTTTAGCTATTCTTTTCAACACTAGCAAGTTCATAAGATACAATTACCAGTTCACAGCAACCACTGGCTTTCTAAAAATTGCTCCCTTACTACTACTCTAGATATTTTTACTATAAAGGAGCTTTAAGACTTTTTCAAGTTTTTTATAAAAATATTCTAAAAACATCGCAACCTATTTATTTGATTTTTGAAAATATTTTAAATATTTAGTGTAAATTATATCTTCTCTGCCTGTTTAATTCCTTTATCGTAGATGGACAGAAAGATAAATCCGATTAACACAAAACCAATCATTGTATAAAACATCATATGCATGTCGTACATGTCGACGATAACTCCACCAAGTACCGGACCAATCGCACGACCAAGTGTAGCAGTAGAATTAACAATCCCTTGATAAACACCTGTTCTTCCTTGAGGTGCTAGTTCATTAGCAATCGTCGGTACTGCCGGCCAGACAAACATTTCACCGATAGTTAAGATAACCATACCGATAACAAACATTGAAAAGTCCTGTGCAAAACTCGTCACGATATAGGACAAGATAAAGATAATAAGACCAGTAGCAATCTGTAACTTAATCTTTTCGCTCATCATATGAATCACTGGTCGAATAAGTGGCTGACCAGCGATAATTAAAATACCATTAATCGCCCATAGTAAACTGTATTGCTTGAGTGAGATACCCAGATCCTGAGTGTAACTTGAAATGGTCGATTGCCACTGTACATAACCAATCCAGCATGCACAATAAGCTACACATATTAAAATTAATGCAGTGAATCGAGCCTTATCTTTAATATTTCCGACATCTTTCATCACGTTCCCGCCTGTAACAACTTTAGTTGAACGATAACCAAAAACTGCGATAAAGAAGAAGACTATATACAGTAATAAATTTAACAAAAAGATATAATCAAAACTTAGTTCTGCGATAAATCCCCCGAGTGCAGCACCTAATGCCACACCAATATTCTGAGAAAGATAGATCGCATTAAAGGTTTTACGTCCACCTTCAGGCCAGGCTGTACCTGCCATTGCATATATTGAAGGGAATACAATACCTGAACCGAATCCTAGGATGATTAACCATATCGCATACCAAGGCCAGCCATGCAGGAAGATAATACCCACTAAACTAAACATGGAAATAGCGATACCAATGAGTATTGAGCGATATCCTCCGTACTTATCGAACATCGTTCCACCCAGCAAATTACCAAGTACAGATGCACCGGAATTAAGCATTAAAACAATACCAGCGAGACTCAAACTTTTCCCGAGCTCATTATGTAAATAAATCGTATTCAATGGCCACACTAAACTTGCACCTGTGACATTCACCGCCATTCCAATGACGAGCAGCCAAACAAGCTTTGGCATTTTCATAAAGTCATCCTCCTTAACTCAAATATTATTTTTCCGATTTCCTCTATTATATGTTAAAATCCTAATGTTAAGAAAGAGGGTTAAATAATGACACAATTTAAATATGCGCTAGATTCAAAACTATATCATACATGGAATTATCACTTAAGACAAAAATTCGGAACTAAAATATTCAAAGTTGCTCTGGAAGGTGGATTTGATTGCCCTAACCGTGATGGTACAGTAGCATTCGGGGGCTGTACATTCTGCTCTGCTGCAGGAAGTGGTGATTTTGCTGGTGATCGCGTCGATCCTATTCCAGTACAATTTGAAAAAATCAAAAATAAGATGCATGAAAAGTGGAGTGACGGCAAATATATCGCCTACTTCCAGGCGTATACGAACACGCATGCACCACTTGAGGTATTAAAAGAGAAGTATGAAGCAGCACTCGCTCAACCTGGTGTTGTCGGATTATCGATTGCCACACGACCAGACTGTCTGCCTGATGACGTCGTTGAATATTTAGCAGAACTCAACGAACGCACATATCTATGGGTTGAATTAGGTTTACAAACCGTACACGAAAAAACATCTAATATTATTAACCGTGCACATGATATGCAATGCTATTATGATGGTGTCGCTAAACTGCGTAAACATAATATCAATATTTGTACGCATATCATCAACGGATTACCACTTGAAGATTATGACATGATGATGGAAACAGCAAGAACTGTCGCTCAAATGGATGTGCAAGGCATAAAGATTCATCTGTTGCACCTACTTAAAGGGACACCGATGGTCAAACAATATGAAAAAGGCATGGTTGAATTCATGTCACAAGAAACTTATGTTAATCTTGTTGCTGATCAACTGGAAGTTCTCCCCCAGGAGATGATCATTCATCGAATCACTGGAGACGGACCGATTGACCTGATGATTGGACCGATGTGGAGTGTAAATAAATGGGAAGTATTAAATGGTATTGATGCAGAACTGAAACGACGTGACAGCTATCAGGGAAAATATTATCAAAAGGAAAATCATTAAATGAAAGCTTTAGGCGTATTACCTTTCGCACGCGACTTAATTTTAAAATATATTGAGCCGGGTTCAACAGTGATTGATGCAACATGCGGTAACGGAAACGATACATTATTTTTAGCACAGACGTTAAATCATACAGGACACATCCATGCATTCGATATTCAGGCGCAGGCTATCAATAACACTCAAGAGAAAACAAGTGACTTCCAGAATATCAGCTATCATCATCTAGGACATGAAAAAGTACTTGATGTAGTGAATGCACAGGTGAGACTTGCCATATTTAATCTTGGTTATTTGCCTAAAGGTGATAAATCAATCGTAACTTTACCTGAAACAACGATACAGGCTATAGAAAATATCTTTTCTATACTAGAAGTAGAAGGTCTCATTATTCTAGTGATTTATCCAGGACATGCGGAAGGAAAAATAGAAAAGGATGCGGTCCTCAATTATTTAGCGCACATCGATCAGAATATTGCTCATATCTTTAAATATGAATTTATTAATCAGAAGAATAATCCACCGTTTGTCCTCGGTATTGAAAAAAGAAAAAATACAAATGAATAAAATAGGCCGGAAGATATCAGTAAACTTGATATCCTCCGGCCTTTAAATATTGCAAATCCTTAAACATTATCCGCAAATGTCCATAATTGAGTCGAATTGACACTTTAATTTATCTTTCTTACCTTTTAAAGTAGAGCACGCTAAATCTACAATCTTATCTTTTTCTGAAACTCTATCTTCATTGTAATAAATCATTACGGTACGTTCATCATCTGCCGGACGAACTTTTTTAATCCAGCCATTTGCTACTAAATTATTGTAAAAGCGCGTTCTTTTATACGGCTTGATGTCTAAATATTTGTCTAACTCTTTCATCGGCATAGGACCTTGATCCCAAAGCGCTACCATGACAATATATTCTTCTTTCGTTAAATTAAATTCCGAAGAAATTAAATCAAAAACTTCATCTATTTCTTTCTGTAAATCATTCAACAGCACCATATCACTAACTTCATGTTTATCTTTTGACATTTTATTTCACCCTCTGTTCCATGCAATATCTTAATCTATACCCACTTCATCCGTAATCAACCCAATATAATTCATTCTGTTGTTCATAAATGATTCAATATAATACAATACGTTATCTTTTTCTGGTTCATTATGCAGTTCGTGGAAGAGTGTACGCCAGTTTTTGATATATATTTCTGACGACTTTACTTCTCTTGAGAAAAGTTTAATTTGATCGATATCAGCAATTCGATCCTGTTCTGAATACATAATCATCAGTGGAATATCATTCATCTTATCGATATTCTCCATTGTTTCTTTCATCGTTTCAATAATCGATTTATACCAGTTAAAACTAACTTTCTGCAACATTAATGGATCACTTTTCATTTCAGCAATGACTTCTTTATCTCTCGAAAAATCTTCCAGAGGAATATTCATGTCGAATTTTGCATCCTTAGAAATTGAACTTAAACTTGATGCCAGGAAATTTTTACGTGTCGTAACAGTATTCTGGAATCCAAATAACGGTGACACAAGCATGATCCCTTCTAACTTTAAATTCACCTTCTCAAGTAAATTCACGGCAATTAATCCACCTAGACCAACGCCTAACAAAAATACTGGTAAATGGTATTCTTCTGCAACTTCAATCCATTCAAGGACTTTCTCGCGGTATTCATCAAAGTGTTCAATATGACCACGATTTACACGTGACGTCTGTCCCTGACCGGGTAAATCTCCCATAATTACATGATAACCATCTCTTCTAAGATGTGTGATAAACCAAGCGTATCTCCCGTGATGTTCCAATATATTATGAACAATTACGACGATACCTTTCGGTGCCTTTTCAGTTTCCCATTTCCACATAATGATACTCCTTTAATGATTTCTATATCTGTTTAAATAATGATATCATAATTATAACAAACTTGTATCAGGAGGTCATAACATGTTATATGAATATAATGGAAACTATCCGAAAGTTGACGACAGTGCATTTGTTGCCCCTAATGCAATAGTAACGGGTGATGTTACTATCGCTAAAGATGCATCTGTTTGGTATGGAACAGTGATTCGTGGTGACGTTAGTCCAGTCATCATCGGCGAACACTCTAATGTTCAGGATTTATGCTGTCTGCATCAATCACCGGATGCTCCACTCATAATAGAAGAGAATGTTACAGTTGGTCATCGCGTTACGCTACATTCGAGCATCATCCGTAAAGGAGCGCTTGTTGGAATGGATTCCACTGTATTAGATGGGGCAGAAATTGGTGAAGGCGCATTTTTAGGGGCAGGTTCATTACTTACACCTGGAAAGAAAGTTCCACCAGGCATGCTTGCGATGGGTAGACCCGCTAAAGTGGTGAGAGCACTCACTGATGAAGACAAAGCTGATATGGCTCGTATTCAGCAGGAATACGCTGAAAAAGCAAAAGTTTATAAAAAGATGCATGAAAACAATCATTAACAACAAAAAAGTGAAGCCATGAAAATGACTTCACTTTTTCTATGAATATTAAGCGATACCGAACTTCTTATGCATGAATGGTAATCCAGCGATGATGAAACTGAATACAAATTCATAGAACATTGAGAAGAAGTTAGCAAAGAAATAAGTAAATGTGTGTAAAATAACTGCACCCATACCTTCTGCTGCAAATGCAAAGTTAGCATCAATTGCACTATCAATTAAATTTAAGACGATAATCACTACAGCCATTAACCAGGCTTTTTTTGTAACAATCGCAACGACTAGAGCGATCAGTGTGATAACGATTGGCTCGAACACAAATAACTGAAAAAACGGATCTAATTCACCGAACATATAATACGCCATATCTTTAAACATGTTGACACCTCTTCATAAATAATTACTTAAAGTCACCTATTATTTTATCATCTCTATCCTTTAATCAATATTAAGATTATTTAAAGATTGTACGCATTCATTTACATAGAATTTACAATACATATTAAAACCACGAAATAACCTGTTCCCTATCTTTTCTAACCTTTTCTACTTTCGGTTCATAATAACGATATCCAAATGACACCATCACTGAAATTGCTTCATGATCTGGCGCTATCACACCAGCCTCTGTCAGCAAAGCATTTACTTTCTGATAATCAAACCCTTCAATCGGACAAGAATCAATACCAATCTGCGCTGCTGCAGACATCATATTACCGAGTGCAATATAAGATTGTTTACTACTCCAGTCAAATAAAGCACGCGGGTTATTTGCTACATCAATATGGTCAGTCTGAAACTCCTCATAAATCTCTATCATACGATTCAACTTCTCAGTATCCGGCACACGTGCTTTAAAGTGATTATAGAAATAGTCTGAATCAAAACGCACGTCCGTTCGAGCGATAATCAGTAAGAAATGACTTGCTGTTGCAAGCTGTTTTTTTGCACCCCATGCTACATTACTTATCTTTTGTTTAAGCTCTTTATCTTCCAGTACAACAAAACGCCACGGCTCAAGCCCAACAGAAGACGGACTTAATCGTCCCACTTCAAGTATAAAATCTATATCTTCCTGTGGAATCAATTCCTCTGTATATTTACGTGTTGCATGTCTGAAATGATGACTCTTAAGAATCTCAGCTTTTATTGTTTCTTTATCCAAAATACTCACCTCTTAATTAAAGTTTGTAGTTTAAGTATATGATAAAAACAAAAAAATCTCTCTTATCAATGTAAGAGAGACTCTATAGTTATGATTGCGTGTGAATCTGAAGTTTTTTCCAGTAGTAATAACCATATATACTATTAATTAAGAATCCGATCCACATGAATACCATTGTCACACCATCATCATCAAAATTACCACTAAGAATCATCTTTCTCATCCATAATGAAATAGATACGATATTTACTACAATCCAAAAGAACCATTGTTCTTTAAATCTGAAAGACATTAATACTTGCCCCGTTAAATTAAGACTTACATTTAATGCGTCTAAGAATGGTTGGCCTGACTTAATACTTTGTAAGTATTTTGCGAAAGCCAAATAAAAAGCTCCCCCAAGAGCTAATGTTATAGCCCATTGTAACATCGTTAATCCTTTTGTATCTACTTCCTGCACTTCTGTAGATTTAGTGCTAATTGTATGCATATTTTTTATCCAAGCATACAGTCCAATGAACTGGAATATTCCAAATACAATTTGAAGATATACTTCACCCATCAAGTTCGCTTGGTAACTTATCCAACCGTATGTTATCACCTGAATTAAACCATAAAGGAATGTACTGAGGCGTCCTTTTGCACTCATAATCACACACAGTATACCTGATACACTGGCTATCACATTAATCCAGTCAATTTCTTTCGTTTTAATATAAAAATATACAAGTATTGCAACTTGGAAAAAAAGAAATAATCCAAAGAATGTTTTCTCATATTTAGTAAATCCACGAAAATCCTTAATTAAAAACATAACCCATCTCCTAGTTATTTTTTTATTTACCCCTTAATTATCCTTACCGTCCGCAAGTATCTCATCGATCAGACGGTGCGCTTCTTCATATTTTTCCTGGAAGCTGTTGCCTTCTAACACAACCATCTTATCTTCTAATCCCTGATATTTAATTTCATCTAAGAACATCTGATGCATATCAAGTCTTGCTTGGTTATCAGCCATGCTCATATCACGGAAGCCATCATCAACGTATTCAGTTGTAGGCGGTAATACAATAATTAACGCCCACGTCTGTAATGAAATATAATAATCAAAAACCGGCGCAATTTTCTCGTAATCTTCTGGTGGTGCATATAATTTCGTATATAGCTTTGTTGTCATTACGTCTGTATCCGCAAAGAATACTTTACGTGTTCCTGGTGAATGGATATGTTTACGGTTTAACTCAAATTGGCCAATTCCGATTGCATGTAAATCTTTAATATCTAATTCATCGTCACGTACTTGTCGTGTCGTTTGATATTCTCTTGAGTATTCTAACGAATAAGATGTTGAATAACGTCGTGCAAGGTCACGCACTAGTGTTGTTTTTCCTGTACTTGCTGTCCCGATAATCAGGATATTTTTAACGAAGAATCTTCGAAAAGGTCTTGTGACAAAATCCCAGTTTAAGATAGGATTTTCTCGTATTGACGTTCCACTGATCCCTGTAATTCTACGATCAACTTTTGTAATTAAAACATCGCTATCAGCAAATGCTTTTGAGAAGTATTCTTCAAGTGGTTGAACATATTCTTCTTCTCCAACATAAAAAGTTACTTCTTTCATATTATATTGGTTCTCATTCACTGTCGTCTGAATTTTTTCCTGCAACAGTTTCAGCCAGGGTGCCCAACCGTCCGGATATCTAGGAATATCAGTTTCATCTAAAGTTAATACCGTTACATTCGTATCGTCTTTTAATAACTCTCGCATCGCTTTAACACGGTTTGTCAAACTCATTCCAGCCTTGTCCCCGCGATCTCCAGCATATCCTGAAACAATGACTAATGCATGTTCATTTTCTCGCTTTGCACGCACTATTTGTTCGAAATGTCCGACGTGGCAAGGTGCAAACGTCCCAAAATAAATCCCTAAGTCTCTCATATCCTTAGCTCCTTTTGCATAAATTAATAATATTATAACAATTAATTGTGATAATTAAACCTTATTATTATTTACAATTTCTATATAAACTATTTACACAATATTTATGCTCTCTTCATATTCAATGATTAAAATGAAATTAAATAAGAGGAGGCGCGTTATGAAATTTATAAAAAAAGTAATCATCGTTTTATCAATCTTTTTAGCTTTACCCCATTTTATAGAAATTAGTAACGAACCCATCGAGAAAAAAATAATTGCTGATGTAAAGGAAGCGCAGTCAAATGACTAAGCTTCCTTTTAAAAATGAATTTTTTGTGACTTTCAAATTAATTATCACTTAAAATTTGAAAAAATCAAAAATTTTCTTTGACCTTTTAAAGCGTTTTCATTATTATTATTCTATTAGGGTAAAGTAATCATATGATTACTATTTTAAGGAGGAACAAAAGATGGGATTATCAAGAGATTTTTTTATTGCTTTAAGTGAAAATGCTACTTTAAATGAAGCGGCCAAGAAGTATGGTTTAGCATTAGGGGCAAATAAAGTAGTTGCAGGAACTGATATTGAGACAACGATTGAATCTATCCGTGTATTAAACGCTCAAAACATTTCTGCTACAGTTGATAATTTAGGTGAATTTGTTTTCTCTAAAGAAGAAGCAACTGCAGCGAAAAACAACATTTTAGCTATGATTCAAGCATTATATGATGCTGGTGTTGATGCACATATGTCTATTAAGTTAACTCAAATCGGATTAGATGTAGATCCTGAATTCTGTTACGAAAATGTACGTGAGATTTTATTAAAAGCACATGAATGTGGTAATATGCATATCAATATGGATACAGAGGACTACAATCATACTGTTCAAACTTTCGAAATGTTAGATCGTTTAAAAGGTGAATTTAAAAATGTAGGTACTGTAATTCAAGCTTATCTTTTCCGTGCGACTGAAGAAATCGATAAATACAAAGATGTTCGTTTACGTTTAGTAAAAGGTGCATACAAAGAAGATGCATCTGTTGCTTATCAATCAAAAGAAGACATCGATGCAAACTTCATTAAAATTATTGAACAACGTTTACTTAATGCAAAAACGATGACTTCTATTGCAACACATGATCACAATATTATTAACCACGTGAAGAAGTTTATCGAACAAAATAATTTAAATAAAGAACTGATCGAATTCCAAATGCTTTATGGATTCCGTTCAGAGTTACAAGTTGAGATTGCTAATTCAGGGTATAACTTCTGTACGTATGTACCATATGGTGAAGATTGGTATGGTTACTTCATGAGACGTTTAGCTGAACGCCCTCAAAACTTACAACTTGTTTACAAATCTATCGTGACACCAGAAGTAGAAAAAGGTGCGATTGTTGCAGGTTCTGCTTTAGCAGGTTTAGTAGTTTTAAGAAAATTATTTAAGAAATAATAGTAATACCGTGAGACATAATGTCCCACGGTATTTTTTTGATTATCTATCCCCAATTTCGTCTTTATTTTATCTCTCCAAATTGGGGGTCTACCAATTTCAGCTCTGAATTATATCCCCAAATTGGGGGTCTACCCATTTCAGCTCTGAATTATATCCCCAAATTGGGAGTCTACCAATTTCGTCTCTATTTTATATCCCCAAATTGGGGGTCTACCAATTTCAGCTCTGAATTATATCCCCAAATTGGGAGTCTACCCATTTCTTTTCTAGATTTCATCCATCATCTTATTAAGATTTGCCATTTCAATCGCACTTATTGCTGCTTCTCCGCCCTTGTTACCTGCTTTCGTTCCTGCACGTTCAATCGCTTGTTCAATCGATTCAGTAGTAACAACACCAAAGATAACCGGCGTACCGTATTCACCTGCTTTTGCGATACCTTTCGCCGCTTCATTACATACGTAGTCATAGTGCGTTGTAGCACCTCGAATAACACACCCTAATGTAATCACTGCATCATATTTACCTTTTTGTGCCAACTTACTCGCCACAAATGGCAATTCAAAGGCACCTGGTACTAAAAATGTATCGATGTTTTCACTTTCTACACCATGTCTTTCAAGCGTATCGATCGCACCTTCTGTAAGTCTATCCGTAATAAAATGATTAAAACGAGATGTAACAACCGCAATCTTTAATCCTTGTCCTGTTAATTGTGCACTATAGTTCATATTAAATTCTCCTCCAGTAAATGTCCTAATTTTTCTTTCTTAGTAGATAAATAATGTTGATTGATTTCATTACTTTGAAACTGATGTGGTATGCGTGTCTCCACTTCTATACCATATTTACTTAACCCAAGCATCTTCCTTGGATTATTTGACATGAGGTTAACTCGCTTTACCCCTAAATCCTTTAATATTGAAGCTGCGACTGCATATTCACGCATGTCACTTTCAAATCCTAATGCATGGTTTGCTTCAACTGTATCCATGCCCTGTTCTATTTTTTCATATGCTTTGAGTTTATTGATGAGACCAATTCCGCGTCCTTCCTGGCGAAGATAAATAAGAATTCCTCCATGGTTATTAATATGTTCCATACCACGTTCCAGTTGTACACCACAGTCACATCGTTTACTATGGAAGACATCCCCTGTCAGACATTCTGAATGTAACCTGATATCAGGGACACCTTCATAATCTTTAATGTACACTACATGCTCTTTATCACCGTATATTTCACTGTAACCATACATCGTGAAGTCGCCAAAATCTGTTGGCATATTAACTTTTGCTTCTCGTTTAACAAGTGGTTTAACAGTCTTAATGTAATCTACCAGGTCCGCAATAGTAATCATCTTTAAATGATGTTCTTGTTTATAGACTGCCAGATCATCTCGGCGGGCCATCGTGCCATCTTCTTTTATAATTTCACAGATAACACCCGTTTCAGTAGCACCACACAGTTTTGCAAGATCTACACACGCTTCCGTATGCCCCAGGCGTTCTAATACACCATTTGGTTTTGCAATCAGCGGAAAGATATGTCCCGGTTGATTAAAATCATTGATTGATACATCCGGATTAGTTAATGCTTTCACTGTACAATATCTTTCATATGCACTGATCCCTGTAGTCGTACTCACATGATCGATACTTACGGTAAATGCTGTTTGATTCGGATCTTGATTATGATGCGTCATCGGTAATAGATTAAGCTTTTTATTAAGTTCAACTGAAATCGGTGCACAAACTAATCCACGCGCATGTTTAATCATGAAGTTAATCGTATCTTCAGTCATATAATCAGTTATCGCAATTAAATCTCCTTCGTTTTCGCGATTTTCATTATCTACTACAATAATGGGTTTTCCAGCTTTTAAGTCTTCCAGTGCACTTTCTATATCATCAAACATTACAACATCATCTCCAGTTTAGATAAAGTTAACTCACTTTCTTCCTGTCTACTATTTAAAATATATTTTCCGAGCATATCGAATTCTATATGGACCTTATCTCCAGATTTTAAGTCTTTTAACATCGTACTTCTTACTGTTTCCGGAATAATGTGCAGTTCTATACAATGATCTAACTTAAAAATCGTCAGTGAAATACCATTCACCGCAATTGAACCTTTCGGAATTACATTCTTTTTAAACGTTGCTGGTAGCTTTAATCTGATGACCATCGTCTTCTGTAAATGTTTCATACTTTCAACAGTCAAACAGGTATCAACATGTCCACTGACGAAATGTCCACCAAGACGTGTCGTCGGTAATAAAGCGCGTTCTAGATTAACATGGGTACCTGCTTTCATCGTATGAAATAATGTCACCGCACTAGTGCCTTCAACAATATCAACGTTAAAAGATGTAGCTTTAAATGAGGTAACTGTTAAGCACACACCATTAACGCTGATAGAGTCACCGATATGCATATCTTCAGTTATGATTTCACAGCCAATCGTCATAAACGTTGTATCTCCCTGACGTTTAATTTGCTGAATGACGCCTACTTCTTCAATGATGCCTGTAAACATCATCATCATCCTTTCTATAGATAAGTAGTACATCTTGATTAAAGGTTTTAACAGTAACAAGTGTGAGTTGTGTCATTAGTGACATACTAGAAGGATTATCAGTTGTTAAAAACTGATGTTTGGAGGATCCACCTAAAACTTTCGGGGCAATGTATTGGTGTATTTCATCATAGTTTTTTGACGCAGCAAACATACGTATTGTTTGCATACCGCCTTCTATTATTAATCGATTAATCTTATGTAAATATAAGGCTTTTAGTATCGCTTCAGGCTGAAGTTCAGGTAATACAATCACTGTAACACCGTCAATCGACTGTTCTTTATTCGTCACAACAATTAATCGCTGTCTGTCATAATCGTTATCGTCTTTGTCATTAATCTCAAATAATCCATTGGAGATGACTACTTTACGAATCCACTTATCGATGTAATCGCGACTATCCAGTGTTGGCTGATCATGTTTATATGTACCGTAGCCTACTAAAATGGCATCACAACTATAGCGAATACGATGTGCATGCGCACGTGACTCTGCATTCGTAATCCATTTGCTCTCGTCAGAATCATCAGCAGTTTTACCGTCAAGCGTTAATCCCATTTTAAGGATGGTATATGGTTTTTGACTAATTTTCGCCTGAAAGAATGATTGATAATATTGCTCAATTTCTTCTACATGTTGATGAATGACTTTAACATCGTTAGATTCCATGTATTCAATCCCTGAATTTAACGTGGCATCACGCACTGCAAAGACAACTTTTGCAATCCCGCTTTTCACGATTTTCTCAGTGCAAGGGGGTGTCTTTCCAAAATGGCTACATGGTTCCAGCGTACAATAGAGCGTTGCATTTTGTGCATGCTCTCCTGCCATATTGATGGCATTTACTTCAGCATGACCTTCACCTTCTATAAGATGCGCACCGATACCAACAATTTTATTGTTATTAACAACGATACAGCCGACTGCAGGATTGCTTCCTGTCTGTCCATCTGTCCATTTTACAAGTTCAAACGCTTTTTCTAAATACAACTTATTCATCTCCTATAAAAAAATCACCCTGGGTTATCCCAGGGCGATTGTTATTTTTAGGTTCAATAAATAAGACCATCTATAAAGTTTATGCTGAAAAAAATTATCAACAAATAAACCATGTTGAAATGGCGTCTTATTCTTTCTCCCATCCAGACTATACTGTCGGTTTCTGAGTTTCACAGAATCAGCATCAAATATACATTATCAGCTCACGGACTATCACCGCCGGTTGGGAATCTCACCCTGCCCCGAAAGAATAGTATTCACTTGTATGTCATTTAAGACAATCTAATCATAACGAAGTTAAAATAAAAAATCAATAATAAGTAAATTTCTTTATGAAAAAGTGCTTATTAATTATCTTGTGATAATATCACTGCCATAAAAAGAACCGGTACTCATTCAAAGCACCGGTTTCATTCGTTACATTAGATTAAATTGGTTATCGACAATAACTTTTCCTTTATGGATTACTTTTTCTGCATGATTGACACCGTAGTGATAAGGGATATATTCATGATTTTTCGCGTGCCATACTACTAAATTTGCCGCGTCTCCCGCTTCAATTGTTCCTGCATCCACATCGATTGCTTTTGCCGCATTCACTGTAACTGCATTCCAGATTTCTTTAGGAGATAATTTTAATTTCAGTGCCGCAATACTCATCACCATCTGAAGATTATTCGTCACACAGCTGCCTGGATTGTAATCTGTTGCAATCGCGATTGCACCGTTATTCTCCAGCATACCACGTGCATCTGCATATTCATTTTTATCCAGATAAAATGTTGTACCAGGTAATAATACCGCTACAGTATCACTGTCCTTAAGCATTGCTTTACCTTTAGCACTTGCTGCAACTAAATGGTCAGCACTGATTGCTTCTTCTTCGATTGCAAGTTCTAAGCCACCTAACGGATCAATTTCATCGGCATGAATCTTCACTGGAAGTCCTAATTGTTTAGCTGCCTGCATATACTTACGTGACTGATCAATTGTAAATACTCCAGTCTCACAGAAGATATCGGCAAAATCTGCGATATCCTTTACTTGTTCTAAATCTTTAATACACTCATCAATAAACGTTTCACTATCTGTATCTTTCGGTACAGCATGCGGACCGAGATACGTATGTTTCATATTGATGCCGTATTTTTCTTGCAGACGTTTAGATACACGCAGCTGCTTAAGTTCATGCTCTAAACTCAAGCCATAACCACTTTTACTCTCAACACTTAACACACCGTGATGCATCATGCGAAGTAATTCATGTTCTGCCTTATTAAACAATTCATCTTCACTTGCTTCACGTGTTGCTTTTACTGTCGAGTGAATGCCGCCACCTTGCTCCAGAATTTCAAGATAAGATACACCCTGGCGTTTTAAACTCATCTCGTGTTCGCGTGAGCCTCCGTGTACAAGATGTGTATGGGCATCAACAAGCGCAGGTGATACTGTTTTATCTTTACCGTCAATCGTTTCTTTTGCGATATATTCATCTGTAAATTCACCCGCATAGACAATTTTACTGTCCTTAATAACTACCGTACCATTCTTCACAATTTTTAATTCGCCTAGTTCAGCACCCTTAAGCGGTTTTTCTGTTTTCTTCGGTAAGATCAGTTCACTAATATTTTGAATGATTAAATCGTTCATTATTTACATCCTTTCGATACTCAATTATTTATCTAACATTGGAATATTAACGCCTTTTTCCTTTGCAACATTAATTGCAATATCGTAGCCTGCATCGGCGTGACGCACTACACCCATACCTGGGTCAGTTGTTAATACACGTTTTAAGCGTTCTTCAGCGTTCTTAGTACCATCAGCAACTACAACCATACCAGCGTGTAATGAATAACCCATACCAACACCACCACCATGGTGGAATGAAATCCATGAACCACCGGCAGCCGTGTTAATTAAGGCATTTAATACTGCCCAGTCACCTACAGCATCACTACCATCCTGCATACTTTCCGTCTCGCGGTTTGGACTTGCTACAGAACCCGCATCAAGGTGGTCACGACCAATAACGATTGGTGCTGAAATTTCTCCTGTCTCCACAAGTTTATTTAATGCTAATCCCATTTTAGCGCGTTCACCATATCCCAGCCAAGCGATACGAGAAGGTAGCCCTTGGAAAGCAATTTTTTCACTTGCCAGATCTAACCAGCGCATTAATTTCTTATTATCCGGGAATAATTTACGCATCTCTTCATCCGCTCGTTCAATGTCTTTTGGATCACCACTTAATGCCGCAAAACGGAATGGTCCTTTACCTTCACAGAATAATGGACGGATATATGCTGGCACAAAGCCTGGGAAACTAAATGCATCTTTCACACCTTCATCAAATGCAACCTGGCGAATATTGTTCCCATAATCAAATGCAATGGCACCACGCTTTTTATACTCAAGCATATATTCAACGTGTTTCGCCATAGATTTTTTCGCTAAACGAACCACTTCTTCAGGATTTTCTTTACGTAATTTAATCGTTTCTTCTAATGAATATTCAACCGGTACATAACCATTTAATGGGTCGTGTGCTGATGTCTGGTCTGTAACGATATCCACTTTGAAATCTTTATCAAGTAATGCTTTGTAAACGTCTACTGCATTACCAACTAAACCAATCGATAAAGCTTCCCCTTTTTCTTTCGCTTCATTCGCTAAACGAATTGCTTCATCAACATCATGCGTCTTTACGTCACAATAACGCGTCTCAATACGTTTATCGATACGACTCTCATCCACATCAATACCGATGACAACCCCACCATTCATCGTAACAGCAAGAGGCTGGGCACCACCCATACCACCAAGACCCGCAGTTAAAGTAATCGTACCTTTTAAATCTCCATTAAAATGTTGATTCGCAAGCTCTCCAAACGTTTCATAAGTTCCCTGAACAATCCCTTGAGAACCAATATAGATCCAGCTTCCCGCTGTCATCTGTCCGTACATCATTAATCCCTTTTTATCAAGTTCGTTGAAGTGATCCCAGTTAGCCCATTTGGGTACTAAAACTGAGTTCGATAATAATACACGTGGTGCCTGATCATGTGTTTTAAAGATTGCGACCGGCTTACCAGACTGTACAAGCAACGTTTCGTCCTTCTCCAGGTTTCTTAAACTTTCTACGATCGCATCGAAACTTTCCCAGTTACGTGCAGCCTTACCAATCCCGCCATACACAACCAAGTTTTCAGGATGCTCAGCAACTTCAGGATCTAAGTTATTGTAAAGCATTCGAAGTACTGCTTCCTGTTCCCAGCCTTTACATTCAATCTCTAAACCTTTTTTTGCGCGTATATTTCTCATCATTATACCTCCATCAAATTTAATTAAATTTTCTGAATACAATTACATTATAATTTGATAATATATAGTTATCCAATATCAATAAACTAATTATTGATAGCTTAAAACTATAAATGAGGTGTGATGATGAAGATTCTTCATTTTGAATATTTTATTGCTGTTGTAGAAAATAAAAGTTTTACGAAAGCAAGTAACTATCTGCATATCAGTCAGCCATCATTAACTGCTGCTATAAAAAAATTAGAAAATGAACTAGGCTATAAACTACTTGAAAGAAGTACTAAAGAAATAAAAATCACAGAACGCGGTGCAATCTTTTATCAGCTTGCTAAAGATATTGTTCATAAATATCAACAGACTGTCGAGGAAATGTATGATCTCAATTATAATAATCATCCTAAAATTAAGATCGGAATTCTTGAATCTACTAATAAATGGGTGACTCACGTGATTAAAAACCATCATCACTCTTATGCAAACCAGCATTATATGGTGCGTGAAATTTTAAGTAGTGAAGCAATTACAGCTGCACTGATTAATAATGATGTGCATATCGCACTTTCTAATGATCTTATTAAACATAATGAAGTCACCTCTTTACCGATTTATACTGAAAGCTATATTCTAACAACTCCAAACAATGTATTTGATAATCAAGAAACGATTGAACTGAGTGGCTTACCATTGATTTTACCGAATGATTCTTTTCAGGTGCGTAAACACCTCAATGATTATTTTATGCGTCATGATATTCGACCGCTCATTGTACTTGAAGTTGATCGTTTTGAAACTGCCTTAAACTTTGTTCATGATGGTTTAGGATATGCTGTTATCCCTAAAATTTATTATCAGTCACATAATGCTAATGCACTAAATGGTATCGAAATTAATCCTGCTATACATCGCACTATCTATATCAACTTCCACAAAAAAAGAAAACACTCAACTCGAGTGCTTTCTTTAATCGATATGTTTAAACAATATTGGGATTTCGATGGATTGCATGAAACATAATATGTGACACTAACTTTGCCGTTCTGCCGTCAATATCATATGCCGGATTCATCTCTGCAATACTTAAGTGCTGCGTCTTATTATAGGATAAAACTTCCCTGATAAGACGCTCCACTTGTTGTGGCGAGAGACCAAAACTGCATGGTGCGCTTACCCCCGGTGCAAATGCGCTGTCAATAACGTCCAGACATAATGTCAGCATGATGACGTCATATCCCTTGATAAATGCTTGAATAACTTCGCTCGTACTATTTTGATCTACATCTTCTGCCAGAACATATTGCACGCCATATTCATCAGCAACGTTAAATAGATGTTCTGTGTTACCTGCCTCTTGGATGCCAATCACTAAATATCCAGCATCACGGTCTTCATCGAGTATCTGCTTAAATCCTGTACCGCTTGTCGCACAATCTGCATCACGCAAGTCAAAGTGTGCATCAATATTAATCACGCCTATCGACTTGTTCGGATATATTTCTTTTAACCCCTTAAAATGTGCATAAGCAATGTCATGTCCTCCACCTAACAGGAAATGAAAGTTCGCATGTTTACTAGTTTGTGCAATTTTATCTGCATATTCCTGCTGGACATCCTCTACATAGTCATCTTCTGTAAATACATCTCCAAAGTCAGCGATGGTAATATCATTTTTTAGTGGTAAGTTCGCAAATTTCTGTCGTATGGCTGAAGGTCCTTCTTTAGCCCCAGTTCTTCCTTGATTTAAATGAACACCTTGGTCTACCGCATAACCTAATAACCCAACATTATGTGAGATATCCTGTTTGTTTTCATCTTCAAGATCAATAATATCCACGCTTTGAAAATTTCTAAAATGAGCACGTTGTTTAAGGTCATCTACCCTGCCTTGCCAGTTCGTCACATCACCCTTTGTATACACAGTTACCCCTCCTGAATACTTTTAATGAATTCTTCAACTACACGTTTAGCTTCCAGTGAAAGCTCAACGATACCGTTATTAAGATAATTCACGCCACCTGTCTTCTGACCAAGCATATAAAAATGATTCAGTTGTCCTGTTGCAGCAATTACTTCATTGTTAAGCGGTGTCACGTAGAAACCACCGTCCGGATGAGCAATGAGCAAACCTTGATTCACTAAGTTTTCAATTAACGGATTAGGTTCCAACGCTTCTTTATAATCTTTTGCAGGACCTGTTGCATTAATCACATAATGCACACGAATCTCTTCATCTTTTGTGTGTATTCTGAATTTATTATACTTGTATTCGACCTCAGAAATCTCACTTAAGATTACGATACGATTATTTTCTATCCCTTCTGCAATCAATTGAGCGCTTGATTCAGGCATTGGATTCGCATAAGCATTGATAAGTTCTGCGTACTGATCGATATATGCATCCTTGTCAGTGCGTGTCATAAACGGCCAGATATAAGAGGCTAAACGCGTTAATTCATAGATAAATGATTGCATTAATCCAACTTCTTGTGCATGTGATAAGTCATATTGAATGGCTCGTAATGGATTCACACGACTTAATTTAAATAGTTTTTCACTTGCTATACCCTGATATTCAGCTTCTTTATTAAATAATTTCACCATTTCTTCAAGTGGTATAAAGCCGTTATTTTTATTTTTTAATTTTTCAAGTTTAGCACGCGTGATATATTTCAATTTAATAGCTGCCATCTCACCACGAACAGACTGAACTTTACCGTCACGACTCACTAAATATAACGTTGTATTGAGTTCAGGTGTAAGATAACGCACAATATCTACTGAAGATAGACCTGTGCCAATCACAGCATAATCTTTATTCTCCTCCACTTCGATTCTATTCAGTGGATATGGCCAGCTGAAATAATTAGGAATTTCAGCTAATTGATATGGATCCATCGGTCCGAATTGACCGGGTGATAAAAATACTGCATCAACCTCATATGTATCATTTTGAGTTGACACAACGTATCCTTTCCCTCGTACTTCAATATTACGCACATGGTCACCGTAAACAGTCACATTCTTTTTCTTAGCAAACTTTTCAAAGTGGTCTGCCATATATTGACCGAACAAGTGACGCGAATAATATTCATTACCTGATTGGTTATCCTGCTCTTCTTTATGGATACCAAGCTTTAAATTATCCTGATGCTTTTCAATCCAGTTGATGAAGTCTTGAGGCTTATTCGGCTTCATACTGATGAGGTTACCTGGATAATTCATCAGTAATTCCGGATCATCATATTGGAACGCACGACCTTTACCTATGTACTTCTGGTCATCAAATAAAAGAATTTCTGCACCTAATTTTTTTGCTTTAGACAAGTATTTGAGCACGCTACTGCCTGCTACACCTGTCCCGATAATTGCTATTTTCATAAAAAGTTCCTCCCTTTATATATATATTATCAAATAATAGGGTAAACAAACTAATAGCGCGGGATTTTATCATACATAAATAAATTTATCTTGCACAAATTTTATCCAGAGGTGACAACATGTTAGAAATTAATAATGTCTCAAAAGTCTATCGAGGCGGAAAAAAAGCAGTCAACAATTTAGACATTAACATTGAAAAAGGAGAATTTATCGCCTTTATCGGTACAAGTGGTTCCGGTAAAACGACGGCGATGCGTATGATTAATCGCATGATAGAGCCAACAAGCGGTTCTATTTTATTGAACGGAAAAAACATAAAAGACATGAATCCGGTCCAACTTAGAAGAAATATTGGCTATGTTATTCAGCAAATCGGTCTACTTCCTCACATGACAATCCGCGATAATATTACACTTGTCCCAAAACTATTGAAATGGTCTGAAGAAGATAAAAATAGAAAAGCAGAAGAGTTAATTCAGCTTGTCGACTTACCTGTATCTTACCTTGATATGTACCCCTCTCAACTTTCAGGTGGACAACAACAACGTATCGGTGTCATTCGCGCACTGGCTGCAGATCAGGAAATCATTTTAATGGATGAACCCTTCGGAGCACTTGACCCAATTACACGTGATACATTGCAGGACCTTGTAAAAGAATTACAAGTGAAATTTAATAAGACATTTATTATGGTGACACATGATATGGACGAAGCCATCAAACTTGCCGACAGAATCGTTATTATGAGTCACGGTGAAGTCATTCAAATTGATACACCGAATAATATTTTACGTAATCCGGCAAATGACTTCGTAAAAGATTTCATTGGAGAAAATAGATTAATTCAAACAACGCCAAATATCAAAACAGTTGACCAGGCAATGCATAAGCCAATTTCAATTACTCCTGAGAAATCAATCGGTGAAGCCATCAACATAATGAGAACATCACGCGTTGATACATTGTTTGTAGTCGATGATCAAAATGTGTTAGTCGGATATGTTGATATAGAAGATCTATCTGAAGCTCATAAAAAGCATTTAAGCTTATCACGCATTATGAATCATAAAGTTTACTTTGTACGTTCAGGCGTGTTCTTACAAGATACTGTGCGTACAATACTTAAACGAAATATTCGCGTTATCCCTGTACTTGATCAGCAAGATAGATTGCTTGGCGTTATTACGCGAGCAAACTTAGTTGATATTGTGTATGACACAATCTGGGGTGACGAGGAAGAGGAGGCATAAAAATGATTGAATTCCTAAAACAAAATCAAGCCGAACTCTTCACAAAGACGATAGAACATATCTCTATATCCCTACTCAGTTTACTTGCAGCAATACTTGTAGCGGTACCACTAGGGATACTTCTGACGAAATCAGATAAGTTAGCGAAAATTGTGCTGGCAGTTACAAGCGTACTACAAACCGTACCGTCACTCGCTATTCTTGCGATGATGATACCGTTCTTTGGTATCGGTACACTCCCTGCTGTTATCGCATTATTTCTCTATGTATTGTTACCCATATTAAATAATACTTATCTAGGAATACAATCAGTTAAGAAAGATGCTAAAGAAGCCGGACGTGCAATGGGCATGACGCAAAATCAAATTTTACGTATGGTTGAACTCCCGCTTGCTGTACCTGTTATCATGAGTGGTATCAGATTGTCAGCAGTCTATGCAATCAGCTGGGCAACCCTTGCTTCTTACATTGGAGCAGGAGGTCTTGGAGATTTCATTTTTAATGGGTTAAATCTATTTCAGCCGAAATTAATTATCGCAGGTGCAGTCCTAGTAACGTTACTTGCATTAATTACTGACTTTATACTTTCGATTGTCGAAAATTACACAACCCCAAAAGGTTTAAAAGTTACGAAGGGGGATTTGTAAGATGAAACACATATTCAAAACATTGTTATTACTCAGCAGTATACTCCTCATCAGCGCAACACTATCAGCATGTTCAAATAAAAATAACACTGATGAAGTTAGAATTGCATCCGTTTACACAACAGAAAGTCAAATTCTTGCGCATATGATTAAAATACTCGTAGAGAGAGATACTGACCTTCCTGTTGAACTTATCAACAACCTCGGTTCAGGGACAGTAGTACATCAGGCAATGGTACGTGGTGATGCTAATGTATCAAGTGCCCGTTATACCGGTACAGATTTAACCGGTGCTTTAGGCAAGGAACCGATTACTGAACCAAAACGTGCACGTAAAGTTGTTACAGAAGCATTCGAGAAAGATTTTAATCAGCATTACTTTGACTCATACGGATTTGAAAATACGTATGCCTTCATGGTGACAAAAGAAACAGCGAAAAAATATCATCTTAAAAAAGTAAGTGATCTTAAAAAAGTCGCATCAAAACTTAAAGCAGGTGTAGATTCTTCATGGATGAAGCGTAAAGGTGACGGATACGAAGCATTCAAAAAGAAATACGGCTTTGACTTTAAAGATACTAAGCCAATGCAAATCGGACTGGTTTACGAGGCAGTGAATGCGAAAAAAATGGATATTGTCTTAGGATATACAACAGATGGTCGTATTCAAAGTTATGACCTGCAAATATTAGAAGATGACCTTCATTTCTTCCCGCCATATGATGCCAATCCTGTAGCTAGTAACGCACTGCTTAAGAAACATCCGGAAGTGAAATCAATCCTTGAATCAATGAAGAATAAAATCTCTACTGAAGAGATGCAGAAGTTAAACTATGAAGTGGATAACAACTTAAAGGAACCTGCAGTTGTTGCTGAAGATTACTTAAAGAAACATAACTACTTTGAAGGAGGTAAATAAGATGGATAAAATGAATACATTTGAACAGTTCATCCATTACTTCCAGGATAATTCAGGTTACGTATTTCAGTTATTTTTAGACCACTTCCTGATAAGTATATACGGCGTATTACTGGGTGCTCTTGTCGGTATACCAATCGGTATATGGATTGCCCGTCATAAAAAGTTAGTTGGGCCGGTGATTGCTTTAGCTAATATCATTCAGACAGTACCAGCTATCGCACTACTCGCATTACTGATGTTAGTGCTTGGTTTAGGTAAGACAACCGTTATCACTACCGTATTTCTTTACTCGTTACTTCCAATCATCAAAAATACGTATACAGGCATTAGATCTGTCGATAGTCATTTAATTGATGCAGGTAAAGGGATGGGTATGACCAAACGTCAGTTACTCACAATGGTTGAGTTACCACTTAGTCTATCTGTAATCATTGCAGGCATTAGAATTGCACTTGTTATTGCAATCGGTGTGACTGCAATCGGCTCATTTATCGGTGCACCAAGTCTAGGTGATATTATCATTCGTGGTACAAACGCGACGAACGGTACTTCAATCATCTTAGCCGGTGCCCTGCCAACAGCTGTCATGGCAGTACTAGCAGATATTATCCTTGGGTTAATCGAGAGAAGACTCGATCCAATTAAACGCAATAAAGTATTACAACAAGCACCACAAGACAGATAAATATTTCCTCCTTAAGTCTTATTTTAATAAATCATCAAATTATGCTATGATTTATTTAATCACTTAAGGAGGATTTTTTATGAAATCAAAACATTTGTTATCAGCATTACTTGGTACGACTTTAATCTTTGCAGCATGTGGTAATGATGCAGTAGACAAATCTGAGGATAAAGCAAAGACAGAAACGCAAACTCAAGACACAAAGAATGACGATACAAAAACAACTGAAAGTAAAAATACCTCTAAATCATCAGAAGAAGTAAAAGCTTCAGCTGATGTTATTGACAAAGCGAAAGCAGCTGGAAAAGATATTAAAAGTTATCATGCAAAATTAGACACGCAAATGAAATTAGATGGTAAAGAAAATAAAGTTAACATGGATATGAATGTTGATGAAAATGATACAACACATATCACGACTGAAGCTATGGGTCAAAAAATGAATATGTTTATTTTCGATAAGAAAGTTGTCATGTCACCAGATAATAAAACGTTTATGGACGTGACAAAAGCAATGGGAGACGAAGTAAAAAAACAGCTTGAACAATTAGATTATGCCACTGCTCTAAATTCACTGGATGGATATAAAGATGCAGAATTCAAGAAAACTGCAGATGGTTACAGTTTAACGAAGAAATTTAAAAACTTAGAAGAGTATAAAAAAATTGCTGAACAAACAGGTTCTCAGGATTTATTATCTTCAGTTGAAAAACAAGTTAAATCAGTTAATGGTGAAGCTGTTATTAACTTTGATAAAGACTATATGATGAAGACGACTGAAACGAAAGTGAATATGACGATTAAAGACAAAAAAGTATCTACTGAAACAATCGCAACTTACGATAAGTACAATAAAGTAACACCGATTACAGTTCCAGAAGGTGCGAAATCAGCTAAACCAGTAGAACAAATGCAAAAAGAAATGCAGCAACAAGCACAAAATGGTGCTAAAGAAGCTACAACAGAAGCAAAATAAATTAATGGCCTTGAGCAATGCTCAAGGCCATTAATTTATTCCTTATAGTAATATCGGGTAAAGTATTTCCCTTTAATATTTAATCTTTTATAATCATGAGCGATACCTCGCGCGTTATGATGTGCCCAGCGAACATCCGTTGCGTATTGATGTTTACCAGGATGACTCGGATTAAAGCGCATACCATATAATGTATTTTGTTGAGGCTTATTGATAAATTCTTCCTTAATAAACTTTGCGCCACCCATCACTGCTTTCTCCGGTGTATCCCATTCGTGTTCATACGCAAACTTTGCCGCTTCATTTATCGGATCGTGGTCATATGCGCCGATTCCAAAGAAATTGTAATACTTCTTGTCCCCTTTACCGACGTGACCTTTATCATCAACAGTGACCCCTCTAGCAAGTTCACTTCTGCCATTGCCGGTTTCAAGTAGTGCGTGGTTAATCAAATAAATTTCATTGATATCTTCAATTCTGCTTGCCTTAGCAAATGTTGTACCAAGGCCCTCAAGTATCCCTTTACCTTCTAATAACCTGTTCAGTTTACCCGCAGAGACTTCCTGACTCATGCCAAGATTCAGAAACTGATATTGTTGTTCCGGGTGATGATAATAACTTTTAGGGTTTAAATATTCATCAATCTGTTTTTTGGTCGCATTTTTCCAGACCGCACCGTTAGAAAATTGCGCCCCACTCTTCATTTGTCTCGCGAGTGCCTCACCGTATGTATGATCAAGATTTACTTTATGGTCCATCATCTTTTTCTCATACTCTTTGATTGCGTGACCAATCATCAAATAAATGATAAATGCAATCGCACACAGGATGAGGAGAAGAATCATTTTATTTCTCTGTACTTGTTTTTTAGAAAGCTTCGCCATAGATATCTCCTTTTTAACTATTAGAAATATTATACTATATCTCTTTTAGTGAAATATATTACGGTTTTATTTCAAGAAAAAAGATGAGACAATTTGCCCCATCTTATTTTGGATAACCTTCTGCAAGCACCGGCTTACCAGAAGCATCTATAATTGGAGTTAACCCTGCACCATAACCCATTGCTGCGTACAGATATTGAACACCAGTCTCTTCATCAACTATGATGTATGTACTTAACATTTTAGAACTTTTGTCTGAACCATCTTTGTGGTTCGTGAAACGTTTATCTTGTTTTGACATGCTTATTCCCCCAGTGCTTTCATAAATAATAATAATTGACCCGCATCCAGCGCGCGTTTGTAATCTTCTTTTGATAGACCAGATAACTGGTGTGTATCATAATGATGAGACTCCACATCATTTCCTGTAAAAAAAGATTTCACATTATCTGCAGTGTTACGGTCAGCACTGATGTAATTCACATCCTGGTCGATAATAGATAATCCCTCTATTTTATTCTTTGAAATGATATATAAATCACGAGGATCAATCCCCTCTTCTCTTAACTGTTCAATCTTACCATGCAAAGGCTGTTCGCTCGTGAAAGTTTCGATAAATTTCACATCTACCACTCCTTATATAAAGTTAATACACTCTTCCCTGTAAGGTGTAGATTGAAACTTATTTTACTGCTTTGACTGCTTATAATCATTCACCAACTGCTGTTCGTAACGCTCTTTTTCATCTAAAGCATCTGGCATTAAAAGATCGATTATTAAATCAAGTAACATCAACATAGCTACCACTCCTCTTACCTACAAGTTACCACTATTAATCATAGCTCACAATTATGAATAACTTTAAAGTTACCTTAAAAGTTATATACAACAAAAACAAAACCCGAGCTAAGCTCGGGTCAGACTGAAGACAAAGTCTCCTTCGGAGATGAAGTCTTCAGTCTTTTTTTATACAATAATATTAACAATGATTTGGGGTGATTATTTTGTTGAGTAAATCAGAAGATAAAAGAAATCAATTAGAGGTTGTTGCAATTTCAGATTTAGTTCCACAAGACCATTTACTAAGAAAAGTAGATAAAGTATTGGATTTGAATTTTATTTATCCTCTAGTCGAAGATAAATATTGTCTTGATAATGGTCGTCCAAGTATAGACCCTGTGATTTTAGTAAAAATAATAATAATACAAAAATTATTCGGAATAAAATCAATGAGACAAACAATAAAAGAAATAGAAACAAATGTTGCTTATCGTTGGTATCTTGGATACAGTTTTCAGGATAAGATTCCTCATTTCACTACCTTCGGTAAGAATTATATTAGAAGGTTCAGTGATAATACACTTTTTGAAGAAATATTTGAACACATTCTACAGTTGGCGATGCAACATAAATTGATAGATACCTCAGCTTTATTTATTGATTCTACTCATATAAAAGCAAATGCTAATAAACATAGATTTAGAAAAGTTGTAGTAAAAAAATCAGTCGCTCATTATAAGGATGAATTAGATAAAGAAGTAAACGAGGTTCGTAAATCTGAAGGAAAAAAGGAGTTCACCCCAACTCATAAGACAGAAGAAAAAGAAAAGAAAGAAAGTCTCACAGATCCTGACGCTGGTTACTATGTTAAAGGTGAACGTGAGAAACAGTTTGCTTATAGTTTACATGCTTGTGTTGATAAAAATGGATTTTTTGTAGATCACCACGTAACACCAGCTAATATTCATGATAGTACTCAATTGGCACCTATGATTTCTAGAATGAAAGATAAAGGAATTAAACCTAAAACCTTGGCTGTAGATGCTGGATATAAAACACCTTTTAATGCTTACTTTTTATTTAAAGAGTCAATCACTCCTTACATGCCATATACTAGACCAAGAGTCCAAAGGACCGTTTCAGAAAAAATGATTTTGTTTATGATGAATATTACAATGAATATATTTGTCCTGCAAATCACCCCCTTAAATACACACGTACTGATCGTGAAGGATTTAAATTGTATCATTCTAACCCAAATGTATGTAAAGAATGTCCATTTCTAAATAAATGTACAGAAAATAAACAATATAAAAAGCAAATTCAAAGACATATTTGGCAAGAATACTTAGAAGATGTTGAAGAAATAAGACATACAGAAGAAGGAAGAATGGGATATAAATTAAGGTCTCAAACTATTGAAAGAAGATTTGGTGACGCTAAAGAACAGCATGGTATGAGATGGACAAAGTTTAGAGGATTGAAAAAAGTGTCCATGGAAACCACGCTTATTTGTGCATGCATGAATTTAAAAAAGTTAGCCAATTGGGTTATCAAAGATACTCAATTGGCTTAGCATTATAGTCAATAATTTAAATTTCGAAGAAATTTCTTCGAATAAATGAGAATATAGCCTTTAAAAAAAGACAAACTCATGTAATGAAAATGAGTTTGTCTTCAATCTGACCCGAGCTAAGCTCGGGTTTTATTATTTTACCAGTGTTTCACTGAAAACTTCTTCAGCAATTTCTTTAATTAACTTAAGTTTCTTCCACTGATCTTCTTCCGTCAAAATATTTCCTTCTTCCGTTGAAGCAAAGCCACATTGCGGACTTAAGCTTAAACGCTCAAGCGGGATATACTTCGTAGCTTCATTTATACGGGATTTAATAATCTCTTTATCTTCAAGCTCCGGAAACTTAGAAGTGATCAATCCAAGTACAACTTTCTTCTCCCCACTGACATGGGCTAACGGTTCAAATCCTCCTGCACGATCTGTGTCGTATTCTAAATAATAGCCATCGACATTTTCTTTACCAAACAACGCATCTGCGACTTTAGTATAAGGGCCACTTGATGCATAATCTGATTTATAATTTCCGCGACAGACATGTGTATTAATAATTAAGTCAACTGGAGCATTGGCAATCACACGGTTATTAATCTCAAGTATTTGCTGAATAAGCTCTTCACTTGATATCTCGGTACCATTACCTTCCCCATGAATCTTCTTGCGGATATCATCTGAAATATGAATACCCCAAGAACAGTCATCCAGCTGAAGCACTTTAAGACCTTCTTTATGTAAGTCATCGATGACTTGTTGATATGTCTTTACAATATCATCATACAGTTCCTGCTTATTAGGATAAACAGCCTCCACCGTCTCTTTAACACCAGGTCGTGTGAGTTCAACAAGTAATTGAGCCGGTGCCGGAATCGTCTGTTTCACTGTTAAGTGACTAGGCACATGATCTCGAACAAACTTGAAATGTTCTACAAAAGGATGATTTTGTCCATTAATTTTATCTACAAACTTCACGGAATCACTACGCGTTTCAATTTTGTTAAACTGATAGCCTTGCTCTAAGAGCTGTTGCTCAATACCATTAAAACCAAAGAAGAAATCTAAATGCCAGTAACTACGTCTAAACTCTCCGTCAGTCACTGTCTCGTACCCTAATTCATCTAACTTCTGAATTAATTTAATAATTTCTTCATTTTCCACTTGTGTTAGTTCATCTTGAGTGATTTCATTATTTTTAAAACGCTCACGAGCCTCTTTTAATCGAGCTGGTCTTAAAAAACTTCCTACAAAATCATATTTAGGTTGTGTCAGAATATTTGTCATAATAAATTACCTCCAATAGTTGTTTTTGATTATCTATAGAAACGTTTACCTTGTCACACATGTCATACATATCACTTTCTGCCATAATAAAAAACCTCACACTCCTTTACGTAATAGTAAAGGGTGAGAGGTTTCCCACGGTACCACCTTTATTCGTATGACCATCACTCGCCATACCTCTGTGAGTACAATATTATACTCTGACGTTGATAACGAGCGCCAATCCTCGGACATTCACCTACTAGATAATCGTTCAGCAGTCAACATAAGAGGCCATTTTCAACTGAGTTCAATCGCTCCATCTCACCACCTGAAGCTCGCTGTAGAAATCCATCAATCTACTTTCCTCTTGTACGTTCTTTGATATTGAATTAATACACATTATAAGAATTATTGTTATGTTTGTCAACAATTAATCTGAAAATTCTTTTAATTTTGATAAAAGGACTTTATCTTCACTCACCACATCGATACTAAACGGTGTTATTCTAATCAGTGTTTGATCACTCATAAAATTCACCACAAGCGGACTACTCTGTTGATGCTTAATGTTGATAAAATAACGTAAAATCTCAGATGGTTTTATATGTTTTACCTCGATATATTTTACCGGATAAGGCGTATCAGGAAATTCAATAAAATGTTCCTTCCAGTTCGTAAGGTTAAATGATTTATTGAGTTTGTAGTTTTGGATTGCTGCTGGATTTCTTAAACCGATATTATACAGAATTAACATCGTATATGCCTCGACGTTGATAGCATTTAAGATTTTTTCCATGTCTTTGCGCTTTAGAGTTGAAATATCCAGTCGAACAAACTCATCTTCATTCAATTTATGGATAACCGAACCTTTTGTATTCAAAATATCTAATGATTCAATAAAAGTTGTCATGGTTTCACTCCTTTAAGATATCATTTTAAGCTTAAGATACTACAAAATCCTATATTTTACAATTATTGTACACTTATAATTCAAGGTGCGCATCATTATACAGATAATCAATCAAAGCTTAAACTTCTCCATTCTGATGATTCCTTCTTCATCTGGCCCGGTAATACCTGGCTTTATTCGATACCCAAACTTTTCATAAAACTTAACCGCTGTAATTGAAGCTGGCACTTCGATTCGATCAGCTCTTAAATAAAATTCATCGCGTTCTAATGTCTCTACAATCAATCTTCCAAGACCACGGCCTTGATATTCCGGCAGTACAAATATAGTAAACAAACTACTCTCTGTTTGACTATCCCAATACGGTCCTATTGCACCTGTTCCAACGATTTTCATTCTATCTTTAAAAACATAGAAGTGAGTAAAACTTGCACGTTCCTTCAACATCTCTTCATCAATCGATTTCATATCCTCCAGTAAATCTTCTAATGGATAATCCTGAATATTTGTCTCAAGCATTGCTCGATGTATAAGCTTTTTAATTTCTGTTGCGTCTTCTTGTTTAAAATAAGAAATATTAAAATCCACTACCTCACCTCCACATTTAGGATATTATATCAATTATTTATAAATTATTGTATAATCTAATCAATTTAGAAGGAGGGCATTCATATGAACTATTCACTTGTAATTCCTGAAGAGAAATATCAATCAGATATTATAATGTATAAAGCAGAATTTCATGACAGAAATGAAGTTATTCATGGATCTTCCTCATTACATAGATACGAAGACTTCGATGAGTGGCTTGAAACTGTTCAAAATAGTGATAATCCTGACCGTATTCCCTATGGATTTGTACCTGCAACTCAATTTTTATGTCTCAATGAACAAGGAAAAATCGTTGGGATGATTAATATTCGCCATTATTTGAATGAACATCTAACTCAAATTGGAGGACACATTGGTTATTCGGTTAGACCTGATGAAAGAAGAAAAGGCATTGCCAAGTGGATGTTACAAGAAGCATTGAAGTTTCTGAAAAGAAAAGATGTTGATAAAGCACTGTTAACTTGTGATTATAATAATATCGGCAGTAAAAAAACAATACTCTCTTGTAATGGTGTATATGAAAATAGCGTGCATGACGAATACGATAATATAGACGTTGAACGCTACTGGATTGATATAAAATAATATAACTTTACCACTTCGATATTTCAATCAACAAATAATCCCCATCAGCAATGATGGGGATTACTCTTATACTTTTATTTTTTATCTCTGCCTTCATCTCTGTTGATGAAGATATTTGCAATTCTACCGAAAATATTTTGACTAAAATCTGCTCCACCAAAAGCCACTTTCGCATAAGTATCATCTTCACGACCTTTTAATCCAGGTGTATCCCAATTCGTATGACCCGTTCTACCCTCTGCATCATGCTCACCATGATGTTTTGGTGGCCAGTTATTGTTTTTCTCAGTCATAAAGCATTCTCCTTTTTAAAAAGATAATATTTGTTTAATTATCTTACTACTTCATTATACCATATAAAGTTTTATAAAACATTAAATACCATTTTATCGAAATTCGATAAATTTTATTGTTTTTCGATAAATAATATGCTATATTTTTATTGAAAAACGATAAAAGGAGTGTCGCAAATGACAAACAGCAATAAATCTTTAACCTTTACGAAGTATTTTATAATCTTTTCATTTTTTGTCGCATTAATTTCAGGAGTTATGACAATCATCCATTTTCTTAACAATGACGTTAGCCAAGGTTTATGGCATTTTACAAACAAAGGACTGTATTTCTTTATCATTTATATTATCCAGCTTGTATTGATGTTACTAATTCTTATTCTTACTTATCAACTGATGCAAAAAGTGGATCATAAAGACTATTTCAATACGATAAACTATGATAAACTTTTCTTTATTGCAGTACTGACGATTCTATACGCTGGTCTAAATTTATTAAAAAAATATATGATATTACCAAATGATTACCGCACACTACTTGATACAACTGTAGATACCAATCAATTATTGGTTGTACTTAGCATTGTTATCCTTACTTCGCTGTCAATATACGAGGAATCTAAAAAAATCAAAGAAGAAAACGACTTAACGATTTAGGTGTTCAACATGATAAAAATAAAACTAGATGAAATACTTAAGGAACGTGACGTTTCACTCACTGAGCTTTCAAAAGCAGTTGATGTGACCATTGCTAATCTTTCAATCTTAAAAACAGGTAAAGCAAAGGCCGTACGCTTTAGTACACTTGAAGCTATTTGCGATTACTTAGATTGTCAGCCAGGAGATATCATCGTCAATGAAAAAAAGGCCTCCGAATAATTCGGGGCCTTCTTCTCTAGTTATTTACCATCCAGCTTTGATACTGAACGCCTGTTGCTTCGCATCCCATACGGTCACGGTCACGATCAAACTTCGGTTGATAAGAAATATGACTGTCTTTAATACCATAAGGGTAGTATTGTCTCACTTCTGTACAATTGGCAAGCACTCTTGGTGCACCGTTTCTATAACGAGATGTAGGATAACCTGCACGTGATGGTGTTGGTGATTTCTTCACATTACTCGTATTTGAAACAAGTGTTGTAGCATTTGAAATACTTCCTGTTGTACCTTTATAAATAAATCCTTCTCCATAAGGATTAACAAATCCTTTAATTGACCAGATTTTATAATGCTTCTGTTTCGCGTTATTCTCAGCCTGTTTTAAGATATTTAAGTAATATTTCTGATTATAAATATAACCAACGCGGGCATACCCGTAGCGAACCATCTCCTGATTCACAAATTTCCCGTTAGCATATAAATATACTAGATGACGGCCATACTTATCCAGCTTTCCACCATTGTCATATTGAATCTGTAATCTACCATAGCGCATATAGTTATCTAGAAACTTCGCCGCTTCTTTCGCATATGGTTGTACAGGTTTACGAGGAGCTTTCGATTCGGGTGTGTCGATTAACAGTAATCGAATCTTGATTGTTTTGTTGTTTAGTTTAACGTATGCCGTGTCGCCATCTACTACTGATACAAATTTGACATTGTACTTTGCTGAAATGGCTTGTGATTGATTTGTTGGTAATAAGAATACTACAAAAATCATTGCCATAAATGTTTTTAACAGCTTCATAATATTTCCTCCAATGAAATAATCTACTCACTTCATTATATTAAAATTATTTACAATTGGAATATATTATTTACGAATATTTAAAACAATTTATGACAACT
Organism: Macrococcus equi; assembly: GCF_047426745.1. Taxonomy (GTDB): domain Bacteria; phylum Bacillota; class Bacilli; order Staphylococcales; family Staphylococcaceae; genus Macrococcoides; species Macrococcoides equi. Next base: position 1,528,681 of record NZ_CP179732.1, on the reverse strand, counting down.
AAAAAAAATAAAAAATCACTGGTTTAATACAACCAGCGATTAATCATCATTTACTTCATTAAAAAATCATCTATTAAATATTAACCCCTAAAAGATGGATCTCTTGAACAATGCCCTCATCATCAAAATCTACTCTAACCACAAAACCATTCGTTTTATCGTTATCATAGAAAATACTATTTTTCTTTCGGACATCAACCTTACTCTTCCATCCTTTAATTAAATCATCGATATGAACATGTTGATCGCCAACAACCATTTTAATCCCGTACACGCTATCTCCAAGCATCTCAAATCCGAAATTACCGTATTCACGATTACCATTGTTATCCGTATAATCTCCAAGAGGTGTAAAATCTACTTTACTATCCGCCAAACCGATACCGTTAATCTCAAATGCAGCCGTACATACTTCATATGCAAAATCAAAGTTCGTAATATCCGGGAAGTTATAATAAGCTACCCCATCACGCATTTCAACATTAGTATCTTTAATATCACTATTTTGTACAGACTCTTCTGTTGATTCAGGAATACTAGATTTAAAGTTCTCACCAATAATAGCGATACTATTAATTCCCACAGTCGGCCCCATTTCAGGATAAACCTCTACATAATAACCATTATTTTTATTGCCATCAAACCTCATATATTCACTCATCGTATTTTCTGACTTTACTCTCCATATTTTTTCAAGATAAGGATCCAAATCAAGGTTGCGTGTATTCAAAAGAATTCTAAAAATCTTACCATCCTTAACTGCTACTTCAAAATTGTCATAAGCGTAATTTGTTCCAAGAAACTCATTTTCCGTTACTTCCCTTACCTTGCCAAGCTTATCAATTAAATCTCCTGCATCATCTCCAGCATGATAACCCATAATGTTAAATTCATTTGATAAAATATGTTTACCATATTCAAAAGTATCAATTTTAGGATATTTATAATGCGCAATACCGTTTACCTTTGTGATGTTGGTATTCGTCTGGTGAGATGTTTTGGTATTATTTCCATCTTGTGAGGACGTTTCATTTTTATTCTCATTCTCGTTTTGCTTACTTGTAGTAGGACTTTCTTTTTCCCCGTTATTACTACTTACGATTTTCGAAGCACCTGTATTTTGTTTATCGACTTCACTGCATCCACTTAATATCAAAGAAAGACTGGTCAATGTAATTAAAATTCGTATACTTTTCTTCATAATAATTATCTCCTATGATAATATTTGTAATTTATTTAATATTATTATAATAAAATATAGTACTAATTACACGATTTATTTATTTTTACTGTATCGTCTTAATGGATATATAGGTAATTAATGAAGTACAAAACTTCTATACAAAATTGTAATATTTTATAAAATATGTTTATAATTAATCATATTAAGTGAAGGAGCTTTTACATATGACAATCAAGGAATTCATTAATACTTTACTGAACAAAAAATGGACAATAGAAGATTTAATGTTTCTCTTCTTATCAAGCTGTGTGGCTAGCGTTGTTGTTACTCCACTATTTGCATTACCAGTTGGACTAGTGATTTATTATTACTTCTTTATTGATGAAGAATAAAATAGAAATAAATCAAAAATAAAAAGCCCTGCATTTGCAGAGCTCATCATTATCTAGTTGTTCGCCATCCATGATTTAAAGACCATGTCTTTTGCTTCACAGGCCATTTTATCTTTATCACGATCTAAACCTTTTCTATAAGACTTATGATTGTAAGTAACACCATACGGATAGTATTTGTTTAAATCTTTACATTTAGCAAACTTTAACGGTGCTCCTTTTTTGTATTTAGAAGTTGGGTATCCTGCTTTTGTTGCTGCTTTCACAATTTGAGTGTCATGCTCGTTATCCATATGTGCAACTGGTAAGGCGATTGATAATAAAGCGATTGACGTTAATACTTTCATCGATTTCATGTCTTCTTCTCCCTAATTTCAGATGATTTATTATATACTATTAATATATAACCACACTAAAATTAGGAAGTAAATATTTTATTTGAGTCATTATAATAATTTTTATTAAATATATTATTATAGTTAAAACGCGTAAAAACAATTATCTTTGAAAGGAGTTTATAATGAATAAAATCGTCCAAAACCCTCGTTCAATGGAAATCTTAGAGATTCTATTTAACAAAGCATTACCTCTTAATAAGAAAATAGAAAAAATCATTGCTCTTACCATTAAGAAGCAAAATAACAATAAAATATAAATGAAAGAAGCAGCCATGTTTTTACATGACTGCTTTTGCTATCGATATCTTCTATGCCAACCCCACCTTCTGAAGTTTCTCTGCTCAAAATCTTCTATTTCTTCTTCTAAAATAGTAAGTACAATACATAATGGTATTACTATAAAAGTATGAGGTATTGGAATAAAGATATTAAATATTTCAATATCACGAATAGTATAATCAAACACAATACACATTACTAAATGTAAAGCAGTTATTAAAACAACTGCTTTAAGTATTAGTGATATTACTTTTAAAGTTTTAATATTAATAAAATTCATGCCCTTAAATTATCTCGTTTCTTTATTTCGGTTCTCCAGATATTGCGCTAAGTTCTTAAAGAACATCGGTGATCCGTAAAATATACAGATTGCTGCAAACAATCCTTGCGTGCTGAGTACACTGATTTGGTGTGATAGTGAATATACTGCGATAACTAAACCTGTAATTATCAGTAATGCACCTAATATAACTGATTGTAATGGTTTCATTTTTCTAATCTCCTCATGTGTTATTTCTTTATCCCACTTGATAATCCTTTAAAAAACATCGTTAAGCCGGTAAAAATTAAAAGCAATGCAACAAGACCGTATATGCTAATTAAACCAATTCCTTTACCATCAATAAATCCGCCAATTGCAAAGCCTGTCATCGCTAATATAAATCCCAGTATTGTTAAACGATTCATTATTTTCACGCTCCCAACTTACCATCATTATACAATATCTGTAGGTGTTTATCTCTGTAATTATGTTGAATTACGCAAGTTCTAAGAATTTAAAACTCCTTATTTATCAGCGCATCTCTAACATACCTTAGCTATGTTCTATCCTACTATTTTTTTATAATTTTGCTTTCATAGTTATTAAAAATTTAGCTTTTTTAACACGCATGTATTAAAATAAAAATTAATTAATACAGCTGTATTAAAAAGGAGGTAAAAATGCCAAAAATAATTGACCATGACGAAAAGAAACAAGAAATATTAACCATTGCTTATGAGAACATTCAGAAACAAGGTAAACAAGGTACTTCCGTTAGAAGTATTGCAAGTAATGCGAACATGACCCCTGGTCAAATACGTTATTACTTTCCTAACCAAACACAATTGCTTCAAGAAGTATTAAACATGTTAAGTAAACATATTGAAGAACAAATCTTTTCACTATTATCAAATAATGCACTACCAATTCAAGAGCGCATTGTACAATCGATTCTCTTAACAATGCCACTTGATGAGCAAAGAAGAGCAGATATGATTGTATGGCTTGCTGTACAAGAATCGAATGCACAAAGTAATGAACATACAATGGCCGATGACATTTATCGACTCGTTGCAGCTTCATTTGAGCAACTCGATCATCATAACATGATAAAGAAAAGTATTAATAAAGAAAAAGCAATTACTAAGTTACATGCATTAATTGACGGATTAGCATTACATAAGTTGTATAACGAAAGTCTAGATAATAAATTAATAGAAACAATCATAGCAGAAGAAATTCAATTTTGGATGGAGTGATTATTATGAATATCATTATTACTGTAATTATTGCCGCTGAGATTCTATTTTGGGTGTTTATTGTACTAGGTTTATTTGCTAGATATATATTCCATAAACCAACCTTAAGTAAGATACTACTTTCAAGTACAATCGTCGTAGATTTATTCCTATTAATTATTACAACAATACATCTATATAACGGAGGCAATGCTGAAATCGCACATGGTATCGCAGCAGTATATATTGCGGTATCTGTTACGTTTGGTAAACAAATGATTGGCTGGCTTGATGAGAAGTTTCAAACACTACTACTCAATAAACAACCGCTTCCTAAAAAACATGGTAAAGACTATGCAGTGCATTACTTAAAATCTTTCATTAGACATATCATCGCGTTCATTATTGCATTTATGCTCATCACGTTCATGCAGATGATTGCAAATAACGAATCCGCAAATGTGCTTAGCCAAATTACAAACACATGGCAAGTTGTACTATTCATTGATCTGATCATCACGATATCGTACTTCCTATGGCCAAAGAAAGCAAAACAAGTGAAACAAATATAGAATAAATTAAAAAAGACCTACACTAGTATATTGCACAATACTAATGTAGGTCTTTGATTATTAATTCTTTATATCACTTATCCACTTTAATCAAATCCTTCAATTTATATTCTATTCTTTTATCTTTAAATCTTAGAACTATTACATCTTTATCATCAATTTTTTCTTCTTTATTTTCACTATTAATAATCGTGTTATTATCAATAAATCTCGTGTTTATATTAAATCCTTCACTCAATATAGGTAAATCTTTAAATCCTTTACGTGATTCGTAAATAATATATTCTCTTTTTCCTTTCGACTTAACATAAAACTCTTCACTTGGCAGTGCATAATGTCCTGAATTTTTCGCTTTAATGTGTATTCTCGCTACATTCCCTTTCACTACTTTACTGATTTCAACATCCGTACTTTTCGTGATCCATTGTGTGCTGTATAGGTATGTATATAACCCAAACAACAATACAGCAACAAATGATGTTCCAAGGATTGCCCAAATAATTTTTCTTGTATTACTTTTCTTAACTTTCTTAAATGCATCGAATTCACGTACTTCATTATTGTTTATTACTTCATTCATTTCTGCACTTTCTTCTTTCATCATTAAATAAAATGCACGGCACGATTCACATTGATTCATATGTTCTTCCATTAACATATTGGTTTCTTCACTTGTTAAACCATCTATATAATTTGGTAATAAATCCTGGAATATACTATGATTCATTTTGATTCACCTCTATCAATTTTTGTTTTATTCGAAAGTAAGTTACTCTCGCCCAGTTCTCTGTCTTTCCGTACACAACACCAATTTCATGAAACGTTAATTCTTTTTCTATTCTAAGTAAGACAATATCTTTCTCCACAGGCTTTAACTGATTGATTGAATGATACAAATCACCCAACTGCTCTTTCAAAATATAGTTATCTTCTAAATTTTCAGTACGGTGATTGATGGTACTTGATAATTTATCAATCAAATGATTCTGTCTATTATGCTTATACATGGATTGTTTTGCTATGTTTAATGCGATTTGACATAACCAGGAGCTTAGCTTTGTATTCTTCGTATGATCAAATTTATCGATTGATTTAATCGCTTGATAAAAAGTTTCTTGTGTCAGTTCCTCAGCTAAATCTTTATTTCTTAAATACTTTAATAAGAACTTAAAAATAAAATCTCTATGTTCGATATATATTTCATTCTCATCCATGATTAACCTCCTTTCTTACTTATTATTCAAAGTTCTTTTCAATTCGTTACACTTTATATTAAAGTTTTTATAATTCCTCTATTTCTTTACAATTTTCCTAACCACCTATAAAATCACATTAATATCCTTAGGAGTTGTTACTATGAACGGCTTTTATCTTTTCGCTATATTATGTATAAACTTTCTGTTTGCCTATTTCATGCCAGGACCAAATTCAGATACTATCCATGATCTATTCTGAATGAACTTATTTGCATCATTCTTCTTGCACGAGGAATCTAAGAAACAAGTAATACAGAACAATGATTGCTATCGTTACATCATCATCCATACTATTTACAGTATCATTGCGATTCTCATCTTATCGCAAATCAATAACATCTGGACATCTGTTGGCGTCGTTATAGGATTGATGGTCATCCTTAATTTATATAGTAAGTTCTTGAAAAAGCATAATTAATATATATCAATCTCGTTTTAATATTGAATTTTCTATTGAATATGGTGAGTGCATATTTAAGCTTAACAATGAAAAATGATATATTCACTTTCAAAAATAATACCGCTAAATTTGAATATAACAATTCAAATTTAGCGGTACTTTTAATTACGATAATATTTAAATGATTACACCGAGTATGAAAATATCTTGAACAACACCATCATCATCAAAATCTACCCTTACAAGAAAACCATTCGTTTTATCGTTATCATAAAATATACTATTTTTCTTACGAATATCTACTCTACTCTTCCATGCTTTTTCCAAAGTATCAATTTGTACATTTTGATCTGCAACATGTAACTTGATACCATTCACTCTATCACCAATCATCTCAAAACCAAAATTACCATATTCATATATTACCTCATTCTCGTGATATTCACCTAAAGGCTCTAAGTCTGGCGTATCACCTAAACCAATACCATTGATTTTAAATGCTGCCGTACACACTTGATATGCAAAATCAAAGTTTGTAATGTCAGGGAAGTTGTAATAAGACGTTCCATTTCTAAAATCAATATTTGGATCATTTATTTGTGCTTCATTTGAATCGTCTGTTGAATCTGTATCTTCAATATCTGACGGAGGTGCACCTTCGCTAAATGTTCCTTCATTAAGATTAATTTCATCAATAATTTTTGAATCAATGTCATATTTAAATGTTATATAAGTACCATTATCTAAATTAAAAATTTGAAAGCTACCACCATGAAAAGCTAACTTATCACTGCTTATATTCCATTTTTCCAGCAATTCATCAATAGTCACATTTTGTGAAGATAAATCTAATATATCAATTTGATTTACAGGATAATTTGGTGTTTTACCAGTACCTGATTTTAAATGAAGAATAAAATTATCATAAACCGCCAATCCTTCTCCACTCTCAGCTTCAATAGGTTTCAAATCGTTATATGGGTCTTTATTTGTTGATTTTAATAAACCAAAACCATCTATATTAAAAGTATTCTCTTTAATACTATCAGCAAATGATTTAGATAATAAATCTGGTACGTTATAATGAGAAACACCATTTACTTCTGTAATCGACTTATCACCATCATCTTTATATGTTTTACCTTGTGATTCAACAAATATTTTTACCATGTTTTCTTTTGAAACAAATTCAATAATGCCATGGCTAAAGAACCCATAATATGTTGTCCCGTTAATTTCATATGTATTTGAACCAATACTACCGTGATTAAATGGATTAAATTCTGAATATGGCCCCCATGCTTTATCAAACTTTTCTACAGGCGTAGCTTCTTTGTTCTGTATGAATACATACTTTACTCGTGAGTCTTCTTTAATATCACTCTTCTTTTTTACACCCTCAAACACTAAAATAAAATTATTAAAATAAAATCTAAAACCACCGAAGTCAGGCATTTCTTCTATACTATATTGAGTTGGTTTTCCCAATCGCTTTTTCACATCTGCATAAGTCATTCCTGGCTCAATTCCTCTAAAGCCTTTACCTTTATCTTTTGTAAATTCCTCAACAAATGATTTACTACTTATATCAAAATTATCGGACTTCACTTTTTTTACTGGTGTACTACTCTGCTTTGATTCATTAACAATCTGGCTGGATCCTTTTTCTGAATGTTTATCATTACTTCCACATGCTACTAACAATATAGAAGTAGATAAAACTAGAGCTAATTTTTTCATTTCAACTTCTCCTCTATAGATCTAGATATACAGTATCTAAATATTGTAATTTGTTATACTATTTTTTCTTAAATACCAATTTTTATTTTTCTTTACATATTAATTTTATTATATCGAGAGTAATTTATCACTAAAATCTTCATATTATAGTTTAAGATTAATATTACAAAAAATTATTACAATCTCGTAACACATTTAAATATTTGAAATTCCTATGTTATAATAAATTTACAAAAAAATAGCTCGTATCTTATTTAGAGTAGGTGGAGGGACTTGGCCCTATGAAACCTCAGCAACAGGCTTATGCACTGTGCTAATTCCAACAAGATGTAATCTTGAAAGATAAGAAGTTCTTTATTAAGCTCTTCTTTCTTTAAGATGAGCTTATTTTTATTGTAAAAAACTTTAAAGGAGTGTTTTCAATGAGAACGAGAGCAGATGTATTATCAGAATTAATTGAGGTGCAAATGAAGAAGCCAACAAACTGGGCTTCTAGTGTAGGAAGAGCAGGTAGAATATCTCAGCTAAAGGCAGAATTAAATGCTTTTGATACTGGCGTTACCCCAGCTGATGCAATTCAGCAAAGAAGTAATGGCAAAAAAATGCATCGAGTTTTGCGTAGATGGTTTTAAAATTAGGGTTGAATCACGCTAAGATCTATAAAATAAAGCCTGTCTTGTGAGTCACAAGACAGGCTTTATTTTATTAATCATTTATTATTTTTGCTTTAATTCTTCTGCCATTTTATCGCTATAGCCAAAGAACCATGTCATTGTAAATCCTACTGCAAATGATACAGCTAATACGATTAAGTAAAACGGTAACTGTCCGATATCTTTGATGAATAATAACATCCCAGGTAATACAGTAATCGCCATACCTGATGCTTTTAGATGGAATAATGATGCTAAGAATCCACCAACAGCTCCTCCAATTAATCCACATACGAATGGTTTGAAGTAACGTAAGTTAACACCAAAGATTGCTGGTTCAGTAATCCCTAAAAATGCTGAGAATGCTGATGGTAAGGCTAATGCTTTAAGCTTAGTATTACGTGTCTTTAATCCAACTGCTACAGTCGCTGCACCTTGAGCGGTCATCGCTGCTGAGATAATCGGGTTAAACTCATTGTATTTGAACTCTTCTAATAATTGAATTTCCATAAAGTTAAAGATGTGATGCACACCCGTTACAACGATAATTTGCTGGAAGAAACCAATCAGTAAACCTGCGATACCATACGGTAAATCAAGAACCCATTTCGTTCCTGTAAGAATTACTGTCTCAAGACCATGGAATACCGGACCAATGACAAAGAGTCCTAAGGTAATCATTACAAGTAACGTTACGAATGGAGTAACAATTAAATCAATAGCATCTGGTACTCTCTTTCTTAAGAACTTTTCAAATTTCGCTCCGATTAATCCGACGAAGAATGCAGGAAGGACTGATCCTTGATAACCTACGACCGGGATAAATCCGAAGAACTTCAATGCTTCAGCTGTCCCGTTCCCTACTGCGTATGCATTAGGTAAGGCCGGGTTTACAAGCATTAATCCAAGGACGATTCCTAGAACAGGACTCCCGCCAAATACTTTAAATGCACTCCATGCAACTAATGCTGGTAAGAAGGCAAAGGCTGTATCAGTAAGCACTTGCGTGAATAAGATAAAGTTTGGAGATATATCTTTTGGTGTCATGCCCATCCATGCAAGGATCTGTTCGTTCATTAATACACCACGTAACCCCATGAATAAACCTGTAGCGACAAGTACCGGAATAATAGGTACAAATACATCACCGAAAATACGAATGGCACGTTGGAAGGCGTTTCCTTGTTTTTTACCTTCAGACTTCACTTCAGCAGTCGATTTCCCCGTAACCCCTAAGCTTGTTACCGCCTCATAGATCTTGTTTACTGTGCCTGTACCGAAGATAATTTGATATTGTCCTGAGTTATAGAATGCCCCTTTTACTTTCTCAATATCTTCAACCTGTTCCTGATTAACCTTCTCTTTATCATGTACCATAATACGAAGACGTGTCGCACAGTGTGCAATTGAAGCAATATTTTCTTGTCCCCCTACTGCATCCAGTACTTCCTGAGCAATCTGTTTGTCTGTTTTAGCCATTACTTTTCCTCCTTTAATTGTTGAATCATTGTCATGTCCGGTAAGCTTTGAATCGCACCTTTTTTCGTCGTCGTTAACGCACCAACCGCATTACTAAATGCTAGTATTGCTTGTGCTTCCTGTTGGATATACTCCGTGGCATAGTTACCTAGTAACTGATAAATGGTAGCACCGATAAATGCATCACCAGCACCTGTTGTATCCTGTACTTCAACTTTATATCCATCATGACGCCCAATACAACCGTCCTTCGTATAGATTGAAGCACCATTGGCACCTTCTGTATAAATCACAACTTCAGTGTGACCGGTGAATAAATCTTGAATAGATGCTGTGTCTGTTGAACCTGTGATAAACGCAAGCTCCTCATCTGAAATCTTCACGATATGCGCAAGCGGCAGAAATTCAAGGACAGTTGCTTTCAGTTCAGCTTCTGATGGCCATAATGGAAATCTTAAATTTGGATCAAATATCACCGTACCACCTGCTGCATGCATCTGATCAATCACTTTAATATGCGTCTCTTTCATTGGTGAAGGAATTAAATCAACCGAACAAAAGTGAAGAATATCATCTGTACTAAATGTTACTTCAACACCATCCATCAACATATCTGCTGAAGGCTTACGGTAGAACGCAAAGTCACGTTCACCATCTTCAGTTAAGCTGACGAAAGCAAGACCCGTGTTCGCTTCATCTGTAATTTGAATATATGATGTATCAACACCCGCTTCATTTAAAGTATCTACAATTAAGTCACCAAACGCATCATTACCGAGTTGCGTAAGTAGTGCAGATGATTTACCGAGCTTTGCGACACAACTTGCAACATTTGCCGGTGCTCCTCCTACTTGAGTTTCAAATGAACCCACATGCTTTAAGGCAACACCTTTAGTATGCGGAATAAAATCTATCAATGCCTCACCAATTGCATATAATTTCGCCATATGACGCCTACTTTCTACTAAAAATTTTGAAAATCCATAAACTCCAATCAAATTGGAACCGGTTCCAATCAATCCTAAAAAAAAGTAAAACACTTCTTAAGTAGCATTTTACTCTTCGACATATTAAATGTCAACGCTTTCTTTTTCAATAATTGTAAAACTCATACGTTGTAAAATCGGTACACTTTCTCCGTCTAAAAGCTTAATTAATGACTCTGCAGCGCACTTACCTGTCTCAGGATACGGATAAGCAACCGTTGTAATCATCGGTGTCACAATAGAAGTTGTCTCGTAACCACCAAATCCACTAATCGAAAGCTCTGAGGGCACCTGAATCCCTAAATCAAATGCCGCTTTCAAGACACCAAGGGCGATATTATCTGTGGCACATATGCAAGCGTCATACTCACCTATAAAATCTTTCGCAAAATCCTTTGCATCAGATAACTTAAAAGAAGTCGTATAGCACGTTGCAGTCTTATCATACCGCTTCAACCCATCCAGTACCCCTAACTTACGCTCAACACCAACCGCCAGATCATACTCCCCGACGCCAAGATAAGCAATACGATTCATCCTTAACCTTCCGAAATACTCACCAATCTCAAACCCTGCCTGGTAATCATTTTGGACAATCGAATGAATCCCGTCATGCGACTGACCGACAAGAATAACCGGTGTATCAATCGACGCAATCGCCTGTAAATGTGCATCCGTTACCTCAGTCGCTAACAATAATATCCCGTCTACCTTATTCTTAGCCAGTGAATATAATGCACTAATCTCACGCTCTGAATCCAGATCCGTATTCACAATCATCGTCTGATAATTCAATTGTCTTAAATAAGTCTCGACACCCAGTAACGTTTCATTGGATGCATATGAATTAAGCCTTGGTACAATAACGCCAATCATCTGCGTACGCTTCGCCTTTAAACTCTGAGCAAACTGATTCGGCGCATAACCCGTCTCCTTAACCACCCTGTCAATCTTATCTCGCGTCGCCTGACTAATCGAACCTCCATTTAAATACCTGGAAACCGTACTCTTCGACACACCAGCCATCTTCGCTATATCATGAATATTCACAGACACTTCACCTCATGATAATAATAGCATAGAAGTGAATAGTTATTGGAACTAATAAAACTATAAAATAAAAAGACTGCCTAAGCAGCCTTTCCATCAATAACTCATTTGATTAATATATGCAGTCATAAAGAGTCGCCCCTTTTTAGTTACTTCAATACGAAGATGTGGTTCAAATATTCGTTTATCTAATAAGACATTGAACTTGAATTCCACTAATCCCATCTCGAGTAAGATGTAGATGATGTCGTCGTCTTTAAAGTAACCGTAATAGTCTGCATCCGGATGTTCTTGAATTGTTTCTAACACATTATGTATTTGTTCAAGCTCAAAATCCATGGTGTCACCTCCTTGATGTGAGATGACTTAATTTTATTATGAATTTTCAAGAGCTATTATTTTATTTCTAATTTGAAAATTTTTGTTAATAAACATTTATCTTTTGATATAATTATTTAGTAAGAGATTGAGAAATCTAGTATCCTTTAGCACTTAAAACTCTTTATTATAATATAAAATTCATATAATTTGTGGGTATTTTCTAACTTCGAAAATACCCACTTTTATTTTTTATTCTTTGTTATTTTCACTAAAAAGTGAAGGTGAAAATAATGACAAATGAAGAGATTGCAGCAGCGATTAGATGGCATAGAGAGAATTTAGGTATTAAAAGCCAGGACGTTGCATCAAAAATGTTTCTATCTAAATCTGCTTATTCCAATATAGAAAAAGGTGAAAAAGCTATTACAGCAGTAGAACTATGTAAAATAGCTAATATTTTTAATATGTCACTAGATGAATTAATTAGGATACCGAGCAGACGAAATCGCCAGTAAAGGTTTTAGGCATAAATTTAATAGAAATAACAGATTTGCTAGGACTCATTAATAATCATTTCATATAGATCATCCAAAGTCTCTTCTCTATCGTTTTTCTTTAATCCACACTCCCAAACGACTATTACACGAATCCCCATTTCATTTAAAGCTTCTATGTTTCTTTCATCTCTTGAAACATTGTTATTAAATTTTCTCTCCCAAAATTCTTGATTCGTTTTAGGCATAACAAAGAGTTCGCAATTGTGAACATGCCAGAAACACCCATTAACAAATATCGCTGTATTATATTTAGGGATATAAATATCAGGCGAGCCAGGTAATCTTTTGTCATTTTTTCTATATCTAATTCCTTTTGAGAATAAAAATTTACGAACAATCTCTTCAGGTTTACTTTTTTTAAATGAATTACCTTTCATCGATTTATTGATTTTCTTATCCTCCATCTTTGCACACCACACTTTTATATTTTAAATACCCTTATTTCTAAGAAATAATAGCAATTCCCTTTACAACACGAACGATCGTTCGGTATAATACTGTTAAGTACCAGTGTAAAATACACTATTTTGGATCAACGTATACTTTGTTATAATATAAGAATTGTTTATAAGGAGGGTTCCCATTGGAAAAGATAAAAGTAGCTGAAATGTTTGCCGGGGTCGGTGGTTTCCGTATCGGTTTGGAAAATACAAATAATAAAATGTTTGATATAACTTGGGCAAATCAATGGGAACCTTCAAGAAAAGTACAGCATGCCTTCGATTGTTATTCAAAGAATTTTGATACAGGCGTACATAGTAATGAAGATATTACACAAGTTTCTAATTCGGAACTTGCAGCTACAAATGTTGATATGATTGTTGGTGGGTTTCCATGCCAAGATTATTCAGTTGCAAGATCTCTAAACGGTGAATTGGGAATGCAAGGTAAAAAAGGTGTGCTTTTTTGGGAGATTACGCGCTTCATTCAAAACGTAGCTCCTAAATATATATTGTTAGAAAATGTTGATAGATTGCTTAAATCCCCTTCAAAACAAAGAGGAAGAGACTTTGGCGTTATGTTATCGACACTTAACGAACTTGGTTATGATGTTGAATGGCGTGTTATCAATGCTGCTGATTATGGAAATGCACAAAGAAGACGCCGTGTCTTCATTTTTGGATACCGTCGTGAAACTAATTATGCAAAATCCATTTATAAAAAATCACAAGAACAAATTGTTTTTAAAGATGGATTTTTTGCAAAATCATTCCCTATCACAAAAGAAATTGTAAAAAATCGAGTTGAAACAACTGAACTTTCTTCTGATATCGTAAATGTATCAGACAACTTTAGTTTTACTTTCCATCCGTCTGGATATATGAAAGAAGGTAAAGTATATACTGCTCATACAATTCCTAAATATGAGACTCCGATTACTCTTGGGGAAATATTAGAAAAAGATATTCAAGATAATTATTACTTATCACCAGAAAAAGTTGAGAAATTTAAATATTTAAGAGGACCAAAAAAAATTAAAAGAACATCTGCTGATGGACATACCTACTACTATAGTGAAGGTGGGATGTCTGAAAGTGATGTACTAGATTTACCTGCAAGAACCATGTTAACAAGTGAGTCTTCAGTTAACAGATCAACACATTTTATTAAAGATGGCGAGAGATATAGAACCCTTACCCCTATCGAAGCTGAACGCTTAAATGGTTTTCCTGATAATTGGACAGAAGGAATGCCAGAGAAAATGAGATTCTTCTGTATGGGAAATGCTTTAGTTGTGCCACTAATAACACGCATGGGTAATGAAATCGAAAGAATTGAAAAAGAATATCCTGATGAATTAACACAACTTAATCTATTTTAGTCTACTCGAATTGAGTAGACTTTTTTATTTACAAATTTTATACTTATTGTAAAAAGTAATTGAGGTGTCTAAATGAAAAGTACATTTAATGCAGATCTCATTGTCGAACAAGAAGTGATAAAGTATTTGGATGCATATATCTATCCGATACTGTCACAAGAATACGGTTTAGAATTTAAACGTGTATATGAAACAGATTTACAACATAAAGGAATAGATATAGTAGGTACACATAAATTATTTAATCAAAAATTAAATATAGATGAAAAAGCTGCAACTCATTACTTTAATAATGACCTCAATAAAACTGGACTTAGAACTTTTGCATTAGAATTAGGATATATCAATAGCAATAAATCCCATCGTGATGGATGGTTGTTTAATAGCAAGCATTCAGAGACAGATGCTTATCTATTTAAATGGGGATGGACAATCCCTGAAGTTGAAAATTGGAAAGATATTAAATTTGAAAATATCATTTAAATAGAAAGTGTTTTAGTTCTAAAAAAGGACTTATTAAGATATCTAGACAGGAACTATGATTTCAATAAATCTAACTATAATGATTACATTAGTGAATATAATGCAACCAATCGTAATTCCAGATTTTATATTAAAGAAAGTTCTGGGCCGTACATATTACAATCATCAAAGAATAGCTATGCAGAAGTTCCAACCAATTTAATATTCCCTAAAGAGGAATTAATAAAAATATCAAAAAAACATATTATACATCTTAAAGATAAAGGATAGTTTACATGGAAAAATTTGAATATTCAAGTGCACGTGAACTTATTTCTTATGCTAAAGAAGCTGAGGGTAAGTATTTATATGAAATTGATAAAAAGGATATGTTAAAAAACACAAATGTTAAGGGATCTGTGGGTCACATCATTGAAGCAAGCTACTTTGGATATGATATTAATTCTAATGCAGAACCAGATTTTGCTGATGTTGGAATAGAATTAAAAGCAACAGGCATCACTAAAATGAAGTCAGGTAAATTAAAAGCTAAAGAAAGATTAGTGTTAAATATAATTAATTACATGAAAGAATATCAATTAGATTTCTATCATTCAAGTTTTTGGATGAAAAATCAAAAACTATTATTATTCTTTTATGAGTATAAAAAGAATAAAGACAATAAAATGGATCGTGACAATACTCAGATTATTAAAGTGGAATTATTTGAATTTCCCGAAGAAGATTTAGAAATTATTAAATCTGATTGGAAAATTATCCATGATAAAATTATTAAAGGAGAAGCACACCTACTTTCAGAGGGAGATACCTTAATTCTTGGAGCTTGTACAAAAGGTGCTACCGCTGCTAAATCTTTAAGAGAACAACCTTTCAGTGAAATTAAAGCTAAACAACGTGCATTCTCTATAAAACAAGGCTATATGACTTCTCTAGTTCGAAAGTATATTACTAATGAACATTTAGAATCTATCACTACTTCTAGAGAAATTACTCAAAAATCTTTAGAACAAGTACTTGAAGAAAAATTTTCACCTTATTTCGGAATGGCAGATTACGAGATTGCTAAAAAACTTAATATCAAACTCTCAAAAGGAAAATCTAAAGTACCTCATTTGGTCAGCCATATGTTAGGTATTAAAGGAAATGATTTAAGTAAAATCGAAGAATTCGAGAAATTTAATATTAAATTTAAAACAATAACTCTAAATAAAAATGGATATCCAAAAGAACATATGTCATTTGAACAGATAAACTTTCATCATTATCTTAAAACAAGTTGGGAAGATAGTAACCTGAAAGAAAAGTTTGAATCTACTAAGTGGTTGTTCATAGTATTTATAGAAAATGAAAGTAAAGAAAAAATATTCCATAGTATAAAACTATGGAATATGCCAGCTGAAGACATCAATACACATCTTAAAAGATTTTATCAAGATACTCGAAATATACTTCAAAATGGAGTTATATTAACACCAGTCAAACGTGGAATAAGCAATAACTTACCTGGTGCTAACGATAATCCAATTTGCCACATTAGACCAAAAGCCAGAGATGGGGCTGATCAATATGAATTACCAGATGGTCAATTGATTACTAAGCAATGTTTTTGGTTGAATAGAGAGTATATATTTAATGTAATTAAAAACAAGGAGCTAATTTTATGAAGATATTAGAACTAAATGAAGTTTATACCAGAGAAGAAGTAAGTATGATATTTAATGACCATAATAATTATTCACGAGGAGCCGGGAGTTGGGGATTACACGGAATTGTAAGATTGAAAGATAATCCATCTAACTTTGTTTTTTTCGTAACCATCAATAATAATATACATAAATCTATTTATGACGAACAAATATCAAACGATGGTATATTAACATGGCATTCACAAAATAGCATGACTTTAGACAACGCAAGAATTCAAGATTTTATTAATCATGATTCTGACAAAAACAATATTCATTTATTTTTTAGAAAATCAAAAAAAGACAATTTTACGTATATGGGAAAATTAGCATACATTACTCATGATTCAACTAGAGAAAAACCTGTACATTTTAAATGGCAAATTATTGATTGGGAAAATATAAAAAACAAGGATTTTATAAATGGATTAAATACCATAAATGAAAAATATGCAGACTATAATGAAAACACGTTGGAATTAACAAAAAGACCAGATATTCCAAAAATTAAACTAAAGAAATCATTTTTTAGTAAAATATTAGATTTTCCTGCTATCAATGAGCAGAATAAAAACTTAGGTAATGCCGGTGAGAGATTAGTAATTAAGTATATTAAGGATGATTTAATCAGAAAAGGAAAAAGTGAACTTGCAGAAAAAGTCTTTCATACTGCTAAATTTGAGGGTGACGGGGCCGGATATGATATTAAAGCCTACGATGAAGAGGGTAATGTAATTTATATTGAAGTCAAAACTACAAAAAGTGATATTTCATCACCGTTCTATATTTCTGCAAATGAAATATACTTTTCTAAAATTAATTCAGATAAATATTTTCTATATAGAATATACAAATATGATTTATCAAAGAATTCAGGGAAATTATATATATTACATGGAGATATGGCTGAAAATCTAACCTTAACACCAACTTCTTTTAAGGCTTTACCTAATAAATAGCAAAGTTTTAATTTGAAAAACCCACATTCATAAAAAATGTGGGTTTTCTCCTATACCGTCCACGACATCGGGTTCGGATTTTTATTCAGTTGTTTCACATTACTTTTGGGTAAATGCTCACGTTTAACGACTTTCGGTGTCATGCCGCTATTAATTCGCTTATACAACTTAGGATCCATATGATTAGTTCCAAATGCCTTAAATACTCTATGCGTTGTTACATTACATTCCGGACATTTATCTTCCTGTAAATTATCATTCATCGATTTCCAAACATCATATTCTCCACAATCTTTACAGTTGAACGTATATTTTGGCATTATTCATCCAACTTCGGAATAATATTTTTTGTGAATATTTCCTTTGGAATCGATAATGTACAGCATGCATTTGGTATATCTACGATTCCACCAATATTTCCTTGTACTGGTGCAGATCCAAGCAGCATATATGCTTGCTCTCCTGTGTATCCACATGTCTTTAAGAACTCAATTGCATTTAAACATGCATTTCTATATGCTGTATTCGCATCAAGATATAGCTGATCTCCAGAGAATTCATTAACTGAAATTCCTTCAAATACTAAGTATTCATTATAGTGAGGCATTACTGGTCCTGGCTGAAATGCAGGGTTTCTCTTAATTTTATATTTTTCCATGCCACCTTTAATGACATTGACTTTAAGTTCGATCCATCCTGGAATTTCAATTCCTCCACAGAATGTAATCTCCCCATCACCTTGTGAGAAATGTAAATCTCCGACTGATAATTTTGCACCTTCAACAAATACAGGGAAGTATACTCTTGAACCTTTTGAAAGATTTTTAATATCACAGTTACCTCCGTTTTCACGTGGTGGTACTGTTCTTGCTCCTTCTTTTGCTACTCGATCAAAGTCCGCGCCCTTAAGTGTGCCTAATACACATGAATCAGGATCTGGTAACTCAGCTAATGCTGGTACACGATTTGGATTTGTATCGACCAATGATTTTTCTCGTCTATTCCATTCATCTAACATTTCCTGACTAGGTGCAACGCCCATTAGTCCTGGATGAATGATGCCTGCAAACTTAACATTAGGCACATGTCTACTTGTTGCGTAGATTCCTTCAAAGTCCCAAATTGATTTCGCTGCTTTCGGATAATGGTCCACTAAGAAGCTTCCACCATTTTCTTTTGCGAATATCCCATTAAATCCCCATTCATGTGCACTGAATGTTCCGATATCCAAAATATCTACTACTAGTAAATCCCCTGGCTCTACGCCATTCACATAAACCGGACCACTTAAAACATGAACACGTTTTAAATTAACTTTTTCAATGTCAGATGGATCGTCATTATTCTTAATTTGACCATCCGTCCAGTCAAGACATTCCATTTTAAATACTTCACCAGGATCTACAGAAAAGGCCGCCGGGATATCAGGATGCCAACGATTATGCCCTGGATGTTTTTGTTCATGCATTTTTTTCGTTAAGTCAATCTCAAAAATCTTTTTAGTCATAATGATCCCCCCTGAATTAATAATTTACTATTACACTCTTAGTGTATTATTAAATTCAGAAAATTTCAAATATTTATTGATTATTATTTTTATGCAGTTGATTTAACCATCTATTCCACTCCACACAAACCATCTCATCTTCTTTTAGATCGATGAGATGTTCTTTTCTAAACTCTTCTAAATCTAATTTAAAACGTTTGTTTACTTTAAGTGGTGTGCCTTCTGCGCTTAATCCATAAGCTATTTCTAATACGATATAGTCATGATGCTTATTATGTGCGACATGTTCATGCAATTCTTCATAGACTTTTGTAAGCATTTCTTTACTTGGATTGTAGTCTAGTATGTATTGCACCTTACACTTCGATCCTTCAAACTTTTCATCCATTTCTACTTTCGCTTGTTCCAAATACCCGCTTTCAATTTCAACATTTGATGCTATAAAGTGATAATGTGTCATATTTCCTCCTACAAAAAAAGACCCCTAAAGGTCAATTTTTTCTTTCTCCGCTAACTGCTTATCAAGTAAAGCAATGCGTTTTTCTAATTCTATTCTTTGTAATTTCTCTAGTTCGATTCTACTATTTGTTCTGACACGGAATGTATCAATCAATAATTTTAATAAATACATTATAGTAATAAAGAACCATAAGATGAGTAACCAATACGCTACAAAGGGAATCATACCTAACCATTCCATTATAATCGCCACTTCCTAATTTTATTCCAATCGTTGTCATTATAACAAATATTATAGCAAGATAGTACTAATTTTTTATCATTCATCATTTGATGATCTAAATACAAATCCTAGCGTAAAAAGCATATTGATAATAGAAATTGTTTTTGAATAAGAAAAAGTATACTAATTATAAATAGTAGAGTTTTTAATTTCATATTGCCACTCCTATTATGAGTATTTAATATCCAAATTATAACACTTTCTTTTAGGTGGCAGATATAATTTTATAGTTAAAAATTTGCATAAAAAGAGAGTGCATACGCACTCTTACCCTAACTGATCTAATATGATTGATGTTATCACACCAAATGCTGTCATCAGTCCTACGAGTCCGCCACCTTCTTCATATGCTTCTGGCATCATCGTAGACCCGATCATCGTAATAATTCCTCCCGCTGCAAAGCTTGAGATAATCGAGATAATACTCATACTTGCACCGTCCAGGAACACATATCCAAACAATGCACTAAGTCCTGCAACGAGTGTTACAACTGCAAACAAGAATATAATCTTACCCTTAGATTGTCCGCTTTTAAGCATCCCCGTCGTACTTGATAATCCTTCCGGTATATTACTGATAAATATAGCGATTAACAGCAACATACTGACACCTTTGCCACCAATCAAACTCATACCGAGCATCATTGATTCTGGTATTGCATCCATAACGGTTCCGATAAAGATTCCTAGTCCTGAATCATTGCCACTATTCTTCGCTTGCTGCTTTTCAGCTTGTTCATCTTCCTGATTGAGTTCATGTTGATTTGATCTTTTTCTGTGTTTACCACCGTGATGCGCAATCACCGCTTCCAGTATCGTAAACGTCAACGCACCGGCAATAAAGCCGATAATCGTATTGATGATATGGCTTTTCTCCATTGCATCCTGCAATAGTTCAAATGTTGCTGCACCAATCAAGATACCTACACCAAACGCCATAATAAAGCCTAAAACTTTCTTTGGTATGTTAATAATCATACTTACGACTGCACCGAGTAATACTGCAAATCCTGATACTGCCCCCCAAAAGAATGCACTGCCCATATCTTCACCTTTTTCCGTCTAGTTTATTTAATGATTATTTCTACCCATAAAGAGAGAGAGATAATCTCATTTTTAGTTGAATCTTATAGGAATGTTTTATTACAAAAAAGAGGCTGAGACAAATCGTCCCAACCTCTAAAGTATTATTCTACTGTAAGTCCTTCACCGACAAAGATTTGATATGCCTGATACATTCTACCCGGCACTCCACTTTCTGCACTGTTATATCGATTGAAGTTCTTATTATTTACAACATTAGTAATCATCTCAATTGTTTCATCACATCGTGAATCTGTGATTTTCTTATGTGAGAATTCTTCAGCGATAACAAATAATCTTACTAAATATCGTGTATACGAGTCGTCCTTATCCACCGGTATCTTCAGTTCATCTGTCATTTCTTTACTCGTCTCAACAAAGCATCTAAAGTCTTCAAAGAAATCTCCAAATCTAAATAATACATGTCGATAATGTTCATCTGATAGCTTCATATATCTGAATGCCAATGTTCTAACCCCGCCTTAAATTTAGTCACTTTAAGTGTAACATTTTTACTGCCGGTTGAGAATGATGGATTCAAAAATCAAGATTTCAGCTTCTGTTATCTATTTTTTTTAAATTTATATAAAAAAACTTGAGACAAATAATGAATTTTGTCTCAAGTTTATACTTATTGGTTCCATAAATCAATTAATCCCTGTATCGACATAAATCCTGCACCAATCGTTGCAAGGACAGCAACAATACCTAATATTAATAACCATGTCGGATGCTTATAATCGCCAACGATACGTTTATTTTTCGCTGCAAATAAAATAGCTGTTAACGTAATCGGTAAGATCAATCCGTTAAATGCACCGGCTAATACGAGTAACTTAACTGGTTTACCTACTAACAGGAAGACGATTGTCGAGAATACGATAAAACAGATAACGACAATATTATTGTGCTTTGTAAATACCGGATGGAATCCTTTTAAGAATGATGCTGAAGTATAAGCGGCACCAATGACCGATGTCAGTGCAGCAGCAAGTAATACTAGACCGAAGATTTTAGGTCCAATCGGTCCTAAAGCAAACTGGAATGCTGATGCCGGTGGGTTTGTCGGGTCAAGTTTTACACCTGTAGCGACTACCCCTAATACTGCTAAGAATAAACAGAAACGCATCACACCAGTTGTTAAGATACCAAGATTTGCTGCACGTGATACAAACGGTAGATTTGCTTTACCGACCATACCGTCATCAATTAAACGGTGTGCTCCGGCAAATGTAATATATCCTCCCACTGTTCCACCTACAATCGTAACTAGCGGCATAACAAGGCCTAATGGATTTTCAGGCATCACCATCTTCGTAAACGCTTCTCCGTATGGTGGTTGTACTTTAATCATTACAAATGCAACAGTTAAGAGCATAACGACACCTAGTATTTGTGTTACAACATCCATCATTTTATTCGCACTTTTACTACTGAAGATAATAATTGCAAGAATACCAGTAATCACTGCACCAAGTTTCACATCGATACCAAGTAATGCATTAAATCCAAGCCCTGCACCGGCCACATTACCAATGTTGAATGCAAGTCCACCCAGTACGATTAAAATAGCAATAAAACTACCCAATCCTTTAAATACTTCATTTGAAATATCCTGACCACGTTTACCTGTTACAGTCAACACGCGCCAAATATTAAGCTGTGCACCGATATCAATGATAATACTTAAAAGAATAGCAAAGGCAAAGCTTGCCATAAACTTTTCTGTAAATAGCGTTGTCTGAGTTAAGAATGCTGGCCCGATTGCTGAAGTTGCCATCAGGAAGATGGCTCCAAACAACAATCTGCGTTGTGCAGCAGTCATTTTAGGTTTCTCGTTATTCATCCTGTTACCCCTTTTCATGATTAAATTGTTGTAATCTCTATATTATTTTCCTTTAATGCTGCACGAATCTCTTCAACAAACGCTAAAGCTTCCGGTCCATCCCCATGAACACAGATTGAGTCAGCTTGTAACGGAATCAGTTTGCCGGTAATCGTCTTAACCTGCTGGTCTTTGACCATCCTTAAGACGTGACGCACTGCTTCATCCACATCGTGAATCATCGCATTGCTTTCCGTTCGTGCAACGAGTGTGCCTTCGTCAGTATAATTTCTATCAGCAAATACTTCATTAATTGCACCAAGACCGTTCTCACGAGCAACACGTACTAAGTTACCGCCAGCAATCCCCATCACTTTCAGTTCCGGATTAAATGCTTTAATAGCGTTAACGATTGCTTGTGCAAGCTGTGGATCTTTAAATGTAGCATTATAAAGTGCACCATGTGGTTTAACATGATTAAGTACAACATCATGTTTTATACAGAACCCCTGAATTGCACCTAACTGATAGGTCACAAGATTTTCAACTTCCTCATAAGTCATACTCACTTGCTTACGGCCAAATCCCATAAGATCGTTATATCCCGGGTGAGCACCAATGCCTGTATTGTGTGCCTTACATAAAGCAACGGTCTTCTCTAAGACGTTAAAGTCTCCAGCATGCATGCCACATGCTATATTCGCTGAAGTTATCAGCGGAATAATCGCTTCGTCATTACCGATTGAATAATTACCGAAGCTCTCCCCTAAATCTGCATTCAAATCTATCTTCATCATTAGCCCTCCAGGAAGTGATTTTTTTCTAGGAATTTAATATCAATTTCATTCGATTGATATCTCGGATGCTGGATAATACGATACTGATAATCCAGATTCGTCGGGAAACCGTCTATTACTGTTTCATCTAATATTGAAAGCATACGACGTAATGCACGGTCTCGTGATTTATCATAAGTAATGAATTTCGCAATCATTGAATCATAGTATGGTGATACCATACATTTCTGATAAAGGAACGTATCGATCCTCACCCCAGGCCCGCTCGGCAAGTTTAGAAACTTCACTTTACCAGGACTTGGTCTAAAACCATGGTCTGGATCTTCTGCGTTGATTCGACACTCAATACTAAAGCCGTTAATGTGTATTTCATCCTGTACTAAATCAAACGTATCAAACAGTGCAATATTCAGCTGCGCTTCTATAATATCGATACCCGTCACCATTTCAGTCACGGTATGTTCAACTTGCACACGTGTATTCATTTCAAGGAAGTAATATTCTTCTGTCGCTTCTACATACAGAAACTCTAACGTGCCTGCACCGCGATAATTAATGTTCTTTGCGGCATTGACTGCATCGCGCGTCATATTTTGTCTTACGTGGTCCGGCACAATTGCAGCTGGCGCTTCTTCTACGAGCTTCTGGTTATTACGCTGTATTGAACAGTCTCGGTCAAACAGATGCACAGCATCCCCTTTTCCGTCACCGATGACCTGTACTTCAATGTGTCGCGCAGTCTTAATAAATTTTTCTATGTATACACGGTCATCACCAAATGCTTTTTTTGCCTCGTTCTTCGCGGCATTGAAGAGGTTGTCGAAGTCTTCCATACGACTGACGATTCGCATCCCTTTACCACCGCCACCGGCAACTGCTTTAATGACCATCGGCACGCAAATTTCCTGAGCCTTAACCTTTGCTTCTGCAAGTGTCGGAATCACATCTTTAGAACCGGGAATGACAGGTACTCCTGCTTCTACCATCGTCTTACGCGCCTCAGCCTTATCTCCCATCTTCTCAATCGTCTCTGGTGTCGGACCGATGAAGATGATGTCATGCTCAGCGCACAGACGTGCAAAATTAGCATTTTCCGCTAAGAATCCGTATCCCGGATGAATACCATCTGCGCCCGTTACTTCAGCAGCTGCAATGATATTATTCATATTCAGATAGCTTTCTGTTGAGCTTGAAGGTCCGATGCAGTATGCTTCATCCGCAAGTGCCACGTGCAGACTATCTGCATCTGTCGTTGAATAGACAGCAACCGTCTGAATCCCCATCTTCTTACACGTTCTAATAATTCGAATCGCAATTTCTCCGCGATTGGCTATCAATACTTTCTTTAAAGGTTTCTGTTCCAAGACTACACCCCCTTATTTCTCTTTAATTGTTACTAATGGTTCGTCATATCCTACCGCAGTACCATTCTCGATATGAATTGCTTCAATCACACCATCCACATCAGCAAAGATATCATTCATTACTTTCATCGCTTCTATAATACCGATACGGTCACCTTTTTCAACCTTATCTCCAACACGGATAAATGGTTCTTTAGACGTTTCATCCTGCATATTATAGAATGTGCCGACGAGCTGTGATTTCTGAACGTGATGACCACTTTGTTCAACAGCTTGTGTTTCTTGTGCTAGCGGTGTATTTTGAACAGGAACACTATGGACTTCCTGAATCGCCTTTTCGATATAATACTCATTATCGCCTTCTTTGATCGATATCACCTTTAATTCATTACTATTCATCATATCAATGAGTTGTTGTAATTTATCTGAATTCATTATGATTCCGCCTTCTCTAATAAGTTTTGAATTTTATTGCTTGTATGTCTGATGTCGAATGCATGCATACCGACTTCGTTGATGATCTTCATCATTTTCTTCTTTTCTGCAATCGCTTCTTCTAATGTTCCTTCAACAAGTCTAATTTCACTACCAGGAGCTTTCTGGACAAGTGTCGGGATATCACTGAAGTATACTGTACCAAGCTTTGCGTATCCACCAACTGTTTGTCTGTCGTTCATCAGTATAATAGGCTGACCGTCTGAAGAAACCTGAATAGAGCCGAGTTGTACAGGTTCAGAGATAATATCATAGTTCGTCTTCACTTCAAGTGTCTCACCCTTAAGACGAATACCCATTCGGTCAGATGTATTGGAAATCTCATATGTCTGTGACAAAGACGCAGCAAGATGCTTAAAGCGATCGTATTGACGACCAGGTATGAAGCGAATCGTGCTCACCTTATCAATAAAGTGTGTATTCACGCGTCTCGTCTTAACATTTTGAGGATTACTAAATTGAAGGATATCGTCCTTAATGAGGGTACGCCCCTCAAGACCGCCAAGTTTTATCTTCATATGTGTGGCATAACTATCCTGAACTTTCGGGATATCAAATCCGCCTTTGACAGTCAGATAAGTACGGTAGCCGTTTTTAGCACTCTTAAATGTTAAGATATCACCTGCCTGAGCATTATAGACGCAACGATTAACGACCGGTGTATCATTGAGCGTGGCCATCATATTACCACCTGTAATCACAAAAGCATTCGCTTCTGTAAACTTGAAGATACCACCTTGCATCGTCATTTCAATACTCATATGTTCTGTATTATCCAGTAATAAGTTACCAAGTAATAATGCACGGTAATCCATAGCACCTGCAGGAGACAACCCTACATTCTGGAAACCAGCGCGACCTAAATCCTGAATCGTTGAATACAATCCCGGATGAATAACCTGAAGTCCCATTAATGTACCTCCGTTTCAATTTCATATGTTCCATTTTGAACAGCTGTTTCGATTACATCGTATTCTTCCTTTGAAATTCGTTTAAACTTTATATAATCGCCAGCCGAATAGTATACTTCCGGATTTCTTTCTGGATCAAATAACTTTAATGGCGTTTTCCCGATAATGTTCCATCCACCCGGAGACGCAAGAGGATAGATACCTGTCTGCGCATTAGCGATCCCCACAGATCCAGCTGGAATTTCTTTACGCGGAGAAGCTTTACGTGGCGTAGCTATTGCTTCATCAAGTCCCCCAAGAAACGGGAAACCTGGCATGAAGCCTAACATATAGATTAAATAGGGCTTGCTTGTATGTATTTGAATAATTTCTTCTGTCGATTTGTTATGTAACTGAGACATCTCTTCTAAGTCCAGATTGTACGGTGCATCGTAGCACACCGGAATAATATATGTCTTCCCCAAAACATTCTCATTCGTCGTAAGTTCAAGGGACTGAATCGCTTCAGTTAATGTCTCATGACACGTTTTTGAATCATCAAAATATACTACTAAAGTATTATATGAAATAACGAGTTCAAGTATCCCTGGAATGTCAGATGCTTCAATGGCGCTTTTCAGTTGTATGACCTGTGCGTTTATTTCAGGGTCAATACGCTCTTCAAAGACAATGCTCATACAGTTTTCACTAATGTTTACGAAATCCATCTTGTAACCCCTTTCTTTTTTACATATTAATAGTATCATAATAATCAGATAATTTTAAATATTATTTAAATATATTTTTTAATTTTTTTAAATAATGATGGCATAAAAAAACCAATGCACATTCATGTACATTGGTTTTAGTTATATTTATAGAATTCCTAATCCACTTGACTGGATATCTTTTGCAAATCCTTTTACGGTATCGACTGATAATTCATCGATGTCTCGTCCGATGTTTGGAATCTTCTTCACCACATCACCAGGACATGTAATAATATCGCAGCCGATTTCATCAGCTTGAATAACATTATATAACTCACGGCAAGATGCCCATAATAATTTCACGCCTTCTTTTTCGTGACATAATTTAACAGCTGCACGCATCAATGGCATTGGGTCAACACCTGTATCCGCAATACGACCTGCAAATACTGACACATAAGTTTCTACACCTGGTTTGATTGCTTTAACGATTTCAGTCACTTGTTCAATCGTATAGACAGCAGTAACATTTAATTTAATATCTTGTTCTGATAGTTTCTTGATTAAAGGAATCATCGATTCACCTTTAGTATTAACTACCGGAATTTTAACAAATACATTTTCACCGAATGACTGGATAATTGCCGCTTCTTTTTCCATCGTATCCATATCATCACCAAATACTTCAAATGAAATCGATGCATCCGGAATTGCTTTAACTGCTGCTTCAGCGAATGCTTTGTAATCTGCTACACCTGCTTTTGCCATTAATGAAGGATTTGTAGTAAATCCGTCAACTGTTTGGTTAGCATAAGCTGTTTTCATCTGCTCGATATCTGCACCATCTGCAAATACTTGTACATTTAAATTTTTCATTATTTATTCCTCCAGATTTAATGTGAGTATTTCATCTTATTATAATCATATAACTGCTGCTTTTGCTAATGATAGAGCACCTTTAAAGTGAAATTGACACAGATTTTGAACTTTTTTAGAAAGTTATTCAATTAAATCCCAATGATATGGTAAAATAAATTGATTAATGAATGGAGGAACATCATGAAAGCGAATAAATATGTTTACTTCTCAATATTCTTTGCTGTTTTAAGTATATTCTGTAATGGTTATAATCCGATACTTTCAATATTATTTGGATCAATTACTTCTATTATATTGTTTACAGGTCTATTAAGCTGCATTCTGCTTATCATCAGTATCGTCTTAATCGATAAAGCTTTAAAACAACCTCATGAAATTTCTACCGGCCTGTATAAATTAGCAAAAGTATGGCCGTATATTA
Source organism: Macrococcus equi (assembly GCF_047426745.1). Taxonomy (GTDB): domain Bacteria; phylum Bacillota; class Bacilli; order Staphylococcales; family Staphylococcaceae; genus Macrococcoides; species Macrococcoides equi. The sequence continues at coordinate 1,500,253 of NZ_CP179732.1, read as the reverse complement.
TTTTAGCAATCATTGTTTTACAACTGATCAGTATATTATTTAGATTTGGTATTCTTTAAGGATTGATCCGTCAATCCTTTTTATTTTGGAGGTTTTTATGATTTATTTATGGATTGCAGTAATGAGTATCCTGGGCGCATGTAGCAGATATGCCGTCAGTTTAATCCTGCACGCTCCGCTTTATACCCTGTGTGTCAATTTAATTGGCGCATTCACGCTCGGTTTTTGTACGACATATTTTAAACGCATGAATATTTCTTATCATATTAAGACAGGCATCACGACTGGATTCCTCGGTAGTTTTACTACGTTTTCCGCGTTAAGTAAGGATGCATCTGATCTCTATCTGGCGCATCATTATACGCTGCTCATCATTTATATGAGTATCACTATACTTGGTGGACTTTCGTGTGCTGCAGCTGGTATGAAATGGGGTGAAAAGTAATGTTATTGGTTGCACTCGGTGCCCCGTTCGGTGCGATGCTGAGATATTTTATAAGCGGGCGTCTGAACCACTCTCTTCCGTATGGTACACTCATTATCAATTTATTAGGTTCTTTCCTGCTTGGACTGGTCGCTAGATACGATATTCCTATGCTGTTATTCGGTACTGGTTTTTTAGGTGCTTTTACGACCTATTCAACCTTCAATGTAGAGGTTGTGCAATTATTTTATCGTCACAAGTTACTTGGTTTAAGTTATCTCCTAATGACTTATATTGCTGGTCCTCTGCTCTTTATCATTGCTTTTACGTTTCAAATTTAAGATTTATGTAAATTTAGCGTAATTTTTTTATTAAAATGAGAGAATGTATGATTTTTGCATTATTATATTACTGTACACAATAAAATATCTGGAGGGAAAACAGTGAAACGTTTCACGACCATTGCTTTATTACTTACTTTAATCATTTCAATGCTATTCCAAAGTCCGTATGCATTAGCAGCATCTACGGAAGCACCAACAACTGAAGCTCCAACGACAGAAGTGACGACAGAAGCTCCGACAACTGAAACACCTACAACGGAAGCGGTGACAACTGAAACACCTACAACAGAAGCTGTCACAACAGAGCAACCTACTACAGAAAATCCAAACACTATTAAAATCTTACATACCAACGACATGCATGGTCGTTTAGATGCTGAAGATGGTCGTGTTATCGGCATGGCGAAAGTAAAAACAATTAAAGCTAAAGAACAACCTACTTTCATGTTTGATTCAGGAGACGCATTCCAGGGATTACCATTATCTAACTTCTCAAAAGGTGCAGATATGGCTAAAGCAATGAATGCAGTCGGTTATGACGCTATGACTGTCGGAAATCACGAATTTGATTTCGGCTTTGATACTGCGATGAACTACAAAAAATTATTAAACTTCCCAATCATCAGTTCAAACGTCTATAAAGACGGTAAAAGTGTTTTCACACCATCAACAATTATCGAAAAGAACGGAAAGAAATTTGGAGTCATTGGTGTGACAACACCTGAAACAGCTACAAAGACACATCCGAACAACATTATCGGTGTAACATTCTTAGATCCTGTAAAATCTGTAACAGCAGAAATGAAAAAGTTACAAGGTAAAGTTGATGCATTTATTATTTTAAGTCACCTAGGTATCGACAGTACGACAAAACAAGCTTGGCGTGGAGATAATTTAATGACAAGCTTAGCGACAAATAAAGATTTTATGAATAACGCGATTATTGTATTAGATGGCCATTCTCACTCAGTCATTGAAAATGGTGAATTAAAAAATACAGCAATTCTTGCTCAAACAGGAACTGCTTTAGCAAATATCGGTAAAGTAACATTCGATCTTCAAAATAAAGTAACGACAAATTTAAAAGCTTCATTAATACAGGAAGCCGATACAAAAGAAGTCGCTCAGGATGATGCAGTAAAAGCTATCGTTGAAACTGCAAAATCAAATTTCGGTAAAGCGACTTCAGAAGTTGTATTCCATAACCCAGTTGCATTACAAGGAGAACGTAACGATGTACGTACGAGAGAAACAAATCTAGGAAATGCAATTGCCGATGCAATGGAAGCTTATAGTAAGACAGGTTTTGAAACTACAGGAGACTTTGCTGTGACAAACGGTGGAGGCATCAGAGCTTCAATTGACGGAAATAAAGATGTGACGATTGGAGATATCATCAAAGTGTTACCTTTTGGTAATACCATCACTCAAATCGATGTGAAAGGCTCAGACGTTAAAGCAATGTTTGAACATGCATTAAGCGCTCCGACTGTAGAAAAAGACGGAAAAACTGCATTAGATGCAAATGGTGCATTCCTACATATCTCTAAATCAATCAAAGTACATTATGATTTAACTAAACCTGCAGGAGAACGTGTATATGCAATAGAAGTTCTTAATAAGAAGACGAACAAATTTGAACCATTAAATAACACGAAAACATATAAAGTTGTGACAAACGACTTCTTAGCTGTTGGCGGTGACGGTTTTACGATGCTTGGCGGACCTCGTGAAGAAGGGCCATCATTAGATGCGGTAGTTAGAAATTACTTTAAAGCAGCCGATATGTCAGCGTATACAACAGACGCACTTGAACGTATTCTTGCAGGTAGTGCAAGTGATGTTAATGTTTCTACTGAAGAACCAACGACTGAACCTGCTACTACTGAAGTTCCAACGACTGAAGACAACAAACCTCAAATTGATGTAGCAACTGATGAAGAAGGCAATGAAGGAAATATCATCAAAGAAGATACGACAGAAGATCCTGTTGTAACTGAGGAAAAAACACCGGAAGATGATAAAGTAATTCCATTTGAAAAAGTTGCGATGACTAACGAAACAAAATTGAATACAACGATTCAATCGAATCAAATTCCTGCATCATCAGATAAACCAGCAATCACTGAAGCGGTAGAACAATTACCGATTACAGGTGAAGCTGCCGGCACAGGTGCTGCTGCGGTTGGATTGTTAGGTTTAGGATTATATTTAGTCAAACGTAAATCAGCATAACAAAATGAAATCCCCTCAAATGAAAAATCATTTGAGGGGATTATTTTTTAAGGATTTAAGTGATCTATGCTATCCATAATGCGATTTAAGTCTTCAACTGTATACTGGAATCTGCCGTGGAAGACAAATTTCTCAAAGAATGTCTGTAATTCTTCTTCGCCAACAATTACCTTCACACTGTTATCTCTAGAGTAGTTCGTGATGTGTTCGCTGCCTACACCTTCAGCATTGTAGTATGCAATAGGTGTCACCGGATATGGTAATTCGAATACTTTTTCTAAACGTTCAGCTTTTAATTTTAATGCTTCTAAAGAATGATTATACGTTCTAAATTCAGCATTGCCATCTTTATTCTTATCTAATACAATTGTTTGTTCTAATTTAGGATCTAACCCTAAAATATTAAATACTGACTCAAGCATCGGTTCACCATCAAACTGCATCTCACTCACACCGTGGTAAATGTGACCTGTCCAGTAGTTAGAATCAAGTAAATAAATACCTGTACGTGTTAATACAACGTGATCTAATTTATCAGTACTTTTTACGCGCTTCCCTGGAATGTAGATGTTTGCTAATACGTGCATATCCTCAGGACGAATGCGTTCATCACGAATCAACTGCTCTTTCAATTGAATTAACGTTAAGTCTGTTAAGTATTCACCTTTATCTTTTGAAAATAGTTTTAACGATTCAATATGTGATGATTTTTCCTCTATCGCTTTCTGGAATGTCTCTTTTTGTTCTGCTAAGTCTTTCTTGTATGTTAAGCGCGTTTTTTCACTTTCCTCATGGTACTCATCAGATCTCATTTTTTGAGCTTTACGAAACTCTTCTTCTTTTAATGCAATCGACTTTTTCTTGCTTGATAATGCAAGCAACCAAAGAATAAAGAATAATAACGCAAGCACACCTAACCCAATTAATACATATAACAACGTATTTCCTTCTGTTACTGACATATCATTCACCTTTCATTACGTATTTCTTTTATTATAATGAAATTTCTTTATAACTTCATTGAAAATACAAAAGTATTTTGTGAAAGTTTACTCTTATTAATGAAATTAATATTAGATTAATAATCTGAACACTACTTAACAAACATTCATAAAACATAAACGCTTAATTAATATTCATATGCAATAATTTAGGTGTCCAAACTTTCTGGACCTAAAAATTTCTCGGAGGATGATACCATGGCAATGTATAAACGTTTATTATTAGCAGGTACTTTTGCATCATCATTATTATTAGGTGCATGTGGCGAAGAGGATAAGAAAGACGACGCAAAAACAGAAGACGCAGCGACAACTGAAGAAGCGACGAAAGACGAAGCAACTACTGAAGAGGAAACTACGGAAGAAGAAACTACGGAAGAAGCTTCTAAAGATGAAACAACAACTGAAGAAGAAACAACTGAAGCTGAAACTACTGAGGAAGAAACTACGGAAGAAGCAAAATAAATCGATGACCGTCCCATTTGCGGACGGTTTTTTTATACAAAAAACTGCGACAAACGTATTGCTTGTCGCAGTCATTTTATTATTTTAAGTTAGCTTTTAATGCATCAATTTTATCAGTTGCTTCCCATGGCAGGTCGATATCTGTTCTACCGAAGTGACCATATGCAGCAGTTTGTTTATAGATTGGACGACGTAAATCAAGCATTTGGATGATACCCGCTGGACGTAAATCGAATGTTTTACGTACTGCTTCTACTAATTGTTGTTCAGTGTATTCAGATGTTCCATAAGTTTCAACTGAGATAGATACAGGTTGAGCAACACCAATTGCATAAGCAAGTTGTACTTCACATTTATCAGCAAGACCAGCTGCTACGATATTCTTCGCAACGTAACGTGCAGCGTAAGCACCACTACGGTCTACTTTCGTTGCATCTTTACCACTGAAAGCACCACCACCGTGACGTGCATAACCACCATAAGTATCAACGATAATTTTACGACCAGTAAGACCTGCATCACCTTGAGGTCCACCAATTACGAAACGACCAGTCGGGTTAATGAAGTATTTCGTTTCTTCATCAATTAAATCAGCTGGTACAACCGGTTTAATAACATGTTCTTTAATATCCGCTTGAATTTGTTCTAATTCAATTTTCTCATGGTGTTGACTTGAAATAACGATTGTGTCGATACGTTTAGGTTGGTTATTTTCATCGTATTCAACTGTTACTTGTGTTTTACCATCTGGACGTAAGTAGTCTAAAGTACCATTTTTACGTACTTCTGTTAATCGACGTGCTAATTCATGTGATAATGAAATCGGTAATGGCATTAAACTTTCTGTTTCATTACATGCAAATCCAAACATTAAACCTTGGTCCCCTGCTCCAATAGATTCAATATCTGAATCAGATAAGTTACCACGGTCTTCTAACGCACGGTCAACCCCTTGTGCGATATCAGGTGATTGTTCATCGATAGCTGTTAATACAGCCATCGTCTGGAAGTCATAACCAAATTTTGCACGTGTATAACCAATTTCTTTAACTGTATCACGAACAACTTTTGGGATATCAACATATGTTGAAGTTGTAATCTCACCAGCGATTAACGCCATTCCTGTAGTTACTGAAGTTTCACACGCTACACGTGCTTTTGGATCTCCTGTTAAAATTGCATCTAAAATCGCATCTGAAATTTGGTCTGCGATTTTATCCGGATGTCCTTCTGTTACTGATTCCGATGTAAATAATTTACGATCTGTCATTTATAAACACTCCTATTATTTATATATTTACGGTCCAAGCTATATATTAAAAATAGCCCTCTCTCCTTTAAGAGAGAAGGCTAATAAACATACTTAGTCCATTCTACTCTTATCGTTCAGACATCTGTCTGCAAACGGTTTGGCACCTTACTTAACGAAATTGTCAAGGGTTGCTGGGCTTCAAAGGGTCCATGTCCCTCCACCACTCTGGATAAGAGAATCCGCAAGTTAGATAATACTAAACTTTTTGTAAGCTGTCAACTTTTCTAAAGGAGCAAAAATTTTCTGAATTGTTTTTATCATTATTATTTTTTTTATAATTAATGTCACGTAACTGACCTTATGTTATACTATTTCATGAAACTGCTTACATCAGCAGAAAATATAAACTTGGGGGATCTTTCTTATGACCGAACAAATCTTTGGTAAATTAGACAACTTATTAAAGAGCGATATCGTGCTAAACCAATTATCAAGAACGCAATTAATTAATGAAATCTTATCGAATCGTGAAGGTGTATTAACAGAGTCAGGTGCTGTTAGAACTGAGACTGGTAAATATACAGGACGTTCACCTAAAGATAAATTTATCGTTGAAGAAGAAGAGACTAAAGAGCAAATCGACTGGGGTACAATTAACCAACCTATCTCTGAAGATATCTTCTTAAAATTATTAGACCGTGTCCTTGACTACTTAGGTACGAAACAAAAAGTTTATGAATTTAATGGTTATGCTGGAGCAGATCCTGCGACTCAATTAAAATTACGTGTAATCAATGAACTTGCATGGCACAATTTATTTGCACGTACAATGTTCATTCGTCCGGAAACATATAATGAAGGCATTTTAATCGATCCAGATTTCACAATCATTTCTGCACCACACTTCAAAGCAGATCCTAAAATCGATGGCACTAAATCTGAGACTTTCATTATTACTAGTTTCAAACATAAAATCATCTTAATCGGTGGAACTGAGTACGCTGGAGAAATGAAAAAAGGTATCTTTGGTGTAATGAACTATTTATTACCGACTCAAGGTGTTATGAGTATGCACTGTTCAGCAAACGTTGGGGAGAATAAAGACGTAGCATTATTCTTCGGTTTATCTGGAACAGGTAAAACTACTCTATCAGCTGACCCACACCGTAAATTAATCGGTGATGATGAGCATGGCTGGAATGACAATGGTGTATTCAATATTGAAGGTGGATGTTACGCTAAGACAATTGATCTGTCACGTGAAAAAGAACCACAAATCTATGATGCTATCCGATATGGCGCTATCTTAGAAAATGTTAAAGTTGATGAAAGAGGTTTCCCTGACTACGAAGATAAATCATTAACAGAAAATACACGTGCTGCATATCCAATTGAAAATATCGATAATATCGTATTACCTTCAATTGCAGGACATGCTAAAACAATCATCTTCTTAACAGCAGATGCATTCGGAGTATTACCTCCAATCTCTAAATTAACTAAAGAACAAGCGATGTATCACTTCTTAAGCGGATTTACATCAAAATTAGCTGGTACAGAACGCGGTGTTACTAGCCCACAGCCAGTATTCTCAACATGTTTCGGTTCACCATTCTTACCGTTACATGCAACAGTATATGCAAATATGTTAGGTGATTTAATCGATAAACACGGTTCTGACGTTTACTTAGTAAACACTGGATGGACAGGTGGAGAATATGGTGTAGGTAGCCGTATGAGCTTAACGCATACACGCTCAATGATCCGTCGTGCAATTAGTGGAGAAATTAAAAACTCTGAATTTACTCAAGATCCAATCTTTGGATTATATGTTCCAAATTCAGTATCAGGTGTACCTAAAGATATCTTAATGCCACGTAACGCATGGGTATCTCAAGATGCTTATGATGAAAAAGCAAAAGATTTAGCTGTACGCTTCCAGGAAAACTTCAAAAAATTCGGTGAGAAATCAGCTGAAATTGAAGAAAAAGGCGGATTTATCTTCAGAGGATAACATACTAGAATCCCGACCCATCACAATCGTGACGGGTCGGGATTTTTTTGGTTAAATTGAGTTGTTGGGATGTCCTGTTGGTTGCGACATTTTTACTTTATCGCAACCATCCCTCACCTTTTGCCTGTCTATGCCCTGTTGGTTGCGATATTTTTACTTTATCGCAACCATCTCACACCTATTGCCTGTCTATGCCCTGTTGGTTGCGATATTTCTACTTTATCGCAACCATCTCACACCTTTTGTCTGTCTATGCCCTGTTGGTTGCGATATTTCTATTTTATCGCAACCATCATTTTAAGCTTCAACTTCTTTCATCCATTCATATATGGCAGCTAGTACTTTACGCTCATTATCCGGTCTTAACACATGCTGTTCACCTTCTATATATATCGCTTTATGCTTAACACCAAGCTCAATCAGTTTTTCTTCTAACATCTTACCGTGTGCGATATTTACTTGTCGATCATCTGTTCCGTGAATAATCATCACTGGCGGACTATCGGGTCGAACCAGCGCTAATCCTTCTCGTCTATCATATTCATCTTTATTTGTTATATCACCGACAATACGTTTTAACATACTGCGTAGATCTTGTCGTTCATCATACATATAATAAATACTTGATACCCCGCCCCATGTAATAAAAGAAGTGACTTCGCTTTTCTGATAAGTCACGAGTCCTTGTATACCACCTCGAGAAAATCCGATGAAATGCAGTGGCACATTTGGATATTTCTTTCGTAATTTCCTTACTAATGCATAGACATCCTCACGGTCTGCTCCTCCAAATTCATCATGACCATTTTGGTGTGTGCCGCGATAAAATGGTGCTGCAACGAGTGTGTCAGGATAAGCAAAACGCATCAGTCCTGCTGGTCGTAATGTTCCTACTTGTCCTTTACCTCCACGTAAATAAATGATGATACGCAAAACTTTCTCAGGTTCATAAAGCAGCCCTTTTACTTCATATTCATCAGAATCATAGGTGATTTCCTGAAAATCTATACCAAGATATTGTGCAGGTATAACTCTACTACGCTTCCACATTAAAACGCTCCTTTAAAGTTTCTAATATGTATAATATGCAATGATCCTTTAATAGAAAACTCTTATCTTCTTCATCCACTTCATCTAACGACTTAACAATTACTGGTCCATTTGTCTCTAGATAATTACTCAGTTGATCGATATGACTCACTTTCACATAAAAGACATCTTTGCTGAATGGCATTGTATCATTCACAGTATATGTTGCGATAAATTCATAAGATTCAGCAATACCACCGGTTTCTTCATATAGTTCACGATGCATCGCCTGAATAGTAGTCTCACCTTGTTCAACTTTGCCACCTGGAAACTCAATGCCACGATTATTATGGTGCGTCAGTAGCAATTGACCTTTATAATTTGTTATCATTAATACATGTTTACTCACTGGCTGATCGGTAGTATGCTTAAAGTGAAGCACAACGCGATTACCGACATAATCTGTAAAAATCATAATATATACTCCATTCACAATTAAAAATAAAATGCCGAGGTTTATATGAAAAAATTAACTGCACTTTTAATTATTTTAGCATTAATTATCACCGGATGTGCATCACCACAACAAAAAAAGAAACCCTTAACAAAAGACCAGATCATCTCAAGAATGCAAAAAAATATAAAAGCCACTGAAAGTATTACTTTATCAGCAGATAATAAAACGACGATTTCTTACGATAAATTCACAACTAAATTTACCCAAAATACACAGTCTGAATATGATACTGTCAATAAGAGTGCATTATTGATTTCAGCTGACTCCAACAATACTAAATATCCTGTTAAGTCTGTGATATTCAATATGGACAATGGAAATATTGAAGCTTATCCTGAACCTGCATATCTGAACTACCGTGCAAGAAATGCCGATATTCAGTATTTTTCTGGTATACAATCAAATATGGTGAATTTAACTGATATCGTACAAAATATAATTAAGAAGACAATCGATGATATTGAAGTGAAAGATAATATCCTGCACTATGAAGGCAAGTCTCAAAATCTCAAAAATTTATTTGATTATGGTAGTGACTTTTCCAGCATGAATCAAATCGAGACTTTCAATCAACTAACTGACATTAAGATAGCTAAAGGTGAATATGACATCACGTTATCACCTGAAAAGAAATTACCTCAATTATTAAATTTTGACCTGAAAGTCAGCGCCAAAATTAAGAATAAACCTGTAACTATTTTGATACATCAGGAAACAAACTACAAACATTTTAATAAGACGAATGTTAAACCATTTGAAGAAGAAGATATTGAATAGGAGAAAAATATGAAAAGTATATTAGTTGCCATAATAAAATTCTATAGAAGTTATATTTCACCACTTACCCCGCCAACATGCCGTTTCAATCCGACATGTTCTCAATATGGGCTTGAAGCGATTGAAAAACATGGTGCGTTCAAAGGTAGTTATTTAACGATTATCAGAATCTTAAAATGTCACCCGTTCCATCCAGGTGGTTATGATCCAGTGCCAGAAAAAAAAGAACATAAACATTAAGAGGTCGAGATATTATTCCAATGTTTTTATGATTAACAGTCTAAACGGCGGAACAGAAGTTACCACTGCGACAAAAACCGAAAAAAACTATAAATCAAAGTGCGATTTATTAGTTTTTTTCGGTTTTTGCTTGTGGTAGAACACTTCTGATCCAGCCTCTCTTTTTAATAACTTACTATTCTTTGTAACTTATTCTCAACAACAACAGGCACTGATAGATGCAGTTGCTTATCAGCGATATATTCTTCATAAATCGTAAAATCATTATCAAAATAAGTTCCTTTTGGCGTGACATCCGGTACAGTACGAAACGCCTCACCAAGCATTGCAGTAAAGTATTTACTGAGTCCGAATTCATACATCCCGCCGGATACGAGTGCAATATCAGGACAATCATTCTGGATGGCAAATGATTGTGTAATACCACCTAATCTACTATATTTTATCACGGCCGTCTGTACACCGATGTCATAAAATTGCTGGATAGCACTTCTATCTGTCGCACTTTCGTCAATTGCTAAATGAATATCAGGATATCTTTTAAGCAGTGCATCATATGTTTTTATTGAGTGAAATGGTTCTTCAAAATAAAGAATATCTGACTTACTCAATGCATTCATTAAATCAAAATGTGCTTCTGACAGTAAACCATTCGCATCAATCACTATTTTTATATCACTTTCTTTTCGAATCATACGCACCTGTTCAAGAATCTTATCATGCATCTTTAACTTAATACGTGAAGCATCTGGATTTATTTCTGTAGCATCATGATGTAATGTTTGTCCGATGGGTATAACCACGGGACGCAGTTGATTGAAGTACTGGTAGGCGATAACATCAAAACAACTGCTGGCATTTGGACTACCTGCATCCAGATACGATTGCAAAGTGCCGAGGGTATCAATCTCTTTTCCTTTTAATCGCTTAAAGATAGTGCGAACTCTATCAGCAACGGAACTAATTGTTTCGTTATGATACCAGGGCGTCTCAAAACTATTCGCCTCAGCAAAATATTCAGTTCCGTCAATCACTATCCCTATGACCAGTACTTTTCGATGATTAAGCGTCACAAGATTAGTCTTAACCGGTACTTTAAATGGTGCTTCGAAAGTATAGAGATTAAGCTTTGTCATTTTCATTGATAAACCATTCCTTACATTGATGACGAGATATCTTGCCATTTGATGTTCTTTTTAATTCATCTACATGTAAAAGTTGTTTTGGATGCTTATACTTAGCAAGATAATTATTTAACGCGAGATTAATCTGGTCTGACTTGTCACCATCTGCTTCGTAAAGACAAACCGGCACATTTCCCCATATATCATCGTCTATTCCGATAATACAAGCTGCATGAACGTCTGTGTGATTCAGTATCACCTGTTCAACCTCGGAAGGATAAATATTTTCTCCACCTGAAATAATAAGATCCTTTCTGCGATCTAAAATATATAAATAATCTTCCTCAATATATCCTATATCTCCTGTCAGAAAATATGATCCTACAAAAGCATCGTCGTTCGCTACTTTCGGATAAAGATATCCGTGCATCACATTATCTCCTCTAACACCGATCTCACCTACACCATTTTGAACATTGAATAATTGAATATTATCATTGATACGACCGACACTTCTAGGATGTAATTTAATGTCCTCTTGATTTGCGGTAATCATTTGTGAACACGTCTCTGTCATACCAAAAGATGTATATATCGGTAGGTTCAGTGCACGTGTTTCAGCTAACACCCGGTCATCTAATTTAGCACCACCGATTAATATCCCTTGTAGTGAAAAGCGATGTGTCAGTCCATGTCGTAATAATCTTTCTAGTGTTTGCGGAACAAGTGAAGTATGCGTAATAGTTTTCTTCTCTATATCTTTTAATATTTGTTGTGCATCAAATTTTTCATGCAGTACCACTGTACATCCTTCCATTATCGCTCTAAGCAATATACTTAAACCACTGATATGAAATAACGGTAATACATCTAACCAGATAGCGTCAGCATCATAACGGAATATCCTTTTACAATTTTCATTGCTGGCATAGTGATTGATGAACCGTTGTGGTACAGCTTTCTGCACACCAGTTGTTCCTGAAGTGAACATGATGGATAGAATATCAGTCGGTTGATTCATAACAGGAGAATCTAGAGATTCGTTCAAATTTAATAGTTCATTTTTTTTGATTGTTTGCATCGCATCAAACTCATGATTAGTAATAAGTAGTTTGGTATTAACCGAGGCCATCTGACGGGTAATTTCCTGAGCAGTCAAATGTTTATTTATCATCACAACTTCGATACCTGCAACTATTGCACCATGAATAATCACACAATCACTTAACGTATTTTCTGCCTGTAGTGCAATACGTGTCTGATTTAAAGCGATTAGATTGTTCGCCATTTGTAGCGCTTTATTATATAACTCATGGTAAGTCAGTATTTCTCCGTAAAATTCTATTGCAATTTTATCAGGATATTGCTCTGCCGCTTCTTTAAGCCACTGCATACGTTCACGTCCTATAAATAGAGTTACTCTCATCATATCAAATATTTAAAACGTTGTGTCGATATAACCTTTACTACAGTTTCATGTAAATCAACAATAAAAATGAGCCTCCTAATTTGGAGACTCATCAGTTGCTTATGGGAATTTAGGGAATTGATCAAAGTTTGGCTGACGCTTTTCTTTAAATGCGTCACGTCCTTCTTTTGCTTCGTCACTTGTGTAGTAAAGTAACGTTGCATCACCTGCAAATTGTTGTAAACCTGCTAATCCATCAGTATCAGCATTCATAGCAGCTTTTAGGAAACGTAATGCTGTTGGAGAATGTTGTAACATTTCTTTACACCATTGAACAGTTTCATCTTCAATTTTGTCTAATGGTACAACTGTATTGACTAAGCCCATATCTAATGCTTCCTGAGCATCGTACTGACGGCATAAGTACCAGATTTCACGTGCTTTTTTATGACCGACGATGCGCGCTAAGTATCCAGAACCGTAACCCGCATCAAAAGAACCTACTTTAGGTCCAGTTTGACCGAAACGCGCATTTTCAGCAGCAATCGTTAAGTCACATACGATGTGTAATACGTGTCCGCCACCAATTGCGTATCCACGAACCATCGCAACAACTGGTTTAGGAATCACACGAATTAAACGTTGTAAGTCTAATACATTTAAACGTGGAATGTTATCGTCACCGACATATCCGCCATGACCACGTACTTTTTGGTCTCCACCTGAACAGAATGCTAAGTCGCCTTCACCCGTTAAGATGATTGCGCCGATGCGTTGATCATCACGCGCACGAGAGAATGCATCGATCATTTCCATTACTGTGTTCGGCGTAAACGCGTTACGTACTTCCGGACGGTTGATCGTAATCTTTGCGATACCTTCAAAAAATTCATATTTAATTTCTTTGTACTCTTTTAATGTTTCCCAAACTCTAGTCATGATTTTCCTCCTTGATAAACGATACTATTATTGTATCAAATATTTCTAAATTCTCCACATGAATTGTATGGCCGGCATTGATGATGACATGTTTCGCCTGTGGTAAGGCCTGACACATTCTTTGAGCGATTGCTTCAAATTTCTTATCCAGACTTCCGGTTAGTAAAAGTACAGGTAAGTTAAACTTCGGTAGCAGCGGCCAAAGATTCGGTTGCTGACCTGTTCCGTACTCTCGTAATGCCTTCGCAATGACTTTTGGATTGTGTTGCAAACGAATACGACGTTGTCTCTTCAATTGCTCAGTTGATAGTGGCTGATAAGTCTGAAACAAAGGTAGCGCTTCCCAATTATCGATAAACTGTTCGTAGTTAGCTTCTATCTCTCTGCTTCGATTGGAATCCTGTTCAATACGTTCTCTTCTGAGTTTGTCTGATTCAATACCCGGTGTTGCACTCTCAATAATTAGCTTATGTATGAGTTCCGGAAAATGTAGTGCTGTATAGAGCGCAAGACGTCCACCCATCGAATAGCCGTATAATGTGATATTGTCATAATCTGATTGTAACGCACGTAACTTCTCAGATAAATGACGTGCGATTGATTCAAATGACCAATCCTCGTCAAGATTCATATCCTGCCCATGCCCCGGACACTCCACCAGCAAAACATCCATATGAGAAAGCAATTGTTCCTTCGCTAGTTCAAATGTCTCAATATTACCAAGAAAACCATGTATCATAACAATCAAGTGCGTATGATTATTTCGATAAATTTTATAGTTTATCATTGATCTTCGCCTTTAATGTATCTATCAGTGCTCTGTGCGCTTTTAGATTTTCTTCTCTGTCAGAAGTAATCTCGATGATATGACCAGGATCTGTCGGTAATGTAATTTCATCGAAGACATTAAATTTTTTATATTTAAATTGATATAGCTGTGCTGTATGTTCAAAGTCAAGATTCAGTGGTGTACCAAATAATCGTTCAAAATGTGTTTTATCTTCGTACTGCGGTAGATAACTGAATATCCCTCCACCATTATTATTCATCACAATGATATTAATCATGTGAGTATGGTGATATTCTGATAATAACTTTTGCATTATCAAACCGTTCATATCGTGATAGAAAGAGATATCGCCGATGATTAATGTCACCTTTTTGTGACGTGCCATACCTAAAGCGGTACTCACGACCCCGTCAATGCCATTTGCCCCTCTGTTACAGTAAGGTTTACCTTCAAAGTGTGTAAAGAACGTATCGCCATCTCTAATCGGCATACTATTACCTAAAAATATCACTTCATCTTTTTTTATCTGTTTGAAAATTTGATAGGTTGCACTTCCTTCATCACAAACGGTTTGCGTATGCTGCATAATGTGATTTATGACAAGGTCATTTAAGGTGCGCCAGAACTTAATCCAGGCTTGATTATCAACCGGCTTTTCTTCAGCAATCTGTCTGAAGAAGTCATTTGCTGTAATTTCAATATATATATCCGGCACTTTCGGAAAAGTATTCGGCTGAATTCTTGGCTGTACCAATATTTGAGGCACATCACTTGCTTTTAACCACTGATTAATCGCCTTTGAAACTACCGCATTACCAACGCGAATGATGTAGCCTGGTGCAATAGCCTTTAACACTTTAAATATGCTGTCCCCTGTCGTTATCACATTCGGATGTTTTAAATCACGAATTTGGCTAAGTGGATCAGCAATTATTGGTATATTATGTATCGTTGAGAACACGAGCATCTGCGTTAAATCTTCAAGCTGACAGTCACCTGCAATGATAATACCCTGCTCACGCTTAATAATATGCTTTACAGTATTGACGTCAAAAGTCTTCTGATAACGCATTTGAACTTTCGTCTCTACAGTCATCATATCCTTCAAAGTAATATCAGGCATTAGCGGTTCTCTAAATGGTAAATTAAAATGTACCGGTCCTTTCATTGGCCCGCTTAAAAAGGTACTGGCCTGCAACATGACTGCATCGATAAATTGGAGCGTTTCATCTGTATTATCTGCTACAGGAAAATCACGTTCATAATGTACAAAATTGCGATACATTCCTACTTGATTGATGGCTTGAGGCGCTCCTACATTTCTTAGTTCATGTGGTCTGTCACTCGTTATAATCACTAACGGCATATTGCTGATAAAGCATTCAGACACTGCAGGCATATAGTTACTTGCAGCAGTCCCTGAAGTACATAATATAGCGACCGGTTTATTCGTAGCTTTCATCAAACCAAGTGCATAAAAAGCCGCACTACGTTCATCGGGATGAATATACGTTTTCATTCTGGGATGAAGTTCGCAGGCAATTGCCACAGGTGTTGACCTTGATCCAGGTGAAATAACAATTTCATGAATCCCGTAATCATATAATGATTTCACAAAATGAAATACTTGTTTCGTCAATGCTTCATTCATCTTTATTAACCCCTAACATTTCTAACATCGGTTTAAATTTAATCTCTGTTTCGTAAACTTCACTTTCAACTACACTGGACTTCACGATACCACATCCCGCATATAAAATTGCTGAATGATCTTCAACAATCATCGAACGTATCGCTACAATAAATTCACCGGCATCCTGAATATTTAAATATCCGAGTGGTGCACCGTATAGGCCACGTCCTTCATTCGCCTGCATTAAAAAGTCCATCGCAGTATGTTTCGGAAATCCACCTAGTGCAGGTGTTGGATGCAAACTTTTCGTTACTTCAAGTAACCCACCACGATTCAGCTTTGCACGAATCGGCGTATATAAATGATAGAAGAATTGATTCTCAAGTATGTCTGGTTTATCTTTAAGATAAATTTCTTGAGTGAAAGGTGCAAGGTCTTCCTGAATACTTTCAACTACGATTTTATGTTCATGTAGATTCTTATCGTCACCTAATAATACACTTGTAGCTTCAGGGATATCCTTACTCATCGTTCCTGCTATCGCATTCGTATGTAGTATACCGTCTTGTACTGCAACTAATTGTTCCGGTGTCTTCGTAACAAAAGTTTGCTTACCTGCTTCCATAAGTGCAAAGTAACTGACTTCATGATTGGTCATCGCCTGCTGTATAAAGGTGAGCGTATTGATACTATGCTCCATCGTTACTTTTCTTTTTCTGGACAATACGACCTTCTCTAATTTTTCTTCTTTCATCATCTCGATAGCTTTATATGCATTCGCTTTAAATAACTCAAGATCGATATCTTCACTCTTAACTACCGTGTTAACTGTCGTATGAGACAATTTATGATTTTTAATTTCATCTATTAACGCATGTACATCTCTATCCTGATCGACACAAAGTAGAGATGCATGACCGTCTACTTCCATAAACTGAAATTCAGGGATGACAAAGTGACTTTTGTGGAAGTTTGAAAAGTTCGCACTTTCATTATCATCAAACTGGAATCCACCGAATAGCTTTAAATCTTCAATTGCACCCGTCCCGTGAAAACACGCCTCGCTCATAAGCGCCTTAAATTGTGCTTCGACATTCACAGGCTGTATCTCATCAAACGCAATCACAACTTGATGTCCAATCCCAATCAATTTAAATGATTTGTCTTTATTGATAAATATATAGCGCTCTCCCTTGTAGTTACTAAAGAAGTCGAAAACTTCTGCAGGATTGACCGAAAAATCTAAATCAAACTGCTCAATTTTATTAATTTGTTTTATAGTTAAATTGCTATTATAGCCATGATTATCCGGCACATTCTACACTTCTTTCGCTTCAAAATAATATACTTATTATTTTAACATTATTCATTCATAAGTGGATAAATTATGCTAGATTTGTTGACGGTAGGCATTATAAAATATAAAATTTATACATTAAGAATAAAACGAGGTATGAATATGTCTGAACATCTTAAACAACACTCCGGTATTGCAAAATACTATCATCTTATGCGACCACATACATTAACTGCAAGTTTTGTACCTGTTTTAGTCGGAACAGCGTGTGCAAAATATTTTACTGATATTCGCATCGATTTATTATTGATGATGCTGGTAGCCTGTCTATTAATACAAGCAGCTACAAATATGTTTAACGAATACTTTGATTACAAGCGTGGCTTAGACGATCACACATCTGTAGGTATCGGCGGTGCGATCGTACGTAATGGCATGCATCCTAGAGCAGTCTATAACTTAGCAATAGCATTCTATATCATCGCAGCGATTCTAGGAATTTACATCTGCTCACAATCTTCATGGTTTATTTTACTTGTTGGAATTGTGTGTATGGCAGTTGGATACCTGTATACTGGTGGTCCTTTTCCTATCTCATGGACACCATTTGGTGAAATATTTGCCGGTTTCTTTATGGGATTTGTCATCATTATGATTACATTTTATATTCAAGTCGGTCATTTAGAATGGTACCCAGCAATCATGTCGATTCCCGTATCAATTAATATCGGTATGATTAATATGGCAAATAATATTCGTGACCGAGTGAAGGATAAGTTAAGCGGCAGAAAAACATATGTTATTCTCGTCGGTAAAACATTTGCGATTATTACAATGGCAATATTATATTTAGTGAGTTTCTTAACTGTACTTTATGTCGTCTTCTACAAACCATATGGCTCACTTTTCTTATTATTAATTCTATTTAGCTTTAATCTCCCTATTAAAGCAGTCAATCGTTTCTTTAAAGGAGATACACCGATCGAGCTAATGCCTGCTATGAAGGTAACCGGACAATTTAATACGGTATTTGGATTCTTATTTGCTTTAGGATTATACTTAGCAGCACTTACCGCAATATAAAAACGCGTGAGACTCAAGTCTCACGCGTTCTCTTTATAGTGAATGATTAAAAAATTCTTTTAAGCGTTCAATAACCACTACTGTGTCTTCTTCTGTAACTTCTCCGACACCCGCCTGATTTAAATCAATCGCATAGTTTTTAGCATCATAATTTACTTCTATAATAGAACCATTTGCTGCATAGCTACCCGGTTGAATCTCCTGAACTTTGTCCTGTTCATGATTTTCGCGGTAGTCTGCACCAAATTGACCTAGTTTTAATTCAGCATAAGATACTAATTTATCGATATTAGCCATTATAAAATCCTCCTTTAAAATGTTTCGGACATTTTAATTCTAATAAATTCAACAATTCCAGGCAAGTCATCACTCTTAATCATACGTACTGTTACCGATTTTTCACTTAACTTCTTACGTTTATATTTAAAGAAGACGTCACCAAATTCTCCTTCAGTGTTAGGTTCAAAATCAATATCAACTAAATTCGCATAATCTATCACTTCATAATAAATACGCTTAGACTTAAACTTGCTATGTACCATCACAATACGATCCTGCAAAAGGATAAATAGGCCATGCTGATTTAGGTTAATATGGCTGTACGTTGCAAATTCTATAAGTTCTTTATTTTTGATATCCTTACAAATTACTTTTAATAATTTAATAAAAAAACGACGCTCTGATTTTTTTATGCGTTTAAATATTTTTGAAAAACGTTTATAGCGTACCGGATAGTTAATCTCGGTTAACACTTTACGTGTGGAAGTTTTCTCTTTCATAATCGTCACCTGATGTCTCAAATTAATTTTTTTTAAATATATATTTTTTTAAAATATAGTGTTAGCATAATACACATTATACATGCTTTTAACATCAAAAAATAGATAGCAATAAAAATTTTCTAGAGACTAACAGTGAAAATAACATAATTTTTATTGTATTAAGTAAAGTAAAGTAAATAAACTCACTTTTATCATAAAAATGTTTTTACATTATCTTTTTGGGAAAAACAATATATAGGAAAAGGGGATTAATATAGTTTTAAAATCAAATCATTTTTAAAGGGGATATTAAAATGAATTATAAGTTTTTAAGCGGTACGATTTTAGCATCTGCTGTATTATTAGGTGCATGTGGGAATACTGAAGATGCAGCAAAAGATACGGAAAAATCAGTGAAAGAATCTGCAAAAAAAGTACAGGAAAGTGCTAAAAAAGTTAAAGCTCCTACTGTTGAAGCAGAACATGCATTAAACAAAGCAAAAACATATTCTAATTCTATGTTTATGAGTAAGAAAGGTATATACAATAAATTAACATCAAAAACAGATAAATTTAGTGCTGATGATGCCAAATGGGCAGTTGACAATTTAAAAGCAGATTTTAAAAAGAACGCTGCTAAGAAAGCAGAACAATATTATAAACAGCAAAAAATGAATAAAGATGAGATTAAGAAACAACTTACTTCTAAATTTGATGCATTTACTGAAGACGAAGCAACGTATGCTGTTGATCAATTAAAATAAATATAAAAGCCCTGAATTAGTCATATAAAATAAACGACTAATTCAGGGCTTTTTTGGTACGGATCGTGAGGGATTCGAACCCTCGAAACGCTTGTAACGTTTACACACTTTCCAGGCGTGCTCCTTCGGCCAGCTCGGACAACGATCCATAAATTAACATAAAAAAATCAGAAGCGATATTTCACTTCTGATTGTATGACCCCTACGGGATTCGAACCCGTGTTACCGCCGTGAAAGGGCGGTGTCTTAACCGCTTGACCAAGGGGCCAAAAATGGCTCCACAGGTAGGACTCGAACCTACGACCGATCGGTTAACAGCCGATAGCTCTACCACTGAGCTACTGTGGAATAATGGAGCGGGTGATCGGAATCGAACCGACAACATCAGCTTGGAAGGCTGAGGTTTTACCACTAAACTACACCCGCTTAACAAATGGGGCGACTGATGGGAATCGAACCCACGAGTGTCGGAACCACAATCCGATGCGTTAACCACTTCGCCACAATCGCCAAACTTATTTTAAAAAAGATGGCTCAGGACGGAATCGAACCGCCGACACAAGGATTTTCAATCCTTTGCTCTACCGACTGAGCTACTGAGCCAAAATGGCGGTCCCGACGGGAATCGAACCCGCGATCTCCTGCGTGACAGGCAGGCATGTTAACCGCTACACCACGGGACCACTTGTAATTGCGGGAGGCGGATTTGAACCACCGACCTTCGGGTTATGAGCCCGACGAGCTACCAGACTGCTCCATCCCGCGATAATAATATTTTTCTCTCTCAAAAAGAGTACTTTTAAAATATATCATTTTAAGTTTATGAACGCAACATTAAAAAAGTGTAAATTTGTTCTTTAAAGGTTGATTGCATCCGATTGTTGTATAAAAGGAATGTTTTTGTTTATTTATTGTGGGTTTTGTGGTGTTATGGTTGCGATATTTACTGTTTATCGCAACCATCTCCACCTTTTAAACCGTTCTACCCTAGTTGGTTGCGATATATACTGTTTATCGCAAACATCTCAACCTTTTAAACTATTCTACCCTAGTTGGTTGCGATATTTACTGTTTATCGCAACCATCTCCACTTTTTAAACTGTTCTACCCTAGTTGGTTGCGATATTTACTGTTTATCGCAACCATCTCCACTTTTTAAACTGTTCGCCCCTAGTTGGTTGCGATATTTACCGTTTATCGCAACCATCTCCACTTTTTAAACTGTTCGCCCCTAGTTGGTTGCGATATTTACCGTTTATCGCAACCAAAAAAACCAGACACAAATCAATATGTCCGGCTTAAACAATCAATTCAACTATTTTTCAATTTGATGAACAAGATGCGTGAGTATATCACAATATGGCGTATCGATTCCTGCTTCATCTCCAAATCGACTCACAGCACCAGTTAAGAAATCAACTTCCGTCTTGCGTCCGTTATGAATATCCTGAGTCATTGAAGGATAATGCAATCCTACCACTTCCGGTGAGTACATTTTATGAAATTTATCAAGCGTTGCATCTAATTCTAACTTCGCACCCTTTGTAGCACCCACTGCAATAATTTCTTTCAATAATGGAATTAGCATTTCATCTGACTTCTCATATGCACCGAACTCACCAATTCGTTTATCTGTTACTGAACAGTAAGTGTTGAAACAACAATTTACTAAAGCCTTATTCCAGATTGATGTACCGATATCATTACTGATCAATCCATTTAGTTTCGCATCATCAAATATAACTTTAAGTTCTTCAATAAAATCATCCACATGACCATCAGGATATCCAAATTCAACATTGCCTGTTCCTTCTAAAATGAGTTCACCTGGCCCTTTTAATCCAGCAGACCACATCGTTACTGCAAGAATCACCTGTTGCTCATCTAATTTCTTAAGTAACATATCCCCGTGACCTAATCCATTCATTACAGACATCACTTTAGTATTACTTGCAATAACACCTTGCGAAATCAATTGATCAATCGTTTCTTCGGCATACATTGCTTTTGTCAGTAAAATAACTAAATCCACAGTTTCCTTAAAATCACCCATATGCTTTGCATTAACTTTATAATGCTCCACTTCACCATAAGAATGTACTGAAACACCATTCTTAATCATGGCATCAACATGTTCCTGCCATTTATCAAGTAAAATAACATCCTGACCACTTTCAGTTAAATATAGACCAATACGTCCTCCCATTGCACCAGAGCCTGCGATCGCAATTTTCATATGAAGACCTCCCTGTTCATATCTTTTCTATAAATATTTTATCATAAATACGGGATACTTAGTTAATCATTTCACAAACACATCGTAATTACTCTCATAGTAATAAAGATAATCTTAAATTAAATCTCCTATTATTAACTATATAGTTAGTAAAGAAGATCTCCATCAGAACACTTCTCTTTTTAGACTAAGGTGTTTTTATTTTCCAGTCCCTCTCATATACTATTTCATTCTGTATCAATCGAGAGGTAATTCTTACGCCTTTCAATTGATTAGGGTTTATTATCAAATTACTCAACGTAACTTGATTGTCTTTGTTCTCGAACGTCAACAAAAAATATAAATATTACTCTTTTTATTATATTTTTTGTTTTTATGGTAATCATTTGAGCACGGTGATAATATATCAATATATTCAATTAATAATTGTAAAGGATGAAAATCCATGAGAAATAACGTTCAAATTATTGAGGTCATAGCAGAAGAAATAAAAAGAAAGGACATATTAGCTTCTGAACTTGCTCGTCGTGTAGGCACAGCAAAATCTGCACTTTCGCGATATTTAAATAAGACTATATAATTCCCATTAAATCGTGCTGAAGAATTTGCAAAATCTTTAGATATCACTACTGAATACCTTTTGTGATGTGAAGAACTCAGTTATATAGTAGAAACAATCGCTGCACATATCGATAATGAGGTAACATATGAAGAAATGGAAGAAATTCTTGCATATATTGAAATGAAAAAAGCATTGCGTGAAAACAGAAATAAGTAAGGTGTTGTGATCAATGCAACTTAAAGAGCAATTACTTGCACCATATCCGAAATTAGTATTGGTCTATGATAAAGAAATGCCAGGCAAATTCGGTGAACTTTATGAAAGGGATAATGAATATCCTTTTGGTTTAATAGCATTATCAGATAAATTAAATTACCATTTACAAAACGTACATCTTGCTGAATAGATTGGTCATCATGAAAAGTCTCATGGTAACCTTCTTGGGTATTATAATAAACCTTATAATGTCAATGTAGCGAGACAAGAGTTAAGAGCTCGTCGTTTTGGCCATAAATTAATATTGCCTTTAGAAAAGTTAATTCATTGCTATGAACATGGTCATTGGGGAGATATATATGATATGTGTCTTTGCTTAAAATTGATCATAGTTATTTTAATAAAGCAATCGAAGATTATAAGTCACGCTTTGGGAGTTATGTGAAGTACAGAGGTTACACAATCACATTTGAACCTTCGACTACCAAGAATGGATATTCGGCTTAATGCCTTTATCATAAAAAATTTAATAAGGGAGGGATTTAATGTTTAAAAAATTAGTAGAAATTCAAAAACGTAAAAATCAAGAAATAAAAGATAAGTGGAATGAAGATCGTCAGTTAATTAAAGAAAAGTCTGAAATAAAAAATAGTCAAGAGCAAGCTTTATCGATGGAATATTTCAATAACCCTAATATTAATCCACAATTCACAAAGAAAAAAGCAGCAAAAATATTTAAGAAGATCGCACCTGACGAAAAAGCACTCGTTGTTGCCGAAGCTACTGAACGATTCAGAATAAGAAAAGGAAAACAACAATCCTTTAGAAATGGTGATAGAGGCCTATTGATTCTAACAGACAAAACAATTTATTTTATCAAACATACGTCGGGTGTATCTTACCAAGAGTATTCTTTAGATAAAGTAAAAGGAATTGAAGCTGCAGGAATAACAACAGTAGAAATAGTATTCGGAAGAATATCTAAGTATTACAGTGTCTTAATAGGACAAACAGCATTCATACAAACATACAGTAATATGTTTTTTGAACAATAATAATACTATCTAAGTATGTTTTAAGGAGATGGATAGATGACAAATGAAGACGGACATTACATAAAAATAAATATTCTAAATGATGATATGAACTATTGGTTTATCAGAACCAATGGTGGTAATTGGTACAACGAATTTGTTGCAGAAAATCATTGCACAATAGTTGATCCTAATATCAATCTTAAAAAGTTAAATGAACTTAAAACATATGATGAAATGCATAAAGAATTAACAAGCCTAAATGAATTGAAGATAAAAAAGATAGAAGAATATGCATCGAAAAAAAATCTTTCAGAAAGCGAAAAAGACGAATTAATAAAAGACAATACTCTTAGTAAAAGAAGTATAACTATAGAGACTAGTAGAATTTATAATTTCGTACATGGTATTAAAGTAAATGATTTAATAATGATGCCTTATAAAAGCTCAAGGAAATACAAAATTGGCTATGTTATAAGTGAAGCTAAAGAATATACCAATGAGGATTTATATTCAATTGAAAACAGAAGTTATATTTATGACAATAAAAGACGTGTAAGAAAATATCAAGTTTCCAAAAACAAACTATACAGAGATGTACAATGGATAACAACAATTGAACGTAAAAATGTAGATGCAGAAATATTAAATCACCTCAATATGCATCAAGCTATAGCAAACTTGGATCAGTTCAAATTTCAACTAAATCATATGATTGCTCCTATTTATATTCAAAATAACAAGTTGCATATAAATATAAAGGTAAATCGAGAAGAAGGCATTGATAATGACTTGTGGCTAGAATTTCATGAAGTTTTAAGTGAAGTAGAAAAAGTATGTAATGATAAAATTGATGAAATTAAAGTAGATGTTCAAAGTCCAGGTTATATTGAGTTAATTTGTTTTATTGATCCCGAAACATTAAAAAACACTTTCGATGGTATCAAGTCGACAATTAGTAATCCTAATTACGGAGCAATAACCACTGGTATTATAATATTCAGTATATTTAATGGCAAAAGAATAACTAAAATTGCAGGAGTTGAATTTGAAGATAAAGTTCCTAAAAAAGTAAAAAAACAAAGGGATGAAGAAGCTGAAGTACAATCTAGAGTAAATACTAAGAAATTATTACTTGAAGAAAAGAAATTGGATAAAGAAATTGAAGAAATAGATACTCGAAACATTCAAGAAAAGCTAGAAACATCAATAGAGGATGACTCTAGAATCGAAGACGAATAATTATCCCTTTATTAAAAAAAAACTTTTCATTACTTTCTACGAAATAAATTTTAAATAGAACATGAAAAGCAACCAGTATAAAAATAAATGATTGATAAGCTTCAATTTTAATGCGAAATATATTTATATCATTTGCTAAATAAAGTGCACTTAAAACAATTGAGAAATGAATGATAAATTTATATAAAATAAAAATGACCTCCAATCACAATATTATTATGGCTCTCCTATCCTCGCCAAAGTCTAAGAGAGCCGCCAAAAACCACCCATGAATAGGGCTCTTTTCTATGCCCTATTTTAACACAAAAATAGGAGTGAAGCATTATGAACGTAAAAAACAAAAAAACTCATGGTATTACGATTTTCGATTTGAAGGTAAAGTATCTGATAAGCATCTAGCAAGATATAAAAATAGTATAAAAGTATTTGAAGAAAAATTCGGTATGATTCCAATTAACAAAGTAACTAAGATGATGTACCAGGAACTGTTGAATGAATATGCCGAAGGTAAGTTCTTAGAAACAAAAGAAAATGGCCGTGCTACAGCTTCAGTCGAGAAATTACATTACTGTTTAAGAGAAGCAATTAAAGAAGCATTGCATGAAGGTATTATCCACAAAGACCCTACTTATAAAGCCGTCACAAAAGGTAAGAAAGACGCAAAACTTGCTGATGATAAGTTTATGTCACTTGAAGAGTTTAAGGCGCTGAAAAGCTTTGCTATGAGCAAAAAAGAACTATCTTACCTATTTCTTTATCTGTTAACTGTGACTGGTGCACGATTTTCAGAAGTGCAGAATATTAAGATAACAGATATAAATAAAAAAGATAAGACGATTCACATTAGAGGTACTAAAACTGTTAATGCAGATCGTGTGGTTAAGGTATCAGAGAAAGACATCAATTACATTCTAAATTTCATAAAAGTTAGACCTTTAAATATCAGTGGTTATTTATTTGATACTGGATTTAATCTATTATCGCATAATTCAGTTACTCGCTTATTCAAATCATTTTTGTTAAAGAATAAATGTAATGACTATACGCTACACTCAATACGCCATACGCACATTTCATGGTTAATTGACATGGGCTTTGACATTTACTACATCAGTAAGCGTGCTGGACATGCTAACATCAGTATTACTCAAGAGATATATGGCCATCTACTACCTGAAACAGAAAAAGAGAATGACTTAAAGATGGAACAATCCTTAAGTGCGATATAGCGTGGTCACAAATTTGGTCACAAGATATAAAAACAGTACTCATTGTGTCCACTCTGTGCCCAAAAAATAATTAACCGTATCAAACGAAGAAAAAGCCAAAAAGAAAAAACCCCGTCATATCGCTAGTTTTACCAACTAGGATAAACGGGGTTTAATACTGTAACGGAGATGGAGAGATTCGAACTCTCGCGCCGGTTACCCGACCTACACCCTTAGCAGGGGCGCCTCTTCAGCCAACTTGAGTACATCTCCATGGCTCCACAGGTAGGACTCGAACCTACGACCGATCGGTTAACAGCCGATAGCTCTACCACTGAGCTACTGTGGATTAATTTCAATCAACAAATACTATTATATCAATTGAAACGAATTGGTCAATAGTTTTGGTAAATATTTTTATGGAACATTTACACCTTTTTCTCTAACAATGCATACATCGCTAACATTTCGAATAAATTTGCACGACATTTGTCAAATTGCACTTGTTCTTCATTATACATTTCACGTTTCAACGCTTTCGTTCTCATACAATATTCTAATTTTATACAATGAAGATACTGAGTATTAAATGTATAGCTTGTCACTGGAAACGATACGTTTGATTGATCATCGAACTCTACGATAGTGTCATAATGATTCCCGGCATGAAAACGATTGACGTAATGGACATTAATCCAGGCTAATTCATTACTTCGATCACTATGTGTCGGAAAGAAATATGTTTGTGTACCTGGCTGAATAATGATGGGTGGTTTCGTGTTAATATTTGCTATAATCTTCGTTGAGGTTTTTCGGGCTTTATATGTTGCATGATAAAAGAATAATGAATCCTCAATGACATGCAGCGGCTTCTTCTTAAATATAAATGGTGCTTTACCAAACTCCCCTATTTCCGATTGTATCCCTCTCCCGTCCCTGTGGGCTTTAATATACATTGTCTTTTCATTGATGATATACTGTTCCATCTCTCTGCCTCCCTGGTTAACATGTTAACTTTATTATATATGAACAAATTTAACATTTGTTAACTTTAATTTAATTTTAACATTGTTTACATTTATTATGAGCTTTTTATTTAATGTTTACACTGTAAAAAATGGGGCTATATATTATTAATTAATTACGAGATTAGTCACACAAATAATTTAATGTAATTTTCTGAATACTATTGCAATTTAGATAATTATGTACTATACTCGTTTTAATAAAATTTTAGGAGGCCACTCACATGAACAATAATCAGCAAGCACAACTTAATGGTGTTGACACTTTTGTTACGAATCTCAATAATGTTTATATTGAACTTATCATTGATGAAGCAGTAAAAGCACATCAAGTAAAAGTTTTGAAAGAAAAAATTGATCAGTCTTTATTAATGTACAACAAACAAGATTTTATGCAATTTACAAACGTATTAAAAGCTTTGGAGGAAATTTAAAATGACTACCTCCCGATCATCATAAAAGCGCCAGTTCCGGAATGTATATCCCAGAATTGGCGCTATTATTATTTATTATGTTATTTTGCGACTAAACTTAAAAATTCTTCTTTTGATACTCGACCAAAATAATGTGCAAAGTCAATAGTATCCAGCGCGTTTCTCACTGCACTTTGGTTATGTGGTAATCCTTTGAGTAAAGCTTCAATTTCTGACACTTCACCTACACCAAAGAAATCACCAAATATTTTTATATCATCCATCATACCTTTGACCACATTTATTTTCAGCTCAAGCATACCACCTGGAAATTTCTGTTTTACCTCATAATTGTATTTAGGGTTCTTACCATAGTTCCAGTCATAATTACGATATTTCTCTTCACTAATTTGCTCAATCTTCTTCCAGTCATCTTCACTTAGTTTATATTGCTCAACAGGACCGTCAAAGATTGATTGTAATAACGTTTGTTTAAATTCTTCCATAGTAATCTGATGATCAAGAAATTCCTGTATATTAGCCACACGCGAACGAATTGATTTAATGCCCTTCGTAATAAGCTTTTTCTCACTAACTGTAAGACTTCTGACAACTTCCTCAATATCACTATTCAGCATCAACGTCCCATGTGAAAACATACGATCTCCTGACTGGAACATTGCATTACCAGACACTTTACGTTCTCCCACCTGCAAGTCGTTTCTACCTGTCATTTCAGCATTAACACCTAATTTATTTAACGCTTCAACGATAGGCATCGTAAATTTTTTGAAATTATGGAAGCTATCATCATCTGCTTTTGTCACAAAACTAAAGTTTAAATTACCTAAATCATGATATACTGCGCCACCACCTGAAATTCGTCGTACAACATGAATATTTTTCTCATCTACATATGCTTGATTGATTTCAGCAAATGTATTTTGATTCTTACCTATAATGATTGACGGTTCATTCACATAGAATAAAAAGTATGAATCATCTTTCGGTAAGTGTTTCAGAACATATTCTTCCATCGCTAAATTAATAGTAGGATCATTAATATTGTTATTATGGATAAATTTCATAGTATTCTCCTTTGTCATGTGCAGTGATGTATGAATTAGTGATGCGCAATTTGCAGTGCTGCGCGTTGTCCTTGAGATACACAGTCTGGTAACCCTACCGCTTCAAAAGATGCACCTGTAATCACAAGTCCAGGATACTGCGTTTTTATATAGTGCTGAATCGCACGAATACGATCAATATGCCCTACTTCATATTGCGGCATACTATTAAATAATTTTGTCACGATAGTAAATTCAGGTTCACCTTTAATTTCCATCATCTTATCTAAATCTTTTCTGGCAAGTTTTACAATAGCTTCATCATCATTGTCTCTAACAACATTACTGCCAGGTCGACCAACATAGGCACGAAGCAATGTCTTACCAGGTGGTGTTGTATGTGACCATTTCTTATCTGTCCAAGTACATGCAGTAATTACTGTATCTGAATTTTTAGCGATGACAAATCCTGTACCATTTTCTTCGTTGTTAACCTGCTCTGCATCAAATGCCATGACAACCGTTGCTACACTTGTTGTCTCCATTTCGTTAAAATATTGTAATGGTGCATCGTTAAACCAATCTCGGAAGATAGTATGTGGTACCGTAATTATCACATGATCATAATGTACTTTTTCACCATTTATAGTCAGCATATAGCCGTTTTCTAATCTTTCGATTGCTTCAACTTTATGATTATATTTCATTTGAACTTGTTTCGATTCCAGATCATTTACAAGTGCATTCACAAAGCTCATCAAGCCATTTTTAAATTGTCTGAACTGTCCAGGTGCAGGCTGTGGTCGTTTAGGCATTTTCTTTTTGCTCGCACGCATCCCTTTTATCAGACTGCCATGCTTCTCTTCAGTTGCTTTAAAATCAGGAAATGTTGATTTAAGACTCAATTTATCGATATCCGCACCATATATCCCTGATAATAAAGGCTCAATTAAGTTCTCAAGCGTTTCATTACCTAAGCGACGTCTGAAGAATGCACCGACTGATACATCCGGCGTCATCGGTTTAGGCTTAATCACATAATCAAGACCAGCACGTAATTTACCTATTGGCGAAATTAAGCGTGTTGCAATAAAAGGTTTAATTTCAGTAGGTATACCTAAAATTGATCCTCCAGGAATCGGATAAAGTTTGTTTTTAGCATAAATATAAGATTTTCCGGTATTATTAACAACAATTTCATCCTTTAATCCAATTGCCTCAGCCAATTCTGTCATGATCTTTTTACGGCCTAAATAAGATTCCGGGCCAAGTTCAATCGTATAGCCATCTTTTTGAAAGGTTTTAATCTTACCCCCCGCAACATCACTTGCTTCCAGAACATCAATTTCAATTGCTGAATCTTCTTGTCGTAAATAATATGCTGCTGATAAACCTGTGATACCTGCACCAATAATTGCACACTTCGTCATTTAAAAACATCTCTTTTCTATTGATTTAATACATTTTGAATTTCATCAACCATCGCACCGATAAAACGTGCATCCGTGTTTGGCATCGCCGGACGATAGTATTTAACACCTAACGCATCACAAACAACTTTACATTCATAATCATTATCGTAAAGTACTTCTAAATGTTCACATACAAATCCAACAGGCGTATAGATAAAGTGTTCATATTGTTCTTCCTCATATAAACGTCTTGTTAAATCCTGTACATCTGGTCCAAGCCATGGATCTGGAGTATTCCCTTCAGATTGCCATCCTGTTTCAACATTTAATATTTTAGAACCATCCATGATCATCGTTGCAGTATCTTCAAGTTGCTCTGGATACGGATCACCTGCAAGTTTAATCTTCTCTGGCAAACTATGCGCACTGACAATAAGTACTGTCTTATCCCATTCGCTTTCAGGAATTGTAGCAAGTGTAGCATCAACCTGCTCCGTCCAGTACTCAATAAACTTATCCTGATTGTAGAATGATTCAACATGCTTAAGCTTTATGCCATATTGCACTGCAACTTCAGCCGCACGTTTATTGTAACTACCTACTGAGAAGTTAGAATAATGAGGTGCCAGAACAATCGTTACCGCTTCAGTGATACCGTCATTATGCATCGCTTCAACAGCATCTTCAATAAACGGTGCGATATGTTTTAACCCAATATACAACTGATAATCTTCACCAGTTGATTTATTTAATGCATCCACCAAAGCTTCAGCTTGACGTTCAGTTGTACCGGCTAATGGCGAAATACCACCTATTGCTTTGTAACGATCTTTAAGATCTTGTAAGCTTTCTTCTGATGGCTTTCTGCCATGTCTAATATGTGTGTAATAGGGTTCGATATCTTCTTCTTTATATGGCGTCCCATACGCCATTACAAGTAAACCTTTTTTACTCATTATTTTTCCCCCAATGATTGTGCTTTATATTTTGCTGAATAATCATGTACAAATGCGCTAACACGACGCAACGTATCTGGATTCACTTCCGGGAATACCCCGTGCCCTAAGTTAAAGATATAACTGTCTGATTGTAAACCTTGATCTAAAATTCGAATTAAATGAGATTCAATGACTTCCCATGGTGCAAGTAAAATCGCAGGATCTAAATTCCCCATTAAAGGTTTCGTAATCCCTTTCGCACGCGCTTCTTCGATTTGTAAGCGCCAGTCCAGACCTAATACATCTACAGGTAAAGCATTCCATTCTTCGATTAAATGACTTGCACCGACACCGAACGTAATTACCGGTACTTGTCTTTCTTTAATCCCTGCAAAAATGCGTGTCATATGAGGTGCAATAAATTGTCTGTAATCTGCTTGATTTAAAGCGCCCACCCAAGAATCAAAGACTTGAATCATTTTGCAGCCAGCATCGATTTGCGCATGTGTGTATGTAATACACATATCCGCTAACTTTTCCATTAGCATATGCCATGCTTCTGGTTGTTCATACATCATTGCTTTAGTTTTGTTATAGTTTTTAGAAGGTCCTCCTTCAATCATATAACTTGCTAAAGTAAATGGTGCTCCGGTAAAGCCGATTAACGGAACATTTAACTGTTCTTCTGTTAATAATTTAATCGTATCTAAAATATATGGTACATCTTTTTCCGGGTGTATTTCACCAAGTCGTGATACATCCTGCATTGAACGAATTGGATTACCAATAACTGGACCAATCCCTGATTTAATTTCAACATCTACACCAATTGCACCTAGTGGTGACATAATATCTTTATAAAGAATTGCTGCATCTGTATTGTATTGATCAACGGGTAACTTCGTAACATATGCACAAAGTTCTGGATCATGTGTAATTTCAAATAAACTATGTGTTTCTTTAATTTTTCTGTATTCAGGTTGACTACGACCTGCCTGACGCATAAACCATACTGGTGTGTGCGTTGCTTTTTCCCCACGTGCTGCTTTTAATATTGTGTCATTAAATGAATTCAAACAAACTTCCCCCAATTTTTCGTATATAGTCTGATTTTATCATAACAATTATTATAAAGTATCATAAAAAAGTAATGTCATTAAACTGACATAAATCCTGATTTTCGGGTATAGAATAATAAGGAGAGGGTGATGGTTATGTACACATATATTACTTACGGTTCAAGCTTTTTTTTAGATAAAATAAAAAAGAAATTTAGCAATAGAAATTTACTTTCTTTCTATAATGAAGATAATGCGTATCTCTATGAGGAAACAAATGACAAATCTGTTTTCAGTGCACCTCAGTCTTTCATCAATGTGATAAGCGACGGTGAACTTGTAGAAAAACCTACGCTGCTGCTTTATTTTATTGTTAAAGAGGCACGTCAGGAAGTCTTTGATACGCAACATTTACCACTTGAAAAATTATCTGAATATGACGGGTATCACGCATTTAGATTATTAAGACCTAAACGTGGTGAAACTTATGTTGCAGTCTTCCAGTTTGATAAACAAAGTTTACTTGAAGATTTTAAGAAAAGCAGTTTTTTCAGAGATAATTTCAGCAAAGAAGCACTGTCTTCATACCAATC
Source organism: Macrococcus equi (assembly GCF_047426745.1). Taxonomy (GTDB): domain Bacteria; phylum Bacillota; class Bacilli; order Staphylococcales; family Staphylococcaceae; genus Macrococcoides; species Macrococcoides equi. The sequence goes on along the minus strand of NZ_CP179732.1, from coordinate 1,467,152 downwards.
AGAAGATATTATGGCTAACATCTATTATTCTAAATATCTACATGTAGAAAAACCAGTCACTTTACATGAAAGTGAATCAGAAGAGTAACATTAAAAATTGAATAACCAAACAAACGCTGTAATCAAATGATTACAGCGTTTGTTTATTCTTTATACAATTTATAGAACTAATCTTTTAATAGCTTCATGCGTTTCTCAATCTTTTCTATTACGTTATGCATCGTCCACATCATCATGATAAAGAAGATAATCGCATAATAGAAATGTTCCGGGTAAATCACACAATATATTATCGCTACCACAAGTGTCGTAATAAACACAAGTTTACGCATAAATTGTTTGAAGCCCTTAAGTACATAGCTTTCCGGAACCGGCCAGACTTGCGGCCATAATTGAAATGCTTGTTGCTTATAGAATTGTGACGTTTGTAAAACGATGGCATACACTAAAAATGTACCGATAATCAACGCTATGATTTCCTGATGTACAATCCAGATGACGAATCCTGAAATGATGAGCAAACGTACAATAATCCATAGTGCGTCACTACTGCGTAAAAAATTACGAATAAATAAAAATTCAAACATATTATGCTGTGAATATTTTGCCTTATTACGCGGAAGTAATATATCGAGATATCGTCTTCTTTTAACAGTATCTTTTAACCCTTTTACATCAGTAAACATATTGATTGTTTTGTTTTGTCTGTGTGTCAATGTTTCTTCATATTCAATCAGTCCATGCCAGTTTAAAGTGCGCTTATCAGTATTCTTCCTTAACAGATAGATAAGCCCTGCTGCAAAAAGCATGATTGGTATCACAGTGATATACAGACCTTCAAGCGATGTATAAAGTCCTGACAATGCCATGATAAAGATGAGAAGATTAATACTTTGTTGCTCTATATCTAACTTCATCATTAAAAAACGCATGTAAATACCTGCAGCAATCATAGACACACCAAACAGCACTGCACATATATATCCTATATGCGAAGCATGTATTGCATTGAAATACAGTGGAAGAAATAGTGCTGCACAACAGACAAATATGACTGTTCTTATCGTAATGCTTCTTATCATTGATTTTAAAAAATACGGTTGCATCTCTTTTTCAAAGTTCAATAGAAAGATATGATCAGCAGGTCTTATAAATGTTCTTAATTGTGTGATGATAAGCAATGCTAATACAAATGCTATGATCAGGTGATAATTAATTCCAGGCGATAAGTTCTTAACCATTTGAGAGTATTGGAGCATTAGTGCACCGAATGCAATGGATAAAAATACGATAAAATGGCCATTAAAGATGAACTTACTATAATAAGCAACTTCTTTTTGATTTTTATTACGTCTTGCTTTAAAAAGTTGTGTGGCATTATTCATGCGCATCACCTGTTGCATGGATATAAATTTCATCAAGTGTCGCTTCCGGCATATTAAACTGCTGTCTCAAATCTTCAAGTTTCCCTTTACCAACGAGCTTACCATGATGTAAAAGTAAAAATGAATCACAGTATATTTCTGCAGTTGTTAAGATATGGGTACTCATTAATACTGTTCGCCCTGCTTCACGCGCTTTGACCATCAAATCAAGCATTGACTGAATACCTAAAGGATCAAGTCCTAAAAACGGTTCATCGATAATATGTAACGCTGGTTCTGAAATAAATGCACATATTATCATTACCTTCTGTTTCATCCCTTTTGAAAAATGTGCTGGAAACTGTTTGAGTTTATTGTCCAGACGGAAAACCTTTAATATCGGCAAAGCACGATTCATTGCTGTTTGTGGATCAATATTATATGCCATTGCAGTCATATCAATATGTTCTTCAAGCGTCAGCTCATCATACAGCACAGGTGACTCCGGGATATATGAAAGTTGCGCGCGATATTTAAATGGATCATTAGACAATTTAACACCATTAATTTCAATGTCGCCTTCAATCGGTCTAAGCAAACCAAGCATATTTTTAATTGTTGTACTCTTACCTGCACCGTTCAAACCAATTAATCCTACTATTTGTCCGGACATAAGCTCGAAATCAATATGATGAATTACAGGCTGATTACCATAACCCCCTGTTAGATTACTTACTTTAACTGTCACAATCATTCCTCGTTCCTGTTAATATTTAAATTTATTGTATCAAATATTAAAACAATCGCATAACGAATTGTGAGTAATGAATAATTTTATAAATTTTATTATAATAAGAAAAAAGTATAGGAGGCGTTTTCAATGAGTGAAACAGTATTCAGTAAAATATTAAAAGGTGAGATTCCATCTTATAAAGTATATGAAGATGAGTATACTTACGCATTCCTAGATATTTCACAAGTATCTAAAGGTCATACCCTTGTCATCCCTAAAAATCCGGCAGAAGATATTTTATCAGTAGACCCACAAGACTTAGCAAAAGTAATTCAATCTGTTCAAAAAGTTGCTAAAGCCATTGATGCAGCATTTAAACCAGCAGGCATCAATATCGTACAAAATAACCGAGCATTTGCAGATCAATCAGTCTTCCATATCCACTTCCATATCATCCCTCGCTATGAAAATGATGTTGATGGATTCGGCTATAAATGGGAAACGCATGCAGATGCATTCGACGAATCACAAATGCATGCGTTAAAGGATGCTATTCAGTCTGAAATGAAATAAATACATGTTATTAAATTTTTGGGGTATAGTTAATTACAAGAAAATTTAGGAGGATAACAATATGAAATTATCACGCATTATATTAGGATTTGGTGTAGGCGTTGCAGCAGGTGCAGCAACTGCTATACTCAATGCCCCTAAGTCAGGTAAAGAATTACAACAAAACTTTAAATCAACAGCATACGACACTAAAGCACAGGTGAATCAACTTAAAATTGAAGCAAACGAAGTTAAAGACTCTGTCTTTAAAACTAAAGATGCAACGCAGGAAGTTATGAAGTCAATGACAGATGAAATCAAAGAAATGGTCAACCATTACAAATCAGATATTCAACCGAATATCGATAACTTAAAAGGTAACATCGAAAACCTAAATAACCGTAAGACAGAAGTTATGGATACATTGTCAAAAAAATAGTTTCGTCTATAAAAATATATTTAAAAGATATATTTAAAAATTCAGAAAAATATCTTGTCTACCAATTGTATTATGGTAAAATATTATTATCCTATAGTAAAGTATGATGACATCATCATACTTTTTTTATGTAGAAATGATCGGAAATATATTTTACAACATGTGAAAGGAAGGCATGCGTTATGAAGCGTGAAAAGGAAATAATTGAACAAATGCTTTTTACACATAAAGTTTCTCAATTAAGTAAAGCTTTATGGAAAACAGTAGAAAAAGACTGGCAAAACTGGATTAAGCCTTATGATTTAAATATTAATGAACATCATATTCTAATTATTATCAGAAACTTAGAGAAAGCTACCATTTCTCAAGTAAGTCAATATGGTGTAATGCATGTTTCAACTGTGTTTAACTTTGCAAAGAATTTAGAAAAACGCGGTTACTTAACAATGCCGAAAAGTGAATACGATAAACGAAATACATACCTTGAACTTACTGAAAAAGGTAAAGAATTATTATATGAAACTTATCATGGCTATAAAGAAGCAGATGATCGAATTTATGATGCTGCCAGCAAATATAATAATATTATGCATGCGTTACCGACCTTCACTGAACTAAAATATATCGTAGCTCAAATCTATGGTGATGACTTCATCAAGCATCTTGATGAAAGTCACGATGAACTGTTAAAAGTTTTACTTGACGAAAACGAAACTGATAATGCATAATTGCTAGGTAAATTGACCGATAGGAGAATTGCCATGTACTTATGTAATAAAAATTTTAATATTCGTGCGACATACGGACTGCAACGAATTATGCTCATTTCTGCTCTGATTTCAATCTTAGTTTTTATCGTAAGTTTTGAAATTTTTTCTAGTGTATTTGGTAAGCATTTCTCAGATCAGTATTTTATTATTTTTATTGCAGCTTGCATTATACTTTACCCACTTCACAAATGTTTGCATATGATACCATTTATGCACGACACAAAATCAATGCTTTTACAGAAAACAAATAAAGCGAAGTATTTCTCTTTATATAACATTAGAATTAATCATCCTATTCACAAAACTGTGTTTGGATTATCACTTATATTACCGTTTCTTATCATTACAATTATAACATTAAGCGGTGCGGTATTATTTCAGCAATATGCGCATTACTTTCTATTTATCTTCTCAATCAATATGGGAATGTCCTTTATTGATTTTATTTATTTGAAATATATCATTAACACGCCTAAGGGTTCGTATATAGAAGAACGAAAATACGGCTTTGAAATATTAACGAAACATGAGTTTTCTTCAAATTTTCATGAATGCAACATACGATAAATTGTATTTTAATTCTGTCTTATGATATATTAGAACAGAATTTGTAAGAGAAAAGGAGAATACGTATGACTAAACTAAAAAAAATCATCCTTCCAGCAGCATTATCAGTATCTGTATTAGGATTAACTGCTTGTGGAAATGATGGTGAAGCTTTAATCTCTTCAAAAGCAGGAGATGTAACAACTAAAAATGTAATTGATGAAATGGGAAAAAATGAAGTAGCTAACACTGCATTTCAAATCTTACTGGGAGATATCTTAAAAGATAAATACGGTAAAGACGTAGATGCAGATAAAATTAAAAAATCAGTAGATGATGAAATTAAGAAATACGGCGGAGAAAAACAATTCCTGCAAATCCTTCAACAGCAACAACCAGGTATGACTGTTGAAAAATATAAAGATACACGTGTAAACGACGAGTATCGTAAGAAATTATTAGATGAAACCGTTAAAGTAACAGATAAAGATATTAAAGATAACGTTAAAAAAGCATCACACATTTTAATTCAGGTTAAATCTGAAAACAATAAAGATGGATTAAGTGATGCGGCAGCTAAAGCTAAAGCACAAAAAATTCTTGAGCAAGTTAAGAAAAATAAAAAAGACTTCGCTAAAATCGCTAAAAAAGAATCAGGAGATACTGGTTCTAAAGCGAATGGTGGTTCATTAGGATATGTTGTTAAAGGACAAACTGTTGAACCATTTGAAAAAGCATTATTTAAATTAAAAGAAGGCGAACTTTCTGGATTAGTTAAAACAGACTTTGGTTATCATATTATCTTAGCAGATAAACAAGATGACTTTGATAAAGAAAAGAAAAACTTAGAAGACAAAGTACGTCAAACTAAAATTCAAAAAGATCCTAAAATTATGGTAGATGCTTATAAAAAATTATTAAAAGAATACGATGTTGATTACAAAGATAAAGATATTAAGAAAATTATCGATGATCAAATCTTAGCAGCTCAAACTTCTGAAGCTGGTAAATAATATAAACCCCCGAATGAATTAACATTTCATGCGGGGGTTTTATTTGGAACTCATAGCAAACAGCCTCTTTTGGAAACGGCGTCTTCAATGCTGTCGCCTAGTAAACTTCAAAAATTCACAGAAATCAAAGTGCGATTTTTTGTGGATTTTCTTATTTTGCTTAGAGCTAAACGCAAATTCGACAGCCTCTATTCGAGATTCATCGGTTTATAGAATTGTCTATTTTCCAATGCGAAGATACGTTCAGAGAATTGTCCTTTTTCTACTTTTTTCATATGCTTATCAAACATCTGCATTCTGGCATCGATATTATCAATGAAATTTAATATTTCAGCTTCTTTCACCATTGGCAATTTCGGAGAGCCATATTCATATTTCCCGTGATGGCTTAATATTAAGTGTCTTAACAGCATAATTTCTTCACCATCAATATTATGTTCACGTGCAACACTTGCCACTTCATCACTCATAATAGAGATGTGTCCTAACAGGTTCCCCTCTACTGTATAACTTGTCGCAACGGGCCCTGATAATTCTTTTACTTTTCCTAGATCATGCAGAATAATACCGGCATATAACAAACTTTTATTTAAGCTTGGATAAATGTCACATAATGCTTTTGCTTGTTTTAACATTGTTAATACATGATATAACAATCCTGATACAAAATTATGATGGTTACTACTTGCTGCTGGGAATGTCATAAATTCATTTTGGTATTTTTTCAGCAATAGTCTTGTCACACGTTGTAATTTCGCATTCTCTATTTCAAGTAAATAATCCATCAGCTCATTCATCATATCATCTTCACTTATAGGTGCTGATTCCAGAAAGTTTTCCAGTTTCACCCCATCTTCTGGTGTCACGACTCTAAACTGATTAACTTTCATTTGAATTCTTCCACGGTAATCAATGACGTCACCTTTTATTCTAACGAGTGTTTCTGGTGATAATGTTTTGATATCTTCTTCAGTGACCGTCCACACTTTCGCTTCTAAGTCCCCGCTTTTATCTTTAAGATATAACGTTAAATACGGCTTACCTTGCCCGGTTACACCCTGAATTGCTTTATGGATCAAAAAGTAATTATCTACGGATGCCCCTGGTTTCAATGTTTCGATGGTTCTCATTTTTTAACCTCCTTATTTATTCTTTCTAGTGTAATGGTATTTTTATTAGCAACAACTGTCGATCTATTACATGTATAATAAATAATTTGGTTAGATTTAAGTTGCATCATATATTCTAAGATACGTTCTCGTCTAATTCTATCAAAATGTACAAATGCGTCGTCTATTATAATCGGGAATGGATAATATTTCTTTAATGATTGGATTAAGCTAAGTCTTAATGCAATATAGAGTATTTCCTTTGTTGACTGTGATAATTCTGTCGGATGATAGATTTGACCGTCGCTTGCTTTGACAATCAGATGATTGTCTTTATACAGCACATTCATATAGCGCTCTTCCGTTAAATATTTAAAGATTTCAGTTGCATCCTGAATAACAAACGGTAATCTTTTTTCTTTAACGCTTTCAATATGCGCATCTATCAATGTTTCAATGTAATTCACAGCCGTGAAATCTTTGATCAAATCATTCAGTTGGTTCTTTTTGATTTGTAATTCATAGTTTAATTTTGACAGACTATCGTCCGCTGCAATCAAATCGAGTTGCTCTTGAATGGCGATAAGTCTTTCTTTAATTTGACTGCTATTCGTTGTAAGCTCCTCAATATGTGCAGTTATTGCATTATATTGAGTGGTTAAATCAATTAAAGTGACATAACTTAACTCTGTATTATCTTCATAAGAGAAACCTTGATTTTCAAGCAGACGCCCTACTGTATCAAATTGTTTTAAGTCGTCGTGATATTTATTATATACTTTTTCACGTTCATAATACGCAGATTCATCATCGACTTGTGCTTCCTCAAATAGTGTCTCTAATTCATGATTAATCTGTTCAAGTAGTTCCTGCATAATATTCGTTTCTTTATTAAGTAATGCGATCTGATCATTATTTTTAGTCAGTTGAAATTTCTTTTTCTCATCATTGGTCTGCATTGTTTTTAAATCATGGAATAGGCTATTAATATTTAAATCAATCGGAACTAATTGATTCAATGCCTTTACCTGTGTATCAAAGTGCGTGAGTTCTGTGTTGATACTTTGTTGTTTATCACGGAGTAGAGCCATTTCCTGCTCCAGATGATTAATCTTATTAATTTGCTTTATCGCTAATGATAAACGATTTACAATATAAGCTTTTGGCAATTTTAACTTTTCTTTTACTTTTTCCAACTCAGTTGTAGAAGCAGCAATACTTTTATTGATGATCTCAAGATTTTTAGAAAGTTCGTTCAAACGATTTTTCTCACGTATTACTTCATTTTTACGTTCACGCATGCGCTGTCTAATTTGACGTTGCTCATCCAGATCAAAAGATAGATCAAAGTTGGATTGTAAATCACTTACTTTGAGCGTTAACTCATCTACATCCTGCTGCAATGCCTGATTGAACTCCAGATCAGGCTTTTTATTGATGAACAGAATAACAAGTGCAAGGACTGCTAGTACGGCAAATATCGCTAGTAAAATATATTGCGGTAACAAGTATGTATAGATAGCACCGCCAATAAATAAAGCGAGTAATATTCCGATAAATAACTGCTGATATTGATATTTTTTCAGTTGAGATGCTTCAAACACTTCAGTTTCCTGTTTCATCTTTTCATATAACTTTGTTTTATCAAGTAAATCAACTTTATTTTTCTCAAGTTGTTCAGCTTTTTCAAAGCGTTGATCGTGCACTTTTACTTTATCTAATTCATTAACCGCCTGCTCTTTTTTAGCAATAGCATCTTTAACAAAATTAACTTCACGTTCAATTTGAGCTTTTTCAAGTGTATCTTTTTCCAGCTGATTAATTGCAATACTAACCTTTTCATTCATCATACGATCAACTTCAATAGGTTGATATGATGTCCATCCTAAATCCTGCATCATCATTTGTTGTTCTTTCGTCAATTGATCAATCGTCTTCGTTAGATGTGATAGATCAGACTGATGATTTCTATATATTTGTTCCTGCTTTAACACATCATTTGTCTTATCGATAATATCATCATTTAATAAATGAATTGATGCATTATGTGTTGAAAGCTGTGATAACTTTTCTTTGCGTAATTGAAGATCTCTACTTACTTGTTGCTGCTGTTTTTTTAATGCTTCGTACCTCACAATACCTTGTTCAGGAAATGTTGGTGGTATGATATTTAATTGATGTTCAAGTGCTTTCCATTGCTTCGCATGATCATGGTAATCAATTTCTCGCTGTTTACGCTTTAATATCGTATTTAATTCTTTTAGATGTGTCTTTATTTCATCAGATTCACGTTTTAATTTATCCTGTTCATTCACCAGTTTATCGTACTCTTCAAACTGATGATCCTTCTGTCTAATTAATGATTCGATAGACTGTAATTGTTCAGTTGCCTGATTAATCTCACCCGTTGCATCATCATTATATAGTCGTACCTTTTCATTCTTAATGTGTTCAGTCATCTGTGTGAACTCTGTACTTCCAAATGCGCCTGCCTGCAACAGATAAGCTTGTAGTTTATCTTCCGTTAACTTACGATGTACTTCCTGTAAACCTAATACATCAAATGAAAAGATACTTTTATAAGTATCTTTCGTTAAATGATTGAACAGTTGATTCAGCCAGGCAGTATCTTTAGGTTTACCATCCAGTAAAATCGTTACCTCTTCTTTTCTGTGAACATAAGTACGCTCTATACTTACTTCCTCACCTGTATTTAGAGCAAGCAACATCTTTCCACCATATTGTGGTGCAAATCTTGGTTCTAACCTTGGTTCATATTCTCCTTCTTTAGGAAAACCAAATAATAAGGCATGGATAAATGCCTGCATCGTTGATTTACCTGATTCATTTTCACCATAAATCTGAACAAAATCAGATGTAAAATCAAATTTACGATGTTGTAATCTCCCGTACCCGTATATTTCAAGTGATTTTATCTTCATGATTCATCCCTCATCATTAACTTTAATCTGGATTCTCCGTGATTGAGCATAGATAAATGATCTTCATAATGTATTGCCTCTGCATAGCGTTCTACACTTGAATGATGAATCGGCTTACACGCCTGATCAAATATCTCTTTATTTTCCAGATGTTCTGAATTAAATTCATTGGCAAGTGTATGCACTTCATTCAGTTGATCCAATTCAATATCATCGATCCAGACGAATTGTGATTCATTCGATTCATACATTTGGACTTGTTTGAGTATATTTCGAATCATTCGTTCATCAACTAACGTCTCAGATGGATTGATTAATTTAAGTCGGTAAATACTTTTACCTAAATGTCTTACCTTATTTTTGAAATCAGTAATATCTTGATATATCGCATGTTTACCTAATTCATTTAATGTAAGCTTCACACGTTCAAAACGAATATGTTCTGTTGGAATAAATTTGATCTCTAAATCAGTATGATCTCCTTCAACAAGCAGGTATCCTTTATGTCCTGTATCAGAAAAATTCGTCCCCTGCATTTTACCAGGATAATGGATTTCTGGCATGTCACTTAAACGTTTTTTATAAGGATAATGTCCTAATGCCCAGTAGTGATATAACTTACGATTTAAATCTTCCATTCTGAATTCAGTGGCCTGATAGCCTTCAAGTCTATGGTGAATCCCATGTAACATACCGATATGAATAGATTCGTCAACTTCATTAATCGGATAGTTATCGAGTTTATTTTCATACGTGTCCTTGTCTTTATAACTGAAACCATGTATAAATACACGCTTGCCATTCGCCGTAATCAACTCATAGGATTGTACATCTTCAGCAAATACTACAACGTTAGATGGCAATTTAATATACGATCGTTTCGAAAGATAGTCTGATGTACCAGCAATATAGTAGACAAAGATATGTGCTTTATTTAATCTTTCAAATTGTTGTTCAATGAGTTTATCAGCACGAATATTTCTATTTACTTCAGAAAAAAGATTACCACTGATGAGAATAAAATCTACTTTCATATCTATTGCATCATTCACTAAATTTGTGAAGCTTTCAAATGTTGCACGATAAACATCCTGCATAATATGTTCTGGTAATTGACTCTTTAAATCAAAAGGTTCATCTAAATATAAATCTGAGCAGTGGATAAATTTAATCATAAACAATTCCTCACTTTTATTGTTATCTCATATTTTACATTAAAATCTTTGAAAATGTTAGGTTGACCCTATGAAAAATGAGTTCGGGATATTAATTCCCGAACTCTATTGATAACAGTGATTTAATTTTTCTAATTTTTTTTGTGTATAACTTTCATAGCTGTCGTTATATGATTTTGGGTCTTTAGGATTAAGGAAGTTTTCAATTTTTCCAGTAATCGGGTGGATTAATTTACTTGAAGCCCCACAACCGAGACCAATAATTGTCTGAACTTCTTCCATAATAAGAATATTATATAGCGATGCTTCATCCGCTTTAGAATAACCTATATTTTCGAGATTCCCTAATATATTTTTCTGACGATACAAATAATACGGAATGTAATTATTTTCTGCTGCAAATGTTCTTGTCATATTCATCATATGTACAATTTCATCACGCGCAGCAACTGGGTACTTCTCTTTATTACGTGTCATTTCACTGGCCGTTTTAAAGCTTAGTGTATGAACCGTCAATGATTCAGGATTTAATTTTTTTGTTTCTTTGAGTGAATGCTCAACTTCAACGCGTGTTTCATTCGGCAAACCAATTATTAAGTCCATATTAATATTTTGCATATGATGTTTACGAGATAAATTAAACTTATCAATCGTTTCCTGTACTGTATGGTGACGACCAATCGCTTTTAAAGTACGATCCGTAAAGCTTTGCGGATTGATGCTGATACGGTCGATATTATATTTGTTTAATACATCGAGGGTTTCAGTATCGATTGTATCTGGACGTCCAGCCTCTACTGTAACTTCTCTAACATGTGACATATCAAATGAGGTATAAACCGTCTCAAGTAGTAAAGCTAAATCCTGAGCTTCAATAGAAGTCGGGGTACCACCCCCAAAATAAATAGAAGTTACCTTGATATTATTTTCTTTTAACCATGCTGCTGTTTGCTGAATCTCGTAAATTAATCCTACTAGAAACTCTGGAACTTGCGCCTTAAAAACGCGTATCGCATACGCAGGAAATGTACAATACGCACATTTTGTCGGACAAAATGGGATACCGATATAAATACTTACCTCATCCTGCAGCGAATAAAGATCTGGAATCGCCTGAAGCTGTGTATGAACAATATCACGCATTAAATCTAATTTCTCCTGTGCAATTAAATAATCTCTTGATAAAATTTCACTGATTGCTTCATGAGATAATCCTTGTTTGTAATATTTATGATAAAGCTTCGTCGGTCGAATACCAGTAAGCGTCCCCCAGCTCTGTATCACACCCGTATGCGACGAAAGTATTTCGATTAAAGTTTCACCTAACGCCTGTTTCATATCTCGTTTTGATGTGCCTTCTCTTTTAGCAATACGCGTATACGTTTCATTTTCAATCGTTAATGTCGTCTTCACTGTCGTATTATTTGTTTGATCGATATCAACTGTTATCTGCTGTTCACCTGATCCTTCAAACAAATAACTCTCCTCAAAATATAGATTAATAATATTTTTGATATATAAATTAATTGTTTCAAATTGTTCATGCTGTAAATAAAACTTCATGATATCCCTCACAAAAAAATAAACAAAAAGTAAATACTTTTTGTTTATTTGAATAATTATTTAATTATTGTACTGTAAAGCTTATAAATTATCAATTAAGCTTCAGGTGTTTGTTCAGTTTGAACACCATATAAATCTTCAAGTGGTTTCATGATGACACGGTTAATTTCCTGAATCATAAAGCTCATTTTTTGTTCAGCTTCCATTAATTTAGAAATGTTTTCATCTTTTTCGATTAATTCTGCAGTAGATTGTGCAGCATTTAAATCATCTTCAGTAATTTCTTGACCTGACATTTGTTTTTCTTGTAAGTTTAATTGAATCTTTCTGAAATCATCAAAGATTTTCTTTGATTCAGGGTTGTTATTTACCGCTGAATAATGTTCTTTAATCGCATTATATTCGTCACTTTGACGTAACGCACTTTCTAAACGGTTAGCTTCATCATAAATATTTACAGACATAATCATTCTCCTTTAATTTTACATATAATTTAATTGTTCTTAAACAATATACCATAAATCACTTCTGTTATACAAAGAGTGCGATTATACCTTGCACGAGACCGATAATACCACCTAACAGAAATCCTAAAAATGTAATCATCTTTAATTCTTTATTTGATATTTCAATGACGAGTTGCTCAAGAAATGCGAGTTCAAAATTATCTATTTGCTGTTTAACAATTTCTGCAATATGAACTTTTTCTAAAATATCAGCAATATTATCAGATGTCTTGGTAATCGCGTAATGTACAAATCGATCACTGCCTGTACCTTCTAAGTAATCAAAAGCTTTTGGTGCAAGTTGTACAAGGGGTGTTTTCGTATAGTGCTCAAGATTAACTTGAGTAATAATCTGTTCAATTAAATTTTCTTTTATTTGATTTACTTCATTCTCTTTTATAAACTGTGAAGGCTGTTTCATTAAAAGAGCATGATATTCACGTTGTACTTCTGTTTCTATAATATTGTTCAGCTTCTCTTCTCTGCTTAATGCGTTAAATTCTTTAATTACTCGATCTGCTATCATTTCTTTTGTCATGAACATTTGAATCATACTTACTAAACGACCCTTTTCCATGAAGAAACGATCAATCATCATCATGATGTCGTTATAACCTTTTTCTGAATTAACATAATCACGTAGTTTAACCATAATCATCTGAGATAATTGGTTAACCTGTGTATCCAGTTTAGTTCGTAAGTCCATCGGTAAAAGTGTTTCTATCGGTTCATCAATACGGGCAATGACTGTATCATCAATCACTTGAGAAAGTTGAAGACGTAATTTATCGTTACCCAGTGCTGTAACATCAATATTAAATCGCTTGGCAAAATCATCTACTGAATATTCCCCGGTCTTTATTGTCTGAACTTGACGTACTACAAAATCTTTAATAAACCCTTCTGTTTGAGGTGTCATTAACTTTTCTTTAAATACTTCTGGCGTCAGTAAATGTTGGGTAACCATCTCACCCATTTTTAAAGATAATTCATTTCTGCGCTTTGGAATTAACCCAGGTGTAAATGGTAGTTGTTTACCGAAAAGAAACTTCGGTTCAAACGGTCTGAATAACATCTTTATTGCAATATAGTTTGTAAATCCTCCGATTAAGGCCCCAATCAGCCCCATAAATAATACGACAAATAATGCGTTCAATATGCCACCTCTTTATATTTAATAGTTATTAGTTTAATACCTCTAAACCAAAAAAACAAACGCAAAGCTGCGTTTGTTTAAAGGATACAAAGATATTAAACTGTTACTAAGTTTTCGCTTTTCTTCTTATTAAAGAACATCTCTGCTTCACGTGCTTTATTTGATCCATATAAAGGTTGCGTTGAACCATCTAACACACGGTAAAGATTAGAAATCTTATTTTGTTGTAATACGATATCACGATCTGATTCAATCGTTGTCCACCATAATTCATTTTTGTTATCAGCATCAGGATAAGCACATGCACCACGAGAAATCACTTGAATTACTTCTAATGGGTCGCCTCCTAAAGTGTTTTGTAACACTTCTGAATCTCTAAATAAAGCACACAAAGAAACACAAGTCGTCCAGTTTGGTAAAACACGCTCTTTCTCAATTTGAACTAAAGTCTTCTTTGATAAGCCAATCGTTTGAGCCATTGTGTCTTGTGTATATCCCGCTTCGATACGCACCATTTTAAATTTTGTTTGTAATAAATCTGTGAACTGCTGTTTATCCATTGTTATACGACCTTTCTTTCTAATGATTAATTTATGTCATAAATGCTTTAAAATATAAGTTGAAATAATACACATTCATCTAAAGTGACTTTACCATCTTAATATAATTTACAAAAAATTAAAAGAGGAAACCTTTAAAAAGTATCCTCTTTTTTAAAATTAATTTATTTATCTGTCACAATTACGTAATTTTCGTACCATTTTTTGATAAGTAACGTTTTTCTTGTTCTGAAATGACTACTGCACATGCTGCATCTCCTGAAATATTGACAGCTGTTCTTGTCATATCTAATAATCTATCTATTCCTAGAATTATACCGATAGCCGCTGGATTAAGTCCGACTGAAGTAAGTACCATTGCAAGCATCACTAGACCAGCACCAGGTACACCCGCTGTTCCTACTGAAGCCACTACAGCAACTACAACTACTGTTACCATTTGTCCAACTGTTAAATCTACACCTGATATTTGTGCGATAAAAATTGTAGCAACACCCTGCATAATTGCTGTACCATCCATATTTATAGTAGCACCTAAAGGTTGTACAAATGATGAAATTTCTTTACGCACTTCCAGGTTATCCTGCGCACACTCTAATGATATTGGTAAAGTCGCATTTGAACTTGATGAACTAAATCCGACTGTCATAGCAGGTGCGAATCCTTTAAAGAACCAAACCGGATTTCTTCTGGCAAGGAAAGTTATAGCACCACCATAAACTAAAATCATATGTAATAAAAGTGCCAGTAATACTACAAAAAAATACATTCCTAATTGCTTAATAGCACCAAATCCTGCGTTCGTAAATGCAGTAGCTACCAAGCCAAAAGTACCAATCGGAGCAAAATACTGCATAATTGCTGTAACTATAAACATAAGTATTTCATTGCTCTGTTCAAATAATACTTTAACTGCTGATACTTTCTCTCTGAGCGCAATCATGCCGATACCGATGAAAATCGCAAATGTTATTACCTGCAACATATTAGTTTCGCTCATCGCAAGTACTGGATTTTTAGGAACTAAATTAATCAATGTTTGATCAAATGATTGATTTGCAGATGTGCCTTCTTCTTTAGCAGCAGCAGCTTTTTTCTTTTGCTCAACTTCATAGGTCTTAACTTCATCACTATTTAATAAATCACCCTTGCCTGTACCTGGTTTAAAAACTAATGCAAGTACCATAGCAAGTGTAATCGCCAGCGCTGTTGTAATAAGAAAGAAAGTAATTGTTTTTAGACCAATTGACCCTAGGTGTTTAGGATCACCTACACCTAAAACCCCTAATACAATAGAAACAAATACAACCGGAACGACTAGCATAAAAATTAGATTTAAGAATACTTGCCCGATAACATTGAAAATATACTGATTCGTCCATTTTACCCACTCAGTATCTTGAAATAAATTAAATATAGAACCGATAGCAATACCTGCAACTAAAGCAATCACAATTCTGACTGTCATATTCCCCTTAAGTTTCATGTGCTCTCTCCTTTGTTTTGAATTTTCTGACTATTACAATAATTATAAAATATTTATCAGCGATTGTAAATTGTTCATTTCTCTTCAATAGTTGAAACTATTTGAGGCCAATGATTTCAAAGAATCAAACTATTATGAATAGTATTTTTTAAACAGCGATACTAGTAATTTCGAATATTTTAATTGATAATAATAAGACATGATTAATTGAGAGGATGAATATAATGCAAGTCAAAGATCAACTCGCTAAAGCTCAGCAAGGGGCTAAAGTTAGTATTATTATGTATGTGTTACTGACGACATTAAAGCTTCTATTTGGTTATATCAATGGATCACAGGCACTTGTTGCTGACGGATTGAACAATGCAACAGATGTGGTATCATCCGTTGCCTTACTCATCGGTTTAGCGATTAGTATGAAACCCGCTGATGAAAATCATAACTATGGTCATTACCGTTCGGAATATATCGGTTCACTGATTGCTTCATTCATTATGTTTGCAGTAAGTGTGCAAGTCATTTTACAAGGCATTAATAATTATATTCATCAAAACTTCTCCACACCATCTATAGAAACGGCTGTAGTTGCGATACTTTCAGCGCTCGCGATGTTACTCGTTTATTTCTATAATAAAAGACTTGCCAAAAAAGTGGATTCTAGTGCATTAAAAGCAGCAGCCGCAGATAACTTATCCGATGCGTTAGTATCAGTTGGAACATTTATTGGGATTGTCGGTGTATTTTTAGGACTTCCGTTTTTAGATACCGTCGCTGCCATTGTTGTTGGATTATTAATTATGAAAACAGCGATAGAAATTTTCTTTGAAACCGCAATTACCTTAACCGATGGGTTTGATGCTGAGACACTCGATGAAATGAGAAAGATTGTGCTAAACGTTAAAGATGTATTATCAGTGGTAGATATTAAAGGAAGAAATCATGGAGTTATGACTTTTATAGATGTGACCGTGACAGTTGACCCGTTACTGACCGTCGCAGAAAGTCATGATATCACAGAAAATATTGAAAATGATATTAAAGAAGCATATGGCGCGATAGAAACAATCGTTCATCTGGAACCCCATGTATAGAAAAGAGGCAAATTATTTTGCCTCTTTTTCCTTTGTTTCAAGCAATTCTCTTAAATTTGAGCGCTTTTCGAATTTATTATCGATGAGAACTGATATGAAGATTAATACGATGATTAAAACTAATATAATCTTAAGATGAAATTTGAACATTAAAGCTCCGAAAATAAATGTCAAAGTTATAAAAGTAATCGTCGTAAATCGATACACATATCTTCCGTCTTTACGTAAATCATATGGATAATCAAGAAATGGATCGTTCATTAATCGCTCCATATTACGATGAAAGTAATGATGAAAATCAATGAATCTGTATATTGCAGTCATTAAAAATAGTAAAAATAATATGCTATGTACATATATATTATTAAAGTTAAGGTAAATCAGTGAAAATATTACCGTTATAATCGTAGACTTATGTTTCTTAATACTTTTAATCATGTAACTGATTACTTACGACCTCCCTTAAATCACTATGACGTTCAAAATACTCATCAAATACAATAATGGCAAGCATAATTCCACCAAACACCATAATGTAATCCCATAGAGAATTAAACGGTAGGATAAGTACTGAATAAATAAAATAAATAATCGTTAATTTTATGAGGAGTGGTATCAACCATATAATCAATACATCTATTTTAAAACTGATAAAGTATTTAAGATTGTGTCTTGTAATTTTAGGAATAATCCTACGTATTGATAAAGCATTTAAAACAGCAAAAATAAACAGAACGATAATCAGCATAATAATCACCATATATTCCGTCCACATTGCCGGTAAAATATCTTTTAACCCTAAATAAATAATCATGACAAGAAAAGACATCCATTCATCCCTCGCCCACCACTTATCAATCACACTACCACCTCTTTGGATTAATTGTATAATTATTACAGTTATTTATCAAATTAAATTTCATATCTCTTTTACTATACAAGTAATCAACGTATACTTATAACTATAATAAAATAAGAGGTGTTAAAAATGATGCATGTAAATAGAAAAGAAAATTTATTTTATATTGGAGACGTCTCTAGTCCAAAAGGTCAAATGACGTATGTAGAAAATGGTGATCAATTGATTATCGACCACACTGAAGTTGTTGAAGAACTTCAAGGAGAAGGTGCTGGCAAACAAATGGTCGAAGCTGCTGTTAAGTATGCGCGTGACAATAATAAAAAAATATTGCCGATTTGCCCGTTTGTGAAGAAAGTAATAGAAGAAACTCCTGAATTTCAGGATGTATTATAATAATAACCCCGAACCTTTACTAGTTGTAGTGGTTCGGGGTTACTTTTATTAGGGGCATCTTGTCTGATATATCGTGTTTATCGGACTTGTTTTACATAGTTCAATCGTTTTTACATGTGTCTTGTCCGATATATCATGTTTATCGGACTTGTTTTACATAGTTCAATCGTTTTTACGTGCATCTTGTCCGATATATCGTGTTTATCGGACTTGTTTTACATGGTTCAATCGTTTTTACGTGTATCTTGTCCGAAATATCATGTTTATCGGACTTGTTTTACATAGTTCAATCGTTTTTACGTGTATCTTGTCCGAAATATCGTGTTTATCGGACTTGTTTCACCATCGTACACGATTTTATTTATACAAATTATACTTCGCACCATACATTGAGGCTTGTGTACGATCCTTTACTTCAAGCTTCGTAAATATATGACTGACATGTGTTTTCACCGTCTTCTCAGAGACATAAAGTTTTTCTGCTATCTCTTTATTGGTCAATCCTTTTGACATTTCTGCCAGTACTTCAAGTTCACGTTTCGATAGTGGATTTTTGATATGTGGTAATTTAAGACCTAATTCTTTATATGCTTCCACACTTGGATGAAATGCCTGTTCTCCTGACAATACTCGTTTAATGGTATTTATCAACACATCTGGTTCACTATCTTTCATTTCATATCCATCTGCACCCGATTCTATCACACCCATGACATGCTCTTCATCAACAAAACTGGATAAAATGAGCACCTTTATCTCTGGATATTCTAATTTAATAGCTTTCGTTGTTGCTATCCCGTCCATATTCGGCATAACTAAATCCATAATAATGAGTTCGGGTAATTCACCGTTACGTAAATAGTCAAGCACTTCACTTCCATCACTAAAGTCAGCTACAACGTCAAATCCATCTTCAGTTGAAAGTAAAAACTTCATGCCTTGTCTAACGATATGATGATCATCAACGATTATTATTTTCATGACTTTGTCCTTTCGGATAATAGAATTCTATGATTGTTCCAACATCAATCTTACTATCTAAAACTATTTCGGCACCGACTTCCCCTGCACGCTGAGCAATATTTTTAAGTCCATGAGTAGGCAGAGTTTTAGCAGCACTAACTTTAAATCCTTTGCCTTCATCTGCAATGCGCATATAGATACTGTGTCCACTTTGTGTAAACTGAATCATTAGTCGATCCGTTGCTGCATGTTTCTTCACATTATTCATCGCTTCCTGAATAATCCTAAACATCGTATGCTCTAATCGACTTTCCAGGTTGAGTAAACCTGATACATTTATTTCCACCGTTAAACCCAGTACTTCAGCATAGTTTTTCACAGCTTCTACTAACCCTTGTTCAAGTCCGACGGGTTTCAACTGCCAGATGAGGGTACGCATTTCATTCACAGCATCCTGACTGGTTGACTCAATCATTTGAAAAGCTTGTTTAGAGCGTTTATCCTGTGTAATGGTTCCGGCTGCGTGCGCAGTAAGTTTTAGTGAAAACAGCATTTGATTGACAGAATCATGCAAGTCTCTAGCCAAGCGATTTCTTTCTTCTTGTAATGCAGATTCTCGTTCACGTTCTGTCAGATAAATACGTTTTATTGCACTTCCAATCTGAAAAGCAATTGATTCCAGTAATGCAAGATCTTCTTCTGAATAAACTTGTGTATTAGGGGTTGCTACGTTTAACAATCCAAATCGCTCATCTCCTGATTGTAGAGGCACAGTTGCGTGATGGGTGATTCCCCCTGTCTTATCACTGTATCGCTTATTCGCTTTAACAATGCGTGAGCATGTTATGATATTACTTGCTTTCGTTAACTTCTTCTGATGATAACGGGAAACACACCAGCACGGGCCTTCTGTCATATAACGACAATCGTCCATGAGTAAAGCATCAGGTAGGCCATAATCAGAGGCCAGGGTATGCGTCCCTTCTTCATCGATGAAGAATATCCAGCCAGTAGAAAAATTGGTCCCCTCAACCAATCGGTTAAGGGCACCATTCATCATTGAATATACTTCTGTTTCTTCGTTTAAAAACTCTGCTATCTCTTTTAAAAGTAATGTACTATTTTTCATCACTTCACCATTTCTTTTTTAGTCACGTTTATATTCTACGCGATATAAATCGTGTCGTCTATCACGTAATTGACGTACTGTACCGTCTTCACGCCCTCTACGTAATACTTCTAAGTCAACGTCCCCGATGATTACCATTTCATCGTTCTCACCAGTTTCACCAACAATACCGTCACGCGCAAAACCGAAATCACTTGGCGTATAGATACCTGAAGCTGAATATTGAATATCCATATTTTCAGTTTGTGGTAAGTTACCGCAAGTACCACTTGTTACTGTGTAGATTTGATTTTCAATCGCACGTGCCATTGAACAATATTTCACACGTAGGTAACTTTGTCTGTCTTCAGTTGAGAATGGAGTGAATATTATTTTAGCGCCTTTTTCTGTTGCGATACGTGCCATTTCAGGGAATTCACTGTCATAACAAATCTGGATAGCAATCTTACCACAATCCGTATCAAAAACTTCAACTTTCTTACCTGGTGAAATTCCCCACCATCTACGTTCATTTGGTGTTACATGAATCTTATACTGCTTCTCGATAGATCCATCGCGTCTAAATAAATAAGAAATATTATAAATATCGTCATTCTCTTCAACAAAGTGGCTTCCACCAATAATATTGATATTATAGCGCATCGCAAATTCATTGAACATTTCAATGTACTGCTCAGTATATTTCGTTAACTGACGAATCGATTCTGCAGGATTACGCTTCTCATCGAAACTCATCAACTGTGTCGTCAAAAGTTCAGGGAAGACAATAAAGTCACTACCCGCATCATATGCTACATCAACAAAATACTCGATTTGATTGGCGAACTCTTCAAATGAATCGATTTTACGCATCATATAGTTAACCGTACAAATTCTTACCGGGTAACTTGTTCTGAAATGTAAATTTGATTTCGCAACAAAGTCCGGATTATTCCATTCCATTAATGTAGCAAATTTACTACTCTTAACATCATCTTTTAAATAGTTCGGGTTGATACGCATCAGCGTAAAACCATTCATAAACTGGAAGGTTAATACCGGGTCTTTAATTTTACGTTTCATTACATCATTAACATATTCACGGGGCGTTAATTCATCCTGATATTGATGATAATTAGGAATACGACCACCAATAATGATTGATTTTAAGTTTAATTCATAGGCAATTTCTCTGCGTGCTTCGTATAGACGTTGTCCTACACGCATGCCTCGGTAATCAGGGTGAACCATTACTTCAATACCATATAAATTATGTCCATTATCATTATGATTCGTAATATATCCAGAATCAGTAATATCATTCCAGGTATGTTTATCATCGTACTCATCAAAGTTAATAATTAAACTTGAGCATGAACCGATAATCTTGCCGTCAAATTCAATAACCATTTGTCCACGTGGGAATAAGTTTAAATGAGATTCTAAATGAGCTCTCTCCCAAGGCTCCATGCCTGGAAAACAAATCTTTTGTAAAGCAATAATCTCATCGATATCATCAAAGGTCATCTGTCTTGCCTCAATCGATTTATTAAATTTCTCTAAATTAATTTCTTCTGTCATGTCAATTCTCCTCTGTTTCATCTATAATAAAAGTAAAGCGAATGATGATGAATAAAATTTGATATTAAATATTACCCTATTATTATACGACTTAATACGTTTTAGGAGAAAAAATTATGATTATAAATATTATTAATGATTGGGATGGCTTAAGTATTGAAGAAATGCTTAAAACACTGCACATCCCTAAGAAACCTATGCATGAACTTAGAATGTCAAAAGACATCACTATCAATGGAGAAGCTGCAAACTTACGTAGTACGATAAATGCTGGAGACACTCTTTATTTACCTATACCTGAAGAAGAAAGCGCCTATAAATCTAGCTACCGTCTATGTGAAGTGAAGTATGAAGATGAGCACTTAGCGATTCTCGTAAAACCTAAAGGGGTCAAAACCCATCCTAATGACATGGCAGAATCAAATACACTACTTAACCATGCAATGTACACACTGGATTCACCATATGTTGAACCCATTCACCGTCTTGACCAGGAAACAGTCGGATTGTTACTTGTAGCAAAAAATCCATTCATCAAGAAAATACTTGATCGTATGCTTGAAGAACGCCAAATCACTCGTACATATCGTGCAAAGGTTAAAAGTCATCTGCCTTTAAAACAACAAACGATCGATCTACCTATCGGAAAGGATAAATTTCATCCGAATAAACGACGCGTCTCTCAGACAGGAGATCGTGCTGTTACTCATATTGTAAGTTCAAAAGCATTAGGTGATGGCATTGCACAAGTCGAGTTAACACTAGAAACAGGACGTACACATCAAATACGTGTACACTTAGCGGCCATTGGTTATCCTGTGCTCGGTGATCCTTTATACAGCGATTCAAAATTAAGACAGTTATCACTTGAGAGTTACAAATTAGAGTTTATTCATCCGTTAACCCATGAAAAGGTTATTGCAACGCTTGATTAAGCAATAAAATTGCATAATAATATAAAGATTTATATGATAATTATCGTATAAATCTTTATTTAATTTAGGAGGCACACCATGGAATCTGTACACAATAAATTATTAACACGTAAAGCGGTCAAAGTATATGACCCTGAATATAAAATGACTGAACAAGAAATCCTTGAATTATTAGACGCTGCAAATCAGGCACCGTCTGCCTGGAACCTGCAGCACTGGAAGTTTATCGTCGTTCATAGCGACGCTGCTAAAGAAAAGTTATTACCACTTGCTTATAATCAGGCACAAATTAAAGATGCCAGCGCAACATTTATTATCTTAGGAGATAAAGAAGCAAACAAAAATATAGATACTGTATTTAATCCGGCTATTGAAGCAGGCACGATGACCGAAGAAATAAAACAAGCCATTGCTGGTCAAGTAAATGGTGCTTACAGTAATGACTTTTACCCTACTGAAGCGGCTATTATGAACTCAGCGTTCCCCGCAATGCAGCTAATGAATTTTGCAACGTTAAAAGATTTAGGCACATGTGCTATTGGTGGCTTTAACCGTACAGCAGTACAAGATACTTTTGATATCGAGGACCGTTATATCCCTGCATTACTTATTACTGTGGGTAAAGCACTTAAAGAACCACGTGCAAGTAAAAGACGCCCAGTAGCATCAATTACACAATTTGTATAATAAAAATCCCGTTCAATCAATTGAACGGGATTTTTTAATTCAATGCAGGACCTATTCAAATTTCAGCTATCCTTTGAAATCAAATAGCGATTTCATAGGAATAGCTTCCAATTTGTTCTGTCCTGGACGCATTGAAAATAGCCTCTTATTTTTTTAATCTATCTCTTACAAATCCTAATAATTTAGCGCGTTTACTCATCACAGGTTTTGGTTCAACTTCTTTCGTCTTAACTAATTGACGTTTATAACTTTCCGCCTGATTCACAAGTTCTTCCTGAGAGTTTACAGCTGAGTTATCATTACGTACATAATGATACACACCACTTGCATCCTGCTCACGTGCTTTTTGATTATCATTAAGTTGTAAGTCTAATATTTCTTTCAGCTCAGTAACAATCTTAGGATCTAATATCGGGAATAAGATTTCTACCCGCTTAATCATGTTACGTGTCATCATATCCGCTGAAGATAGATACATTTTTTCTGCACCGTTATGATAGAAATAGTAGATTCTTGAGTGCTCAAGGAAGCGTCCGACAATACTAATGACGCGAATATTCTCACTAATACCAGCAATGCCAGGGCGTAGACAACAAATACCACGAATGATCAACTTCACTTTAACGCCAGCTTGACTTGCTTCATATAACTTCTTAATAACTGTTTTGTCGGTAAGTGAATTCATCTTCGCAATAATCAAGCCGTTGCCATGTTCTTTATGACATGTAATCTCCTGATTAATATGCTCAACAAACTCATCACGAATCTCAAATGGCGCCACATGTAATTTCTTATATGTCGGCTTCTCAGAATAACCACTTAAATAGTTAAAGAAGTTCATGGCATCCTGACCAATTTCTTTATTTGTCGTGATAATACCCATATCTGTATATATTTTAGCTGTTTTATCGTTATAGTTTCCTGTACCTAAATGGACGTAAGGCACTACTTCATCGCCTACTTTTTTAACGACTAATGTAATCTTAGAATGTGTTTTTAAATGCGTCATACCATAGATAACATGACAACCTGCTTCTTCCAGCATTCTCGCCCAGTGTACATTATTCTCTTCATCAAAACGTGCTTTTAATTCAACTAATACAGTGACTTGCTTTCCTGCTTCTGCAGCATTCTTTAAGGCATCAATGATAGGAGAATCACTTGATACACGGTATAATGTCTGTTTAATCGCTAATGTATTTGGATCAACCGAAGCTTCTTTAATAAAGTCAACGATCGGTTGGAATGATTCATATGGATGATGGAAGAAAATATCATGTTTATTCGCTTCCTCATACACATTGCCACCATTTAAATATTTCGGAGGAGCCGCTTCAAATGGTTTAAATGCTAACTGTGGATATTTCTTCTCAATCATACCTGATAACTGGAATAACATTGTTAAATCCAGTGGTCCATCAATTTTATAGATATCACGTGCTTCAATTTCTAATTCATTCATCAGGAATGAACCATTTATAGATGTGTCGTGTCTTGTATCAATTTCCAGACGAACAGCTGCACCACTTTTACGTTTCTTCAGGAATTTCTCAATTTCAATTAATAAGTCTTCTGCACCATCTTCATGGATTGTTAAATCAGCATTTCTAGTGATACGGAAAGTAAAAGTACGAATGACTTTGTATCCGAAGAATAGTTTATCGATGAAATGATTAATCACATCTTCTAACAGGACAAATATTGTACGATCATTATTCTTTAACTGGATGATACGATTAAGTAATGCAGGAATTTGGACGATAGCTGATTTCTTTTCACCAGCATCCGTTTCTACATCAACAAAAATATTTAATGACTTATTTGATAATTTAGGAAAAGGTCTGTAAGCATCGATTCCAAGCGGCGTCAATGTCGGTAAGATTTCAAAATTAAACTTTTGTTCAATAATCTCATAGTTTTCTGGTGATAATTCGTCGATTGCTTTGAAGTATACTTGATAGCCTTCTAACTCCTGAATCAGTGTTTTATACTGATCATATTGCAACTTCACATTTTCACGATTTGCTTTATCAATCGCTACTAATTGTTCAGTCGGTGTGAGTTGTGTCTTATTTTCAGGTTCACTGAAATTCATCGCTACCTGATCTTTAAGTCCACCTACACGTACCATAAAGAACTCATCGGCATTAGAACTTGCAATCGCTAAAAACTTAAGACGTTCAAGCAATGGATTTTTCTTATCAAACGCTTCTTCAATTACACGACGGTTAAAACCTACCCAGCTTACCTCTCTATTGTTGTAAAATGCTTTGTTGTTTAAATCTACTTTTTCCATTATCGTCACATCCACTTTTATTGTATTCTAAATTTAACAGTCTATATTAGTTATACCGAACTATTGTAAAGTTTTTGTAAAAATGAGGTTAAGTTTTGACTTTATCAATTTTTCTATGTGTTTTTTCTGACGCTCAGCTTGATATTCTTCTGCGATTGCATCACCAGTATATTCAATAACTAAATCAATATCATCGTCATTTTTCTTAAAGTATAAGGCTTGAACGATATTTGTATTACTAATATTAAGGGCATAAGCAAACTTTAAGATACTTCCGAGCATTTGAATCACTTCACGTTCCTCACTATTGAACCATCGTGTTTCATCTTCATAAAATTTAAGTAATGATTTATTTTTATAGCTGGCAAGCAGAGCAAGTTTGACTCTGTCTTTATGACTAATACCATTTAGGCTTGAATTGGAAAGAATATAGTAAGTATGTTGACTTGACGCATCAGAATCGATATAACTTCCTAAATAATAGAGATACGCAGCGTGTTTTAAAAATGTCTTATCGCGCTTATTCCCATCAATAAGTTCAAGCTTATCCAGCTCATAATATAATGTCTCAGCAATCATTACGCGTTGGTTTGCTTCTTCCTGATTAATATTATAATCTGATGCTAAATTCTTTAATGAATCTTTAAACACATTATCTTTATCAAAGGGAAGCACGTATTCTTCTTCCAGAATACTCATTATCACACCTTCACGTAAGCCTTTACGTGAAAAGATAAATTCAGTTGCTTCCACTTCATCAAATAAAGTATTAAATAATACACATGATGGAACAATAATATCCTGACGATCACGACTTAAACCATCTAAGTCTTCCAGTTCATCCTGCGAGGCTTTCGTTAAGTTCTCAAATACTAATTCAAGATCTTTTTCTTTCATGGCATAACCATGCACCCCTGCTATCGGATATTCAGTTAGAGACTGATGGATACGTGCAATATTTCGTGCTGAGCCACCAATTGCAATGATAGGTACACGACGTTTTTCTAACCAACGTAAACTTCTAAGCTGCTCCTGAATAAATTGAGCTGCCTGTTCAATTGCATACCTATCATTATGTGCTTTACCTTTAAAGAACATATTTTGAAGCGTTACTACACCAAACGGGAAACTGTGAGAAAACTTAAGTTCCTTGTCTTCAAAAAATGTTACTTCAGTACTACCGCCACCAATGTCTACCGTTACACCATCTTCATAATCTAACGTATTGATAACCGCATAAAATCCAAAGTAAGCTTCTTCTTCTTCAGAAATAATACGCATTTCAATGCCAGTATTTTCTTTAACTTTTACGATGACATCTTCAATATTTTTAGCTTGTCTGACTGCAGCTGTAGCCACTGGGTACAATGCATTCACATCAAATTTCTGAGCTACTTTCTGAAAGCTATTTAATGTTTCACAAAGTACTTCAATACCTTTATCAGACATTACTTTATCGTCACTTAAAAACTGATATAAACGTGCAGGTGTTTTTATATTTTGTAATTCCTGTAATCCAGTTTCTTTAGAATACTCAAATATTACAAGACGAATCGTATTTGAGCCAATGTCTACTAAACCTAATCTTTTCATACCATACCTGCCCTTTCAAATATAAAAACTCTTATTTTGGATGAATCATTTCTTCTGGCTTAATCCATTCATCAAATTGTGCTTCAGTTAAGAAACCTGAATTAATTGCAGATTCTTTTAATGTTAATCCTTCTTTATGAGCAGTTTTAGCGATATGCGCTGCTTTTTCATAACCAATATGTGGATTTAATGCTGTAACAAGCATTAATGACTGATTTAAATAGTTGCTGATATTTTCTTCAATCGGTTCAATACCAACAGCACAATTATCATTAAATGAATTCATACCATCCGCTAATAAATAGATTGATTGTAATGTGTTGTACATAATAACAGGCTTAAATACGTTTAATTCAAAGTTACCTTGACTTGCCGCAATACCTACTGCTGCATCATTTCCCATTACCTGAACAGCAACCATCGTTAACATTTCAGATTGCGTTGGATTTACTTTACCAGGCATAATTGATGAACCTGGTTCATTTTCAGGAATTGATAATTCAGCTAATCCTGCACGAGGTCCAGATGATAACCAGCGTACATCATTTGCAATCTTCATTAAATCAGCAGCTAATGCTTTAAGTGCACCATGTACAAAAGTTACTTCATCATGCGCTGTTAAAGCATGGAATTTATTTGGAGATGACACAAATGCATAACCTGTTTGTTCCCCGATTTGCTTAGCAACACGATCACCAAATTCAGGATGTGCGTTAATACCTGTGCCTACCGCTGTCCCACCAATTGCAAGACTTAACAATTCTTTTTTAGAATGATTCAGTAAAGATTCACATTTATCAAGCATGTAGCGCCATCCAGAAATCTCTTGTCCTAGTGTAAGTGGTGTAGCATCTTGTAAGTGCGTACGTCCAATCTTTATAATATCCGCAAATTTTTCTTCTTTTGCTTTGAATGTATTGCGTAGATTATCTAATGCTGGCATCAGTTTTGCTTCAATCTCGTGGAAAAGTGCTACATGCATTGCAGTAGGATAAGTATCATTCGATGATTGAGACTTATTCACATCGTCATTTGGATGAACAGATTCTGTACTTCCCGCTTCATTTAAATATTGATTCGCAACAAAAGCAACGACTTCATTTACGTTCATGTTACTTTGAGTACCAGAACCTGTCTGCCATACTACTAATGGAAAATGATCATCTAATTTACCTGATAACACATCATCACATGCTTTTACAATTGCATCAGATTTTTCTGCAGATAATTTACAAAGATCCTTATTTACAATTGCAGCAGCTTTCTTTAAATGCGCAAAACCATAAACCACTTCAATCGGCATCTGTTCTTTTCCTACTGGAAAGTTTTGTTTACTACGTTGCGTTTGAGCACCCCAGAACTTCTCAGCTGGTACTTCGATTTCACCAAATGTATCATGTTCAATTCTAAAAGACATTCAAATTCTCCCCTTATTCACTTTGATACTTTTATTCTACATTAAACAGCGCTTACATTCATTAATTATTCATAAAAAAATAGTCTCTGTCTATCATTGACTGGTGATAATAAACAAAAACCGACTAAACAAAAAATCACCACGCGATTTAAAGGTTAGTCGGTTAAAAATATGCTTTATTAATGTGTTACTCAGGATTATCTTCTTTATCTAATGCTTCTCTCTCTTCAGCATTTTGTTCAGAAATCTGTTCCATTTCTTTACCTAATTCAACAACATCATCAAAATTTGTTACCATTTCATTCTTATTGTCATTAGCTGTTGACATACTCATCATTCCTTTACGCAAATTTTTGGAAATAATATTCACGTACATCTTCAGGTAAACCAGCTGCAGCTGCATCATCTAAAATCACATTCACCATACGGTGTGTCTTTAAGTTTGCTGCTTCAAAACTACCACCTGCTTCTGTGTGATATAACTTTTCAACGATCGAAGCTTTATCAGCACCCGTTAAAACTAGAATGATTTCACGCGCAGAACGTAAACCTTTATCGTCATCCTGATTAATTTCCTGATAGCCAACTGATCCGTCTTGAGTTACTGTCGCAAAAAGCGTCGTTAATTTACCTTTATTTTCTTTAGTCTTCGCTTCATTTTTGATTAAGTCCATGATATCTTTTCCACTTGCGGCATGATATTGTTTATCTACTATCCCAACCACACCGTATTCACCTTGTAATTTATCATAATCAAAAATGTGAATCTGACTCGTATCCACTGGATTTTTTGAGACATCTGCTTTCAGTTCAGCTACTACGTGATGTGCTTCATCTCCAAGTGCTGTAGCAATAATAGACGTCGGGTTGTTGTTCATTTGCTTTCTAAATAAATCTGCTACGTAATTTGATACAGTTAATTTGTCCCCAAATACTTTAAAATTCATCGCCATGATGCTTCCTCCTAGAACATTTCTTTTATGCTTATCATTTATTATATATGTTATACCCTCTTTTTACAGTCCTTAACACATTAAATTCATCATCCAGTAAAACAAAATCTGCCTGCTTACCTACTTTAATACTCCCCAGGCGACTATCTTCTCCAAGTGCAACTGCCTGATTATAGCTCATTACTCTCCAGGCATTATCCACAGACTCTCCAGTATATTCTATAAAATTTTTCAATCCATCATTCATTTTTAGTACACTGCCAGCTAATGTTCCGTCTTTTAGGCGCGCTTCATTACCACACACGTTAACTTTCTGGCCACCAAGTTCACTTTCACCATCGCCTAGACCTTTCGCACGCATTGCATCTGTAATCACCATAAAATTATCATTTCCTTTTAAACGATAAGCAATTTTTACTGCTGCAGGATGAGAATGTACACCATCTACAATACATTCTGTTTTCAGCTGATCATTTAGCCAGGCTGCGCCAAATGCCCCTGGTTCACGATGTGTGAATCCTGTTGCTGCATTATATAAATGGGTAATATGGCGTAAGCCGTTATCCACAGCTTCATTCATTTCATGAAAAGTAGCAACGGTATGACCTGCTGAAAAAATAATATCTTTAAAATGCTGAATCACTTCGCTCGCACCTGATACTTCTGGAGCAATCGTTATAATTTTTATTTTATGATCCGCTGCTTTTTGCAATGTATCAATCAGTTGAATTGAAGGATGCGTCACATATTTCGGATCTTGTGCGCCTACTTTATGTTCAGAAATAAATGGACCTTCCAGATGTATACCTAATAGCTCAGCTCCTTTACTGTCAAATGATGCAATAGACTGAAGTGCTGTCGTTATCCTCGGTAATGATTCAGTCATCGTTGTCGCAAGAAAAGCGGTTGTTCCTTCACTGAGTAATCCTTGGCTTAAAGTGTTTAATGACTCATGATTGCCATCCATCGCATCTGCTCCGTATCCTCCGTGAATATGAATATCAATAAATCCAGGCAGTAACATAAAACCATGAGCATCTATCGTCTCAGCATTTCCTGAATAATCTCCCTTACCATAGGAGATTATATTTTCATCAAACTCGATATATCCGTTTTCAATTACTTCATCTTCTGTAAAGATTTTCGCATTGATTATGGCCTGCATAAGATCATCCTTTTATTTGTTGTTTTAAAAATTTATCGAATAGGTTATAATAATATTATTAATGAAATCTAGGGGGATTACCAATGAATACATTATTAATCGGAATGGTATGTATCGCGTTCCTTACTGCTATCTTAACTGCTGGTCGTGAATCTAGCTACGGTGTTAAAGAAAAAGATTTAAACAAGTAATCATTACAAAATAAAATCCGAAGACATATCAACTATATTGATTATGTCCTCGGATTTTTTTATTGTTTTAAAAATCCTTGCTGCTTCACCACATCATCAACATCAAGTCGTGCCTTATTACTCAGCATACCGATGACCTGTTCACTCCATTTATCATTACGAGCACCGTTCGTTCTTTTAGAGTAATAATCAGCTGTCGATGCATCGTATGCCTCATAATCAGCATAATCAAAGGGTTGATATGTGTTCTCGTGATAAACTACTTTTCGTGGCAGACGTTCTTTCTGACTTCCCTCATTATCTGGTACGCCAACAACTATACCAAATAAAGGATAAGTATATTCAGGTAATTGTAGTAAATCGATTACTTTGTGCATATTATTGCGCAGTGAACCGATATAGCATATGCCAAGCCCCATACTTTCAGCAGCCACCGCCATATTTTGACTGGCAAGGGCAGCATCAACAGTCCCCACGATAAATGATTCTGTCGTACCAAAATAGTCATCTACCGGCTGATTAAGATGTTGTCCAAGCATTGCATGACGATTGAAATCGGCAATAAATACAAATAAGTGGCCATTATGTTCCACATAAGACTGTCCACTAATTTCACGAAGTTGCTGCTTAACTACAGGATCAGTAATACCAATGATTGAATATGCCTGAACATAGCTTGATGTTGACGCACTTTGGGCAGCAGTAACAAGTGTGTTTATCGTTTCTTGTGATAATGCTTCATCTTTGAATTTACGTATTGAACGGTGATTACGCATTAATTGAATGACATCATTCATAGTATCCCTCCTTAGCTTAAACCAGGATAATTTTGCTGACGTAATGCTTCATAGATAAGTATTGCTGCTGTATTAGATAAATTAAGTGAGCGCACATTATCGTTCATCGGAATACGCAATGCAGTGTCCATATACTTTTCTTTCACCCAGTCTGGAAGTCCAGTTGTTTCACGACCAAAGATAAAGTAATGTTTCTCTTCTGTATTACTATAGTCAAATGTCGTGTGTGGTTTAGTACCGAATTTTGTAAGTAGATAATAATGTCCTTCATTTTTCTCAAAGAACTCTTCAATACTATCGTAATAAGTGATATTAACAAATTTCCAGTAATCAAGTCCTGCACGGCGAAGCATCTTATCATCCGTAGAAAATCCTAAAGGACGAATTAAATGCAGGTGCGTATCTGTGGCTGCACAACTTCGAGCGATATTTCCTGTATTTGCTGGTATTTCAGGTTGATATAAAACTACATTAATAGATGACATTTATAATTCCACACTTCCTATACTTTTTAATATTTCTAGTTTAACATCTTTATCTGTTTCTTTATCATATCTTGCTTTCAAATACTCTTGTTCATTTTTACTGATCTGACCGATTGCCCAGTAGGCGGTTCCTTTAATTTCAGGACGCGGATCATTTTCAGCGATGTCTTTTAAATCTGGAATTGCTTCAGTTTCTTTGAAATGTGCCAGTGCAAGTATTGCATTGCGCTGAATCGGCTTTTTTCCACGCCAGGCGCCTGCTAAATGACCAAACTCCGCTTTAAATTGTTTATTGGTCATCTTAAGCAATGGTACTAAAAGTGGTTTTAACGTTTCCGGCTGAAGCGCTATATCATGTTGTGTCGTATTAATGCCACGATTTTTCGGACAAACTTGCTGACAAGTATCACAACCATAGAGCCTATTACCAATCTTACTGCGGTATTCATCCGGCATAAATCCTTTTGTCTGGGTCAGGAAACTGATGCATTTATTAGAATCAAGCTGACCATTCCCTAGTAAGGCACCAGTTGGGCATCGATCAATACAAATCGTACAATCAAGGCATGAATCAATTACTGGATGATCTGGCTCAAAAGGAATTGAAATGAGGATTTCACCTAGATAAGTCCATGTCCCTAAATCCTTATTTAAAATAAAGCCATTTTTTGCTGCATAGCCTATACCCGCACGTTCTGCTACCGCTCTGTCGCTTAACACCCCGGTATCTACCATATTCATCGTTTTTACATCAGGGACGCGCTCCTTAATAAAACTCACAAGTAGTTCCAGCCGTTTATTTAACAATGTATGATAATCAATCCCCCAGGAAGCACGCGCAAATATTCCGCGACGCGCCCCGCGTAAACTTTTAGGAGCATTCGGCAATTTATTAGGATAACCTACTGCGATTGCAATGATTGACTGTGCTTCAGGCATTGAGTACTTCGGATTGATTCGTTCTTCAATCGTGCCTTTTTCAAATCCTGAGTCATAATTATTTTTATAATACGCTTCAAGTTTCGGGCGTAGTGATTCAAAAGGTTCTGCTGTCGTAAAACCGATTGCATCAATACCAATCGTTTTACTATAATCAATAATTTCCTGCTTTAGTTTTTGATACATCACTACGCCTCCACTCTTTTAAAATTTTTAAGAATACTATTTTACCATAAAAAAAGAGAAGATTAGACATTTAATTTGTCTTATCTTCTCTTGATATAAAGTATAACTTTAGCAAAAAAGATGCACTGACTATCAGTTACTTCATTTGCTTACATTACAATACTTTTGACAAGAATGCTCTTGCACGTTCATTTTTCGGATTATTAAACAGAATTTCTGGTGACGCATCTTCTTGAATAACACCGTTATCCATAAATACGACGCGATCTGCTACTTCTCGTGCAAATCCCATTTCATGAGTTACGACCACCATAGTCATACCTTCTTCGGCAAGCTTTTTCATAACCGCAAGAACATCCCCTACAACTTCAGGATCAAGCGCTGAAGTTGGTTCATCAAAAAGTATCACATCCGGATCCATTGCCAGTGCACGCGCAATTGCGACACGTTGTTTCTGCCCCCCTGATAATTGAGAAGGATAGTTATCAGCTCTATCTGACAAACCTACTTTTGCTAGTAAATCTAATGCTTTCTCCTGAAGTACAGTTTTATTACCTTTCCCTAAAAGCAATGGTGCGAGCATTAAATTTTCTTTGGCTGTTTTGTGTGGAAATAAGTTAAAACTTTGGAACACCATCCCCATCTTCTGACGGAGTTTATTAATATCTGTTCCTTTCGCGGTTAAAGCGTTACCTTCAAAGATTATTTCTCCACTTGTCGGTGTTTCAAGAAGATTTAAGCAACGTAATAAAGTAGATTTACCGCTTCCTGAAGGTCCAATAATAGCAACGACCTCTCCTTCAGAAATTTCCAGATCAATCCCTTTTAATACTTCGACTTTTCCAAAATTTTTATGCAGATTATTTACTTTAATCACTAACACTCATCCTCCTTTCAAATACATTCATCACTCGGCTCAAGGCAAAGGTAAGGATGAAGTATACAATAGCAGCTATCAGTAATGGTGTGAATGGATCAAAAGATGCACCCTGAACGACTTGCGCATTAAACATAAGTTCAGATACGCCAATAACTGAAACAATTGATGACTCTTTAATCACCGTAACAAATTCATTACCTAATGCAGGTAAAATATTTTTAATCGCTTGCGGCATAATCACTTTGTTCATCGTTTGTGCATGACTCAGACCGAGCGAACGTGCTGCTTCAGTTTGTCCTCTATCCACTGCATTGATACCCGCGCGGATAATTTCAGCAATATATGCAGCACAATTAATCACCAGTGCAATCGCCCCACAAATAAAGGCAGATAAATCAATCCCAAGAACTGCTGTCGTACCGAAATAAACTAAGAATACCTGTACAAGTAATGGTGTGCCACGAATAAATTCAATGTATATCCATGCAATTGTCTTTAAGATAATATTCTTGCTCAATTTCATAAAGGCAAGAATGCCTCCAAATAATGAACCTAGTACTACACCAATTAATGAAATAAGAATGGTCGCACCGATACCCTGGATAAAAAATGATCCATACTTACTAAAGAATGATCCTTCATCAAACATAGCTTCATTTGCTTTTTCTTTATATCCTTTTAATAAGCCTTTATCGTCTACTTCTTTAATCGTCTTATTCAAAGCATCGAGTAATTTTGGTGAATCTTTTGAAAATGCAATGGCTGTACCTTTGTTTTCGTCTGCAAATTTCATCTCAGAGAATGTTAAATTCTTATTTTGAGATAAATATGCTTCACCAACCGGCCCTTCAAGCACGACGCCATCAAGTTTGCCGGTATTAAGCGACATGATAATTTCAGGCACACGTGTAAGTGATGTCACATTTGCATCTGGAATTTCTGTCTTTGCCAGTTCTTCTTGTGTCGTCTGTTTTTGTGCACCGATACTTTTACCTTTGAAATCTTCAACTGTCTTTAACTTATCAGCATCTTTCTTCTGTATAATCATACGTTGCTGCACATGCATATAATAGTCAGAGAAGTCTACTTCTTTCTTACGTTCAGGTGTTGGACTCATACCTGAAATAATAACGTCGATCTTTCCTGTTTTTAAAGCCCCTAGCAGACTATCAAATTGCATATTAACAATTTTTAGTTCTACACCTAAATCCTTGGCTAGTTTTTTTGATAATTCGATATCAATACCCGCGTACTCACGTTTACCATTTACCGTCTTCTCAAATTCATACGGTGCATAGTCTGCAGAAAGCCCCACACGTAGTACACCATTCTTCTTAATCGTGTCATACTGATCTGTTTGAGCTTGCGTCTTTAACGGAACACACGCAAATAGCAGTATAAAAATAAAACATAAACGCATCATTTTATTCATCGACAATGACTTCCCCTCCTTTAGATAGTATTTATCATACACTTTTATGTATAAGTATTCAAGACTGAATATTAAAATAATTTAATAGTTTTATCACAATTATTTTGCGTCATGCGGCATTTTCACATATAATCATTAAAAATGATAAGAAAGAGAAGTGAATAATATGCCACAATTAAATCAATATATCAATGAAGTCACGATACCAGGCACAAGAGAGTTTGCGAATAAAGCTGCTGGGCTTGACGATTGTATCGACCTGACACTTGGTCAATCTGACTTCCCACCTCCCGCTTCCGTAAAATCTGCGATGATCAATGCAATTAACGACAATCAATTGCGTTACACCCATAACCGCGGCTTAATCACACTACGTCAGGCGATTGCACAATCAATAAAGAAAAAATTTAATGTCGACTATGATGCAGAAACTGAAATAGTTGTGACTAACGGTGGATCTGAAGCAATTGATGATGTGTTCAGAACAATCATTAACCCAGGAGATGAAGTCATTCTACCGTCTCCGTGCTATCTTGGATATGAGCCAATCCTTAAGTTACTGGGGGCAACTGTCGTTTTGGTAGATACTACAAAGACAAACCTTGTACCGACACCTGAAGCAATAAAAGCTGCGATCACCGACAAAACAAAAGCAGTACTCTTTAATTATCCGACGAATCCTACCGGAAAGACTTTGACATTAGAACAAATCAATCAACTTACTGAAATGTTGAAAGATGAAGATATATTTATCGTAACCGATGAAATATACAGTGAGAATGTATATGAAGGACCGCACCATTCATTTCTTGAAAAACTTGAGTTGCGTGATAAATTATTTGTCATCAATGGTCTATCAAAATCTCATGCAGTAACGGGTGCACGTATTGGTTATGTAGTATCTAGTGCTGAACTCATTACACATGTCACATCTGTTCACCTTTATAATTCGATTTGTGTAGCAACTCCTAGCCAGTACGGTGCTATTGAAGCCTTCAAAGATCGTGAAACTGTTAAAGAAATGAATCAGGCGTATATAGAACGCAGAGATTTTCTGTATGATAAGCTGCAAACATTAGGCTTACCTGTTGAAAAACCACAAGGCGCATTTTATATCTTCCCGAATATCTCTAAGTACAATAACAACGCTTATCAGTTTGCAACCGAACTGCTCAATCAGGAAAGACTTGCTGTGGTACCTGGTAGTGCTTTTTCAAAATATGGCGAAGGACATATTCGTTTATCATTTGCATCAAGTATGGATGAGTTAAAAGAGGCGATGAAAAGACTTGAGAGATTCTTAAAACACTATAAAAATTAAAAAAGATGTAAGTTTCCATAAATGGAAACTTACATCTTTTTTATTGTTCTGCTTTATATAAAAATATCTCATCATTATAACCAGGTAAAATTTTCTTTAATAGCTGATGTGTTGCAAAAGCAATAGGTAATGGAATAATAACGTAAGCAAAAAGTAAACTAATTACATTCTGCATAACAGTACCATCCATAAACTTAAACGCATTGATTGGACCAACGAGACCTGTATATCCAAAACCAGCCGACATCGGCGTTCCTTGAACATTGAAGAAATAGGCACATAAGCCTGCGACAATACCATTGATCAGTAATGCAACTATAATAATAGGATGCTTAAAGTAAACAGGCATCATCATTTTTGCAGCACCAATAATTAAAGTAATCATCGTACCTTTGTCATTTACCTTCATCGCTCCAAAGATGAAAGTATAACAGCAGGCAACAATCCCTAAGTTCGCTGAACCACTGCCTAATCCAGACAAACTGATGACCGTTGCAATCGCAACTACTGATATCGGTGTTGCCATTAACACACTGTAACTAATACCAATTAAAATACACATTAATAATGGATTTAACGTTGTAAAGTGATCAATAATCTGACCAATTCCACCTGTGAACTGTCTTACAAAAGGTAAAGTCAGCGAACCGATAAATCCAGGAAAAATCCCTGCGATTAAAGGCAGGAATACAATATTCATACTTCCCATCTTATTCCCAAGAACAATCAGTAGAAATGCACTCAGCGCAATCGTTAACATCATATTGATAATGTCACCGATTCCCATGAACATAAATCCTTTACCATTAAACTGCACCGCACCTGATCCAAGTACTGACGCACCTGATAAGATTGCTGTCTGTAATCCGTTAAACTTAAACTGTTGGCTAATCGTGATCCCTGCTAAAGCACTTAAACAGAACTGGAAAATAGATAATAAATGCCCAAGACTAGTAAAAATAGGATGAAACTGTGCCAAATATTTAAATAGCTCACCGAGCATTGCATTCGGCACAAGTGCAACGACTATCCCTGCTGCCATACCATTTAAAATATTAGAAAAAAACTGTTTTCCGCTCATATTCATTTGTTTACCTACCCTTATATGATTAATAACATCTTTATATATCTACCATACTTTTATATGTAAAAGCAATATGTTTTTTGTAATTTTTTAAACGCTTTCATTAATTACTTGCTAATTTTCTCGATTGTATTAAAAACTTCAGGGAGAACATGTAAAATATCTATATCACTACGATCAGCAATATTGATTAACCACCAGATTGACTCAGCAATTTTATATCCGAGTTCACCATCGCTATCCGGTTTTGGCCAGCGCCCTTGCTTATCCATCACCAGACGTCCTACAATCGCTGCATCAGTTAAGAAAGCCAGTGCATCTTCTTCCAATGACCACTCGCTTTGGTGATGTTGCACTTCTAATGCGTGATATTGCTTTCTTATTTTTATAGCTTGCTCTATTAAACTCTCAAACGACTGCTCCATTTAATCACCTTATTGTTTTTTTATCATCATAACAGAAATCATCCATAGAAAATCAGTAAAGTTAAAAATAATAATCCATATTTTTTGACTTAAATTGACCAAAGCAATAAAATAATAATAACAAGCTTATAGGAGGCATATTATGACAAACGAAAATAAAGACATTATGCTGGAAAAATTAATAGATTCACGTACAATATTAATCTCAGGTGGCATTGATGATAAATCTGCCAAAGAAGTAGTTAACCAATTATTATTATTAGATTCTATCAATCATGAACCCATCAAATTAATCATTTCATCTCCTGGTGGACATGTTGATTCAGGTTATTTAATTCATGACATGATTAACTTCATTGAATCTGAAGTTAAAATCATTGGCGCTGGATGGGTAGTAAGTGCTGGTGTGTTAATCTACTTATCAGGTAAAAAAGAAAACCGCTATGCATTACCTAATACGCGCTTTATGATCCATCAACCAAGTGGCGGTACACAAGGACAAGCATCTAACATGGAAATTACAGCGAAAGAAATTATCCGTACACGTCAAAAGTTAAATGAATTAATCGCTCGTGAAACAGGTAAAACTGTGGAAGAGGTTGAAGAACATACAGGCCGTGACTACTGGTTAAATACTCAGGAAGCATTAGAATACGGTATCGTTAATAAAATAATTGAAAATCAAAAAGAAATATAATAAAAATGCATCCCCATGAATATGGGGATGCATTTTTATTTCGATGGATTTTTATATAAAAGTAATGCAACAGAAGTGATAAAGTTGCACGTCAATAAATAAATAATAAATTCTATAAGCATATCTTCTGCAATTTTCGTAATAAGCAGCCATATAAAAATCAATGGAATATACAAATTAAAGAAAAAATAATATTTTTTAAATTTATCAAAACTCTTAATCATCAAAACCCCTCATTTATTCCACTGAATCAATCACTTCATAAATCACCGACAAGCTATACATATTCATTCTTGTTTCAATAATATTATGACTGATGACTCTAATATTATCCCACGCGATAAATTCTTCAAGTTCCTGCATACAGCTATCAATTAACACAAATTCTTTTGTAAATAATTTATATTTTGACATAGAACTTCTCCTTAAAGTTTCATTAAATAGTTGTTCACTTCTTCACGTGATTTAAAGACAAAGATTGTTTTATCCTGATATGCTTTCATCAATGCTAACACTTGTGGTCTACTATCATAAGGATATCTTTTAACAAATTCTAAAAATTCAGGGTCTGTATTATCTTCTTCAATCCATGGCATATCTGGACGTGCCTTACCTTTTCGTTCCTCAATACTATTTAAACAAACATCGACTGGCAAATCAAGGAAAAATATTGTATCGCATTCTTTTACTCTGACTTCTAATGTACTCCCATAATTTCCATCGATAATCCATGCTTCACTGTTTAATATATTTAACAATCGATTTATAAAAATCTCTCTATTAACAACGGTTTTATCTGCATTCCAGTTTAATAGATCTAAGTGATAGAGTGGTACATTTATTTTTTTACTCAACTGTCTCGCGAACGTACTTTTTCCACTACCCGGACTTCCTATGATAATTATCTTTTTCATAATTTTATCCTTTCAATGTATAATATATATGATATGAGCATATTTTTTCTTACACTATAATCGTTATTATAACTAAAATAAGAGGTTATCATATGAATTTAAAGCAACGTGCAAAACAATTAAAAATTGATGTTCCCGCTATTTTTATAGCATTACAGCGTAAAGAAACGCCAATACTCGCGAAAGTACTGGCGCTCATTACAATCATCTATGCACTATCTCCAATTGATCTAATTCCGGATTTTATACCGGTACTTGGATACTTAGATGACGCAATTCTTTTACCTATATTTATCAGTTTAACAATTAAAATGATACCAGATGATGTATTTAAGTCATGTCAGTTAGAATCACAGTCGCTTACGCGCAAAGATTTAAAGCGCTGGTATTTTGCGCTGCCTATTATTTTAATATGGATCCTTACTTTCATTATGCTTTATCAATTGTACTTATATTTATCCTAAACTAACCCTTCACATTGCTCGACGAATTTTCTCGCCAGGCGTCGTACTTCATCATACGCGTCAATCATAGGATTATGTCCAGTATTAGTCAAAATGATTGTATCGATATTTTCTTTTGGTTCAAAAAATTTTATTTGATCACGATATCCTACAACATTATCATATTGACCTAGCAGAACATATACTATTGTTTCATCATGTATATGAATATTATCTTCACATCTAAACTGATAAAATTCATTATCCTGACGTCGTAAATTTTTCATAAATTGATTGTTAGCACGTTTAATTCCAGGCACCATGAGCTTTCTGAACAATTCCCATGTATGGTGGTTAATGCGCACTGTCATCGCCAGATAATCCTTATAATAATCTTTATCCTCAACGACTTCAAATTGTTCATCAACTTGACGATCAAGCTTTTCCAGCGTACGTAGATGCTTCTGCCCTTCAACAACAGGACAAGTAATGAAGGCAGATTTTACTTGTTCCTGCAATCTATCCATCACGCCTAAGCACATATAACTACCATATGAATGACCGACTAGTATAAATTGTGCATCACCAGTCATTTCATCGATAAACGCTAAAACGACTTCCAATATATCAT
Source organism: Macrococcus equi (assembly GCF_047426745.1). GTDB lineage: Bacteria > Bacillota > Bacilli > Staphylococcales > Staphylococcaceae > Macrococcoides > Macrococcoides equi. Next base: position 1,425,769 of record NZ_CP179732.1, on the reverse strand, counting down.
TTGTACTGTCTAATCCTAGATCGGCTTCAGACTCCCCCATACCAGGAATGTCTAAATAGATACGCATGTATTGCTGAAAGATATCATTATACATTTCATAATGACTCGTTAAATCAACTCCATTCCCATGAAAAAAATATACAGGAATACCTTCACCTTCAACTCTATAGTTTAATGTAACATCTTTAATTTCAATTGTTGTCATTCATATAACCTCTCTATCTCTATTAAATAATTCGTTAAATATATTGCTATTATTATTCTTACCCATTTTATATTAAAATTTTTACTTTTATTTTTTTATATTCGAATTGCACATACAACATAAAAGTATAAGTAGATAGACGTAATTGATAACACATTGACAGTACATTTAACAAAAAATTATAATGAAGTAAAACTTTAATGAGGTGAAAAGATGAATAATAAACAAAAGGGCATCTTTTACGTCATACTCGGCTCAATGTTTTGGGGAATCGGAGGAACGGTATCACAAAAACTATTTCAAAGTTACCAGATACCACTAGACTGGTTTATCACCATTCGTTTGATCTTCAGCGGTATGTTTCTGTTATTTCTTGCAGGAATATGCAAACAAAATATCATAAATATTTTTAGCGATAGACATACTATATTTCAATTATTCATTTACTCAATATTTGGTATGCTCGCCGTTCAATATACTTTTTTAGCATCAATTGAAGCAGGCAATGCAGCAGTTGCAACCCTCCTGCAGTATTTAGCACCCATTGTTATCCTTACCTTTCTACTGGTAACGAGAAAAATATCGTTTAAATGGATCGATCTTATAATAATACTCATCTCTACGTTTGGAACATTCCTATTACTTACTAGTGGGAATATCAATAATATTGTAGTCGCACCGAAAGCAATATTTTGGGGACTTTTATCTGCAGTAGCAGCAGCCTTCTATACGATGTATGCCGGAAGATTATTTATAAGAAATACACCACTAACTGTTATTGGTTGGTCTATGATATTTGCAGGTTTATTTATCAGTCTATTTAATAGGCATTGGAGTATCAATCCATTCTCATTTGGAATAAAAGGTATTTTTTTTATAACATTCGTCATTATAGTAGGAACTGCATTATCCTTCTTTCTTTATCTGCTGAGCGTTAAATATATCAATCCACAACTTACAGCTCTTCTAGGTTGCATTGAACCACTCACAGCAGTATTACTATCAATTTTATGGCTGAAACAACCTTTTAATATCATCCAGGTGTTCGGTATGCTTATCATACTCAGTGTTGTCATATTTATATCAATTATAAATAGCAAAGAAAAACAAGCATCTCACACTTGAGATGCTTGTTCTATTAATTAATGATTTAATTTAATAAACGTTTCGCAATTAGCTTTTGAAGGTTTACAATATCCGTATCTTTATTAAATAATTTTACAATCGGCATTTGAATACCAGCAACAAATAATTTTAACTCTGCATCTATATCAAAACGTCCTGCATTCTCCACACTAAATGCTCTAATATTTTTATAAGGAATTGTAATAAATTCAATCTTCTTACCTGAATAGCCTTGTTTATCGACGATTAGTATACGTTTATTGGTAAAAACAAGTAAATCACGAATCAATACAAAACTAGCCTCAACAATCTCATCATCAAGTAAATAATCCTGAAATTCAGCTTGAACCTCTCCTGCATTCTTCTCGCTAGAATTGCCCATTAGTTCATCAAATAATCCCATCAAAATACCTCCTTATTTTGTATATTTACAATATAACAAATCGGTATGGAAATTAATAGCAATATCATTATTAAATAAAAACCCCTTAAACGTATCGTTTAAGGGGTAATCTGATACCACCGGTCGGGGTCGAACCGACACTCCGTGAGGAACCGGATTTTGAGTCCGGCGCGTCTGCCAATTCCGCCACGGTGGCATAGTAAAATTAATTATTTAAGTAAGTATAATACTAACAATAAATATCGTCAAGAATTTAACTCAATCATGAAACTATGTTCACAAACACTTTATTAACTGATATAATTAATCTGTAATAAAGTCTCGTCAACTTTATTATCACCAAATTTCATTTTCGTTTAATTACTTTTAACTACAGAGCTATTTCTGTAGTTTTTTATTTTTAAACTATAATTAACGAAAAAAATAAGCTTGCATCATGCAGCTTAAAAAATGGAGCGGAACATAGGACTTACACCTATACCTCAAATCAGGAAGATCTGTATTCTAAAAGTTGAAATACTCCCGCATAATAATATGGAGCGGAAGGTAGGACTTACACCTACATCTCGAACCAGGAAGGTCCGTATTCTAAGAGTTGAAATACTCCCGCAAATATAAAATTAATGGAGGCGCCAACCGGATTTGAACCGGTGATAAAGGTTTTGCAGACCTCTGCCTTACCACTTGGCTATGGCGCCTAAAGCTGGGCTAGCTGGATTCGAACCAACGAGTGACGGAGTCAAAGTCCGTTGCCTTACCGCTTGGCTATAGCCCAATATTAAAAATTAAGGGCGACTGATGGGAATCGAACCCACGAGTGTCGGAACCACAATCCGATGCGTTAACCACTTCGCCACAATCGCCATGGCAGGGGCAGTAGGAATCGAACCCACACCAAAGGTTTTGGAGACCTCTATTCTACCGTTGAACTATGCCCCTAAAAATAAACAAATAAAAAATGGTGGAGGGGGGCAGATTCGAACTGCCGAACCCGAAGGAGCGGATTTACAGTCCGCCGCGTTTAGCCACTTCGCTACCCCTCCAAATGGTGCCGGAAAAAGGACTTGAACCCTCAACCTACTGATTACAAGTCAGTTGCTCTACCAGTTGAGCTATTCCGGCATAATAGAAAATAATAAAAAGATGGCTCAGGACGGAATCGAACCGCCGACACAAGGATTTTCAATCCTTTGCTCTACCGACTGAGCTACTGAGCCATACAAATGGCGGTCCCGACGGGAATCGAACCCGCGATCTCCTGCGTGACAGGCAGGCATGTTAACCGCTACACCACGGGACCACTTGTAATTGCGGGAGGCGGATTTGAACCACCGACCTTCGGGTTATGAGCCCGACGAGCTACCAGACTGCTCCATCCCGCGATAATAATAAATAATAAGTAAATCATGTTGTTTGCTGAAGTAAAATAATAATGGCGGAGGAAGAGGGATTCGAACCCCCGCGAGCCGTTAAGCCCCTGTCGGTTTTCAAGACCGATCCCTTCAGCCGGACTTGGGTATTCCTCCATTAAAATATTAAGTGGACCTTGCAGGACTCGAACCTGCGACCCAACGGTTATGAGCCGTTTGCTCTAACCAACTGAGCTAAAGGTCCTAAATCCTAAAAGTTCACATTTAGTTTTTAAAAAATAGTGGCGGCAGAGGGGATCGAACCCCCGACCTCACGGGTATGAACCGTACGCTCTAGCCAGCTGAGCTACGCCGCCGTTATAATATATAGTTAATATGGTGGAGACTAGCGGGATCGAACCGCTGACCTCCTGCGTGCAAAGCAGGCGCTCTCCCAGCTGAGCTAAGCCCCCATATTAAAGCTTTTAAAGCAAATCGGGAAGACAGGATTCGAACCTGCGACCCCTTGGTCCCAAACCAAGTGCTCTACCAAGCTGAGCTACTTCCCGTAGCTAGTAAATTAAAATAATGGCGCGCCCGAGAGGAGTCGAACCCCTAACCTTTTGATCCGTAGTCAAACGCTCTATCCAATTGAGCTACGGGCGCTAATGGTGCCGAGGACCGGAATCGAACCGGTACGGTAATCACTTACCGCAGGATTTTAAGTCCTGTGCGTCTGCCAGTTCCGCCACCCCGGCTTATTAAGAATAATAAGCAAGATATTTTATTGATAGAATTAATGGAGCGAAAGACGGGATTCGAACCCGCGACCCCAACCTTGGCAAGGTTGTATTCTACCACTGAACTACTTTCGCAAATATGGTGCGGGTGAAGGGAGTCGAACCCCCACGCCGTAGGCGCTAGATCCTAAGTCTAGTGCGTCTGCCAGTTCCGCCACACCCGCATATAATTTTTAAAAGAATGGTGAGCCATAGAGGATTCGAACCTCTGACCCTTTGATTAAAAGTCAAATGCTCTACCAACTGAGCTAATGGCTCAAGAAATGGTGCCGGAAAAAGGACTTGAACCCTCAACCTACTGATTACAAGTCAGTTGCTCTACCAGTTGAGCTATTCCGGCATAATAATAATTAAATGGTGGAGGATGACGGGCTCGAACCGCCGACCCTCTGCTTGTAAGGCAGATGCTCTCCCAGCTGAGCTAATCCTCCTGGGTATATATTGCCCGGCAACGTCCTACTCTCGCGGATCGTAAGACCAACTACCATCGGCGCTAGAGAGCTTAACTTCTGTGTTCGGTATGGGAACAGGTGTGACCTCTCTGCCATCGTCACCAGACAAATGAAAGATATGATATCCAGTTTCAACTCGCTGTCTTTCATCATTTTCTAAGCCTCTATAAAATCCTGACGGATTTTATATCGCCTTATCAAAAATGACTCAAGCCATAACGCTCGTTTCCACTTTTAACATTATACTTTCAAAACTAGATAAACTTAAGAAGAAATATGATGTACCAAACATCACCGTGCAAAAAATCTTATAAAATTGATTAAGTCTTCGATCGATTAGTATTCGTCAGCTCCATACATTACTGTACTTCCACCTCGAACCTATTAACCTCATCATCTTTGAGGGATCTTATAACCGAAGTTGGGAAATCTCATCTTGAGGGGGACTTCATGCTTAGATGCTTTCAGCACTTATCCCGTCCATACATAGCTACCCAGCTATGCCGCTGGCGCGACAACTGGTACACCAGAGGTATGTCCATCCCGGTCCTCTCGTACTAAGGACAGCTCCTCTCAAATTTCCTACGCCCACGACGGATAGGGACCGAACTGTCTCACGACGTTCTGAACCCAGCTCGCGTACCGCTTTAATGGGCGAACAGCCCAACCCTTGGGACCGACTACAGCCCCAGGATGCGATGAGCCGACATCGAGGTGCCAAACCTCCCCGTCGATGTGAACTCTTGGGGGAGATAAGCCTGTTATCCCCGGGGTAGCTTTTATCCGTTGAGCGATGGCCCTTCCATGCGGAACCACCGGATCACTAAGTCCGTCTTTCGACCCTGCTCGACTTGTAGGTCTCGCAGTCAAGCTCCCTTGTGCCTTTACACTCTGCGAATGATTTCCAACCATTCTGAGGGAACCTTTGAGCGCCTCCGTTACTCTTTAGGAGGCGACCGCCCCAGTCAAACTGCCCGCCTGACACTGTCTCCCGCCACGATAAGTGGCGCGGGTTAGAAAGTCAACACAGCCAGGGTAGTATCCCACCAACGCCTCCACGTAAGCTGACGCTCACGTTTCAAAGGCTCCTACCTATCCTGTACAAGCTGTGCCGAATTTCAATATCAGGCTGCAGTAAAGCTCCACGGGGTCTTTCCGTCCTGTCGCGGGTAACCTGCATCTTCACAGGTACTATGATTTCACCGAGTCTCTCGTTGAGACAGTGCCCAAATCGTTACGCCTTTCGTGCGGGTCGGAACTTACCCGACAAGGAATTTCGCTACCTTAGGACCGTTATAGTTACGGCCGCCGTTTACTGGGGCTTCAATTCGTAGCTTCGCTAATGCTAACCACTCCTTTTAACCTTCCAGCACCGGGCAGGCGTCAGCCCCTATACGTCACCTTACGGTTTTGCAGAGACCTGTGTTTTTGATAAACAGTCGCTTGGGCCTATTCACTGCGGCTCTTCAAGGCTTGCACCCTAAAAAGCACCCCTTCTCCCGAAGTTACGGGGTCATTTTGCCGAGTTCCTTAACGAGAGTTCGCTCGCTCACCTTAGAATTCTCATCTTGACTACCTGTGTCGGTTTGCGGTACGGGCACCTAATTTCTAACTAGAGGCTTTTCTTGGCAGTGTGAAATCAACGACTTCGCTACTATAATTTCGCTCCCCATCACACCTTGACCTTAAGAGTACCGGATTTGCCTAATACTCAGTCTCAGTGCTTGGACGTACATAACCAACAGTACGCTTCGCCTATCCTACTGCGTCCCCCCATCGTTCAAACAATCTTAGGTGGTACAGGAATATCTACCTGTTGTCCATCGCCTACGCCATTCGGCCTCGGCTTAGGTCCCGACTAACCCAGAGCGGACGAGCCTTCCTCTGGAAACCTTAGTCAATCGGTGGACGGGATTCTCACCCGTCTTTCGCTACTCACACCGGCATTCTCACTTCTAAGCGCTCCACATGTCCTTGCGATCATGCTTCGACGCTGCTTAGAACGCTCTCCTACCATTGTCCTACGGACAATCCACAGCTTCGGTAATATGTTTAGCCCCGGTACATTTTCGGCGCAGCGTCACTCGACTAGTGAGCTATTACGCACTCTTTAAATGATGGCTGCTTCTAAGCCAACATCCTAGTTGTCTGGGCAACGCCACATCCTTTTCCACTTAACATATATTTTGGGACCTTAGCTGGTGGTCTGGGCTGTTTCCCTCTCGACTACGGACCTTATCACCCGCAGTCTGACTCCCGTGTTAAATTATTTGGCATTCGGAGTTTGTCTGAATTCGGTAACCCGAGGGGGGCCCCTAGTCCAAACAGTGCTCTACCTCCAATAATCATCACACGAGGCTAGCCCTAAAGCTATTTCGGAGAGAACCAGCTATCTCCAGGTTCGATTGGAATTTCTCCGCTACCCACACCTCATCCGCTCACTTTTCAACGTAAGTCGGTTCGGTCCTCCATTCAGTGTTACCTGAACTTCAACCTGGACATGGGTAGATCACCTGGTTTCGGGTCTACGACCTGATACTCATTCGCCCTATTCAGACTCGCTTTCGCTACGGCTCCACATATACTGCTTAACCTTGCATCAAATCGTAACTCGCCGGTTCATTCTACAAAAGGCACGCCATCACCCATTAACGGGCTCTGACTACTTGTAAGCACACGGTTTCAGGTTCTATTTCACTCCCCTTCCGGGGTGCTTTTCACCTTTCCCTCACGGTACTGGTTCACTATCGGTCACTAGAGAGTATTTAGCCTTGGGAGATGGTCCTCCCGGATTCCGACGGAATTCCACGTGTTCCGCCGTACTCAGGATCCACTCAGGAGAGAACAACTTTTCGACTACAGGGCCTTTACCTTCTATGGCTGACTTTTCCAAAGTCATTCGTCTAAACTGTTCCTTTGTAACTCCGTATTGAGTGTCCTACAACCCCAGAATGCAAGCACTCTGGTTTGGGCTCTTCCCGTTTCGCTCGCCGCTACTAAGGGAATCGAGTTTTCTTTCTCTTCCTCCGGGTACTTAGATGTTTCAGTTCTCAGGGTGTGCCTTCTCATATACTATGTATTCATATATGGATAACATGACATAACTCATGCTGGGTTTCCCCATTCGGAAATCTCTGGATCAAAGCTTACTTACAGCTCCCCAAAGCATATCGTCGTTAGTAACGTCCTTCGTCGGCTTCTAGTGCCAAGGCATCCACCGTGCGCCCTTAATAACTTAATCTGTTATTAATATTGTGATGTCTACATAAATGTAGACGCGCGATTTTTTTAAGAATTCAAAAATGAACTCACTCGGTTTTGCTTGGTAAAATCTTTTATTTCTTCTTACTTTATCTAGTTTTCAAAGTACAATTTTAAAAATAATGGTGGAGACTAGCGGGATCGAACCGCTGACCTCCTGCGTGCAAAGCAGGCGCTCTCCCAGCTGAGCTAAGCCCCCATAAAGGTATTTATAATTTATCTATTTGAATTGAATATTTATAATGGTGGGCCTAAATGGACTCGAACCATCGACCTCACGCTTATCAGGCGTGCGCTCTAACCAGCTGAGCTATAGGCCCATTAAATGTATAAACATTCAAAACTGAATACAATATGTCAAACGCTATTCCGAAGGAATTTCAAGAATTCCTTTTCCGTAATATCCTTAGAAAGGAGGTGATCCAGCCGCACCTTCCGATACGGCTACCTTGTTACGACTTCACCCCAATCATCTGTCCCACCTTCGACGGCTAGCTCCTAAAAGGTTACTCCACCGGCTTCGGGTGTTACAAACTCTCGTGGTGTGACGGGCGGTGTGTACAAGACCCGGGAACGTATTCACCGTAGCATGCTGATCTACGATTACTAGCGATTCCAGCTTCATGTAGTCGAGTTGCAGACTACAATCCGAACTGAGATTGGTTTTATGGGATTTGCTTGACCTCGCGGTTTTGCTGCCCTTTGTACCAACCATTGTAGCACGTGTGTAGCCCAAATCATAAGGGGCATGATGATTTGACGTCATCCCCACCTTCCTCCGGTTTGTCACCGGCAGTCTCTCTAGAGTGCCCAACTTAATGATGGCAACTAAAGATAAGGGTTGCGCTCGTTGCGGGACTTAACCCAACATCTCACGACACGAGCTGACGACAACCATGCACCACCTGTCACTTTGTCCCCCGAAGGGGAAAGCTCTATCTCTAGAGTTGTCAAAGGATGTCAAGATTTGGTAAGGTTCTTCGCGTTGCTTCGAATTAAACCACATGCTCCACCGCTTGTGCGGGTCCCCGTCAATTCCTTTGAGTTTCAGTCTTGCGACCGTACTCCCCAGGCGGAGTGCTTAATGCGTTAGCTGCAGCACTGAGGGGCGGAAACCCCCCAACACTTAGCACTCATCGTTTACGGCGTGGACTACCAGGGTATCTAATCCTGTTTGATCCCCACGCTTTCGCACCTCAGCGTCAGTTACAGACCAGAGAGCCGCCTTCGCCACTGGTGTTCCTCCATATCTCTGCGCATTTCACCGCTACACATGGAATTCCACTCTCCTCTTCTGTACTCAAGTCTCCCAGTTTCCAATGACCCTCCCCGGTTGAGCCGGGGGCTTTCACATCAGACTTAAGAGACCGCCTACGCGCGCTTTACGCCCAATAATTCCGGATAACGCTTGCCACCTACGTATTACCGCGGCTGCTGGCACGTAGTTAGCCGTGGCTTTCTGGTAAGGTACCGTCAAGGTACGTTCAGTTACTAACGTACTTGTTCTTCCCTTACAACAGAGTTTTACGATCCGAAAACCTTCTTCACTCACGCGGCGTTGCTCCGTCAGACTTTCGTCCATTGCGGAAGATTCCCTACTGCTGCCTCCCGTAGGAGTCTGGGCCGTGTCTCAGTCCCAGTGTGGCCGATCACCCTCTCAGGTCGGCTATGTATCGTTGCCTTGGTGAGCCGTTACCTCACCAACTAGCTAATACACCGCAGGTCCATCTATAAGTGACAGCAAAACCGTCTTTCACTATTGCTTCATGCGAAGCTAAATATTATCCGGTATTAGCTCCGGTTTCCCGAAGTTATCCCAGTCTTATAGGTAGGTTACCCACGTGTTACTCACCCGTCCGCCGCTAACGTCAGGAGTGCAAGCACTCCGTCTGTTCGCTCGACTTGCATGTATTAGGCACGCCGCCAGCGTTCATCCTGAGCCAGGATCAAACTCTCCATAATAGTTTGTTTGATAATGCTCTTTGATTGCTTATGGCAATCACTCTTGGGAGTGAACTAAGTTCACTCAAATTATTGGAATTAACGTTGACATATTGTCATTCAGTTTTCAATGTTCATTTTTTCGCGTTACAAGAATTAATGATAACATAACTCAAATCTCTTTGCAACACTTATTTTAAAGAAGTTTTACACTCGTTTATTTACTTCGTTTCGCCTTTCGACTCACTCAGTATCACAAGCAGTAATTTAACTTGCTTTATTATATTACTCCGTTAAGAACAAAGTTTCAAGTGTTAGTTTTACACTTTTTCATTTATTCTTTTTGGATATTTAAAGCTGTGTGCCACTTGTTTTCAGCGACTTTTATATCTTATCAAGATGCGTGTCTTTCGTCAACACATTTTCTTATTTTTTTATAATTTATTTTAAAATTTATTTTCTGTCATTCTGGTAATGCCATTTCCGCTCTTAGCTTAATCATATTACTTTATTATTGATTGATATATTGCTTGATTAACAGAACTAAAATCAATGTGTTTGCTTATTTGTTCGTCGTATTTATGATATAATGCATTTCAGTATTATATAGGAGATGATTGTTTGAAACTGTTCAATAAAAAACCAACGAGTAAAATTAATCGTATTCGATCATGGGCGCTAGGATTAATTTTTCTAGCAATGATTGTGATGTATATTGGTTCTGCTATTTTTTATTTTTATCATAGTCAATTGATCTTTTCTTTATTCTTATTATTAGGTACTATACTCTTCTTAATTAGTTTCGTAGTTTATTTCTGGATTGGTATGCTCTCCACTAAGACCATTCAAGTCCGTTGTCCAAATTGTGAGCAGTATACGAAAATGTTAGGTAGAGCTGATATCTGTGCAAACTGTAATCAGCCTTTAACATTAGATCCAAACTTAGAAGGCAAAGAATTCAATGAAGATTATAATAACGCCAGAAAAAGTAAAGCGTTAGAAGAACAAGAAAAGTAATTCTTACAAAATAAAAAAGGAAATCGCTAGTAGCGATTTCCTCAGATTGAAGACAAACTCATTTTCATTACATGAGTTTGTCTTTTTTTAAAGACTATATTCTCATTTATTCGAAGAAATTTCTTCGAAATTTAAATTATTGACTATAATGCTAAGCCAATTGAGTATCTTTGATAACCCAATTGGCTAACTTTTTTAAATTCATGCATGCACAAATAAGCGTGGTTTCCATGGACACTTTTTTCAATCCTCTAAACTTTGTCCATCTCATACCATGCTGTTCTTTAGCGTCACCAAATCTTCTTTCAATAGTTTGAGACCTTAATTTATATCCCATTCTTCCTTCTTCTGTATGTCTTATTTCTTCAACATCTTCTAAGTATTCTTGCCAAATATGTCTTTGAATTTGCTTTTTATATTGTTTATTTTCTGTACATTTATTTAGAAATGGACATTCTTTACATACATTTGGGTTAGAATGATACAATTTAAATCCTTCACGATCAGTACGTGTGTATTTAAGGGGATGATTTGCAGGACAAATATATTCATTGTAATATTCATCATAAACAAAATCATTTTTTCTGAAACGGTCCTTTGGACCTCTTGGTCTAGTATATGGCATGTAAGGAGTGATTGACTCTTTAAATAAAAAGTAAGCATTAAAAGGTGTTTTATATCCAGCATCTACAGCCAAGGTTTTAGGTTTAATTCCTTTATCTTTCATTCTAGAAATCATAGGTGCCAATTGAGTACTATCATGAATATTACCTGGTGTTACGTGGTGATCTACAAAAAATCCATTTTTATCAACACAAGCATGTAAACTATAAGCAAACTGTTTCTCACGTTCACCTTTAACATAGTAACCAGCGTCAGGATCTGTCAGACTTTCTTTCTTTTCTTTTTCTTCTGTCTTATGAGTTGGGGTGAACTCCTTTTTTCCTTCAGATTTACGAACCTCGTTTATTTCTTTATCTAATTCATCCTTATAATGAGCGACTGATTTTTTTACTACAACTTTTCTAAATCTATGTTTATTAGCATTTGCTTTTATATGAGTAGAATCAATAAATAAAGCTGAGGTATCTATCAATTTATGTTGCATCGCCAACTGTAGAATGTGTTCAAATATTTCTTCGAAAAGTGTATTATCACTGAACCTTCTAATATAATTCTTACCGAAGGTAGTGAAATGAGGAATCTTATCCTGAAAACTGTATCCAAGATACCAACGATAAGCAACATTTGTTTCTATTTCTTTTATTGTTTGTCTCATTGATTTTATTCCGAATAATTTTTGTATTAATATTATTTTTACTAAAATCACAGGGTCTATACTTGGACGACCATTATCAAGACAATATTTATCTTCGACTAGAGGATAAATAAAATTCAAATCCAATACTTTATCTACTTTTCTTAGTAAATGGTCTTGTGGAACTAAATCTGAAATTGCAACAACCTCTAATTGATTTCTTTTATCTTCTGATTTACTCAACAAAATAATCACCCCAAATCATTGTTAATATTATTGTATAAAAAAAGACTGAAGACTTCATCTCCGAAGGAGACTTTGTCTTCAGTCTGAGGAAATCGCTAGTAGCGATTTCCTTTTTTATTTAAACATTCTGGACAGATGCCGTAAATCTCCATACGATGATGAGTAACAGCAAAGCTTGTAATATGCTGTGCAATGTTTTCAACTTCATCTAGTCTAGGATAATGAAAGTCTGTTATTTTGCCACACTCGCTGCAGATTACATGATAGTGATTATCTGTCTCAAAATCAAAACGGCTTGCTGCATCTCCGTATGTCAGCTCTTTAATTAATCCACTTTCTTTAAATACCTTCAAATTATTATAAACTGTTGCAACACTCATATTAGAAAACTGAGGAGATAACGCCTTATATATTTCATCTGCCGTAGGATGACTATTAGATTCAATTAAAAATCTGAGTACAGCTTGTCTTTGCGGTGTTATTCTCACGCCAGTTTTTCGCAAACTTTGTATCGCGTTGTCAAGCATATCTTCCATATTTAATTCCGCTGACATCATAACACCTCTTTTCTAATTTATAGTAATTCTATTTTACATTCTTTTTTTCATTAATGTCAAATAGGTAAATCGAAAAGAGATGTCGATTGTACTAGTAACCTTTATTAGTATCCACGAGATTTTTAAATTCCTTAGAACTATTGATGCCAATTGATAAATTGTGTTTAAAAATTTCTGTTGCACGCTGATTATAATGTAAACTATTACCTGTGATGTGAGGTGTCATAATCACATTATCTAGTTCATATAACGGATTATCCGCTTCAAGTGGCTCATTATAATAAACATCCAGACATGCTTTGCGAATTTTATTTTCTTGTAATGCTTGCAATAGTACTTCTTCTTTCGCAATAGTTCCTCTTCCCACATTGATAAATAAAGCTTCTGGTCCCATCGCTTCAAAATCTGATATCGTCAGTAGATTGATAGTTTGTGGTGTCTCCGGTAAAACATTGACGATAATATCTGCAGTTTTAAAAGCTTCCTCTCTTCGCTCTATATTCAAGACAGTATCAAAATTTTCTACAGGTCTGCCATCAGTATTCAGCCCTATTACTTTCATTCCAAATGCTTTGGCAATATGTGCAGCATATTGAGGTATTTCGCCTGTTCCTATAAAACAAATTGTCTGATTGAATAACTCTTTATGTCTGATTTTAGTTTTATATCCTCTTTGCTGCTGAAGTTCATAATAAGGTAAAACATTTTTATAATCAGTCATGATGTAACTAAAGATATATTCTGAAATTTGAATTTTATGCACACCACGAGCATTCGTAAGTACAATATTTTTTGCTGCAATTTCTGATAATGGCAATTTATTTACACCTGCAGCATACCAGGCAATCCATTTTAAGCGTTTAGCTTTATTTATAACGGCACTGTTTAACTTACTGTCATAAGTTATGATTACTTCCATCATAGCAATATCTTCTTCCGTTAACGCATCAAATCCATCTCTAAAAATAAACTCATGTTCCGGATACGCGGAAACTAGATCATTAAAAATTTCTTTTAGATTTATCGTAGAAATAATCTTCATATGCTGTTCTCCTTATTTCAGTACTGCCTTAATCTCATCCATTTGCTGTTTAACTTTCACACCATCAAAAAAGCCGATGACCTTATTATTTTCATCCAGAATGATAGTAGTTCTGACAATCCCCATCGCTTCTTTACCGAATGACTTCTTTAAACGGTATATATCAAGAGATTCAGAATACGCATAATTTTCATCTACGAGCAGGTCAAAATTCAATTGATATTTTTTAATAAAATTAGTGTGTTTTGTCTTACTGTCACCACTTACCCCGTAAACTTGTGCTCCGAGTTCTTTTAAGTCCGTCAGATTATCATTAAAATCACATGCCTGGGTCGTGCATGTTGGTGTGTTATCTCGAGGATAAAAATATAAAATCGTCTTTTGTCCAAGCAAAGATTCATTAGTCACCATCTCACCATCTTGATTTTCCATTGCAAACGCTGGTAAATTATCACCAATTTTCAACATATGAACCCTCCTAATCAAAATTTATGTAACTCTATGATAGTATAGTAGACGAAAATACTAAACTAAAAGAGGTTGATAATATGGATTTTACAAATTCGGAACGTATTCAAAAACGAGCGAATGAAGCGATTTTAGGAGGCGTTAATTCGCCGTCAAGATCTTATAAGGCAGTAGGAGGTGGCGCACCGGTTGTCATGAAACGTGGTCAAGGCGCATATTTCTATGATGTAGATGACAATAAATATATAGATTATCTTGCTGCATATGGTCCTATTATTACAGGGCATGCACACCCACATATAACAGAAGCGATTAAACGTGCAGCAGAAAACGGAGTCCTTTATGGTACACCAACTGAGCATGAAGTGGTATTTGCTGAGATGCTTAAAGAAGCAATTCCTTCTTTAGAGAAAGTTAGATTTGTAAACTCTGGTACAGAAGCAGTAATGACGACAATTCGTGTGGCACGCGCATTTACAAAAAGAGATAAAATCATTAAATTTGCAGGATGTTACCATGGTCATTCTGACTTAGTGCTTGTTGCAGCTGGTAGTGGACCTTCTCAACTTGGTACACCTGACTCAGCTGGTGTACCTAAAAGTGTTGCGCAGGAAGTAATTACTGTGCCATTTAATGATATTGAACAGTTTAAAGAAGCTTTCCATCATTTCGGAGATCAAATTGCAGGCGTATTAGTAGAACCTATCGTTGGTAATTTCGGAATTGTTGAACCTAAAGAAGGTTTCCTGCAAGCAGTAAACGATATCGCCCATGAACACGGCGCCTTAGTCATCTATGATGAGGTTATTACTGCATTCCGTTTTATGTACGGTGGAGCACAGGACTTATTAGGAGTGAAACCTGATTTAACAGCATTTGGTAAAGTTATCGGTGGTGGTCTGCCAATTGGTGCCTATGGTGGTCGTCAGGATATTATGGAACATGTTGCACCACTAGGCCCAACTTATCAAGCGGGTACAATGGCGGGTAATCCATTAAGTATGCAGGCAGGTATTGCATTACTTGAAGTAATAAAAAAAGACGGTGTGTATGAAGAATTAGATCGCTTAGGTAAAATTTTAGAAGACGGCATGCTGCAGCTGATCGAAAAGTATAATATTCGTGCAACGATCAACCGTTTAAAAGGGGCTATGACAATCTACTTTACCGATGAAAAGGTAGTTAATTATAATCAAGCTGAAAATACGGATGGTGAGGCTTTCGCGAAGTTCTTCAAACTCATGTTAAATCAAGGCATCAACTTAGCACCTTCTAAGTATGAAGCATGGTTTATTACAACGGAACATACTGAACAAGATATCAAGGATACTCTAGCAGCAGTTGAACATGCATTTAAAGAAATGACTATTGAAAAATAGCTGAAATTCATGTATAAGTGTACTATCAATCTAATAATGAGGTAGATGTAAAAAATGAAATTAGGCGCACGTATATTTAAAACTGGAATCGCAATTATAGTCTCATTGTTTATCGCCCACTTATTTAATACACCAGGTGCTATCGTTGCAGGTATCTCTGCGCTTTTTGCAATGCAGCCAAATGTTTATCGTTCATTCAAAACAATCATCGAACAGTTTCAGGGAAATTTAATCGGTGCAGCATTGGCTGTATTTATGGCACATATCTTTGGATTCCATATTATCATTATCGGTATTACATCTATTCTCCTCATTTCAATACTTCAAAAGTTAAATCTGTCACATGTGACTGGATTAGCTGTCGTGACTCAACTTATTATCATGGATCATCAAGATGGTGATTTTCTAATGTCAGCGGCGTATAGATTTACATTCGTGATGATAGGGGTATTCAGTGCATTCATCGTAAATACATTGTTCTTACCTCCAAAATTCGAAACAAAGATGTATTATAACTGTTTAAATATCAGTAGTGACATCTTTAAATGGATACGCCTGGAAATAAACGGGTCTACAGAGTTTCATGCAGTAAAACGTGATATTGATGATATTCGAAGCAGAATCGAAAAAGTAGAAGAGCAGTTTAACTTATACAAAGAAGAACGCGCTTATACGAAAAAAGGAAGTATCCGTAACATCAGAAAGAAGATTATCTTCAAGGAAATTATATTAGCAACGAGACGTGCACATGATGTATTAAGAAAACTTCACCGCTATGAAAATGACGTTATAAATTTACCGGAAGAACTTAAAGTTCAGATTAAATTTGAACTGGATGAACTTATGACAATTCACGAAGAGATATTAATGCGAGTTTCACAAAAAGTTCCTGCAAACAAAATTGATGATAACTATATGATTAATGAGGCATTTAAAGAAAATATACTCGATGCATTTTTAAGAGAGATTAATCAGCAGAAAGATCCTGAATATAGTAAAGAACATGTACTCATAGTGATTGGAACTATATTTGATTATCGTGACAGACTTGAACACTTAGACCGCATTACACACAGTTTTTATAAGTACCATAAAGATGATAAGAAAATTACGATTCACAACGAAAATATTGATATATAAATAACAGCAGCGAATTCGCTGCTGTTTTATTTTCTCCAGCCATTACCACTTACTGCTTTGACCTTATCTTTTGATACAAATGGATTATCCTTTACAGTAAAACGATATAAATATTCTACCGCTTCTTCTTTATTATCTATTCCCATTCGTTTACTTTCCAGGATTTCAATTGGAATTTTACCATCTGTTAACTGGATATCCCCTTCATTAATTCTAGTACCATTATGCATATCACGTTTCACCCCTAGACTTTGGGTAAGTTTACCCGGACCATCCGTCAAATTTTTAGTTCTTCCACGACGCTCAATCATAGTATCCAGTCCATCAACCGGCTCGATCGCTCTAATTAATACACCTTCCGGATGCAATTCGTCTCTCGTTATAAAATTCATACAATGATGGCCATGCATTGTATACACATATATCCCACCATAATTCCGATACATCATTTCATTCTTTTTTGTTCTACGTAAATTATATGTATGGGCAGCCTTATCCTGTTCACCAAGATAAGCTTCAACTTCAGTAATATAGCCACTTGTTAAT
The DNA here is from genome assembly GCF_047426745.1 of Macrococcus equi. Lineage (GTDB taxonomy): Bacteria > Bacillota > Bacilli > Staphylococcales > Staphylococcaceae > Macrococcoides > Macrococcoides equi. The sequence continues at coordinate 1,408,580 of NZ_CP179732.1, read as the reverse complement.
TTGCCGTCAATGTTTGTAGTAATCTTTTTCCCAAGCAAGTGCTTTGCAGCAAGTAATGTATCATCTTTCAAAAAGCTTAAATCCATGACATTCACCTCTTACAAATATTTACCCTTTTATTAAAGTGGATAAGCAATTATGAAGGGTGAAATGCGAAATTGGGGGTCTACCAATTTCAACTTCTTTTTAGATTGCGAAATTGGAGGTCTACCAATTTCAGCTTCTTTTTAGATTGCGAAATTGGGGGTCTACCAATTTCAGCTTCTTTTTAGATTGCGAAATTGGGGATCTACCAATTTCGGTTATTAATATCCATAAAAAAAGCACCGTAGTGAGAAATTCACTACGGTACTAAAATATCATCCTGCTTATTTTAACCTACATCTTTTAAAGTTTTATACATCCTTTTCACATACTGTTCACCGGTAATGATTTCACCGTTATCTGTTCGATATAGTAAGTGTTTCGCTGTAATCTGCGTTGGGCTGTCAACACCGCATGCTGCTGCAAGATTAAACAATCCTTCATGCATACTTACGACATAATTCGTCACACGATACTGTTTTTCTTCTACAACAAGTCCCTTTTCTTTATGAGGATCAGTAGTCGCAACACCTACCGGACAATCATTGGTATGACATTGCTGTGCCATAATGCATCCCACACTCATCATCATCGCTCGAGCTATCTGTACCAGATCTGCACCAAGTCCTAATGCAATGGCAACCTTATCCGGTGTGATTAATTTTCCAGATGCAATAATCTTAATATCATCTCTTAAACCTTGCTCAACCAGCACTGCATTTAATATCGGCAATGCAGAGAATAATGGTAATCCTACCGTATCTTCTAATTCCTGATATGTGGCACCTGTTCCACCTTCACCACCATCAAGCGTGATAAAGTCAGGATAGATGCCTGTAGTTTTCATATCTGAAACTAAACTGTACAACATTTCCAGGTTTCCAACCACCATTTTAAAGCCTACAGGTTTACCGCTCAACATTTGTAATCTTTCTACAAATCGTAGTAAATCAATATTATTCTCCATAAACGTAAATCTATTCGGAGAGTTAATTGTCGTAAATGGTTTTACGTTACGAATTCTTGCGATTTCTTCTGTAACCTTTTCTGCTTCAACGTGACCTCCACGTGTTTTAGCACCTTGAGCAAGTTTAATTTCAAATGCTTTTACTGACTCATTCTGTGCTTTCTTCAAAAATTGTTCTTCACTGAAGTTACCGTCTTCATCTCTAACCCCAAACAATCCTGGTCCAATTTGAAAGATGATGTCACATTTACCGCTTAAATGATGATCACTCAGTCCACCTTCACCCGTATTCATCCACGTGTTTGCTAAACCCAACCCTTTTGACAATGCTGATATCGCATTTTTACCTAAAGCACCGTAACTCATACCAGATTGACCAATTAATCGTTTGACATAAAACGGATGAGGTCGTCTGTTTCCAAGAACAACTGCATGTTCATCCGTTAATAAATACGGATCTACAGCAGCAGACTCACGATGCTCTTTTCTTGAAAATAATCCTTCTGCATCCAGTTTATAAACTTTTGTTTCAACTTTTTTCTGCTGATCAATCGCTAATTCATTCGGTTGCTTCGGAAATATTGAGTTCTGAATATAAAAACCAGGTGCATTAAAGTCACGTCTTGAACCAAATCCACCAATTCGTGATTTGTACTTACCTGCCTTTACAACATCCAGATAATCTTTTCTTGAAAAAGGTGTAGACTCATTATCTGACTGAATTAAATACTGACGCATTTCCGGTCCGATTTTTTCAAAGAAATAGCGCACACGCCCAAGTACCGGATAATTTCTTAAAATACTATGCTGATTTTGTTTCTTATCAACAAAAATAAGTGAAAAGACCCCTATTGCTACAATCAAAGTTAATACAAGAAAGATTGTATTCACAATCAATTGTATTGCCTGTAAAACATCCACAAAAATACCCCCTATATATGATACTTATATCATACAATAGAGGGCAAAAAGTCTCCATACTATTCCGCATCTAAATGCTGGATAGAATATAAATTATAATAATGGGATTTCTTATGCATTAATTCCTGATGCGTTCCAATTTCTACGATTTCGCCATTTTGAATGACAACAATCTTATCCGCATGTGTAATCGTTGATAAGCGATGTGCAACTATTACAGTCGTACGATCTTTAGACAATGTTTCTAAAGCTTCCTGAATGACCGCTTCACTTTCAAGATCCAGCGCACTTGTTGCTTCATCAAGTATTAAGATAGGTGGATTCTTTAAGAATACACGTGAAATAGCTACACGTTGCTTCTGTCCACCTGATAATTTCACGCCACGTTCACCGACTTCTGTATCATAACCATCGGGTAAACTCATAATAAAATCATGTGCATTGGCAAGTTTCGCCGCATAGATCATCTCTTCTTCTGTTGCATCTGGTTTACCAAGTAATATATTTTCGCGTATTGATTCAGAGAATAATATATTATCCTGCATTACCATACCGATTTGTGTTCTTAAACTTTCAATCGTGTAATCTTTCAGCGGCACGTGATCTATTTCAATTTCTCCACTCGTCACATCATAAAATCTCGGTATCAAGCTAATCATCGTCGATTTTCCACCACCACTCATACCGACAAATGCTACGGTTTCACCGCTATGAATATCAAGATTTACATGGTGTAATACTTCTTCGTCATTCTCGTTATACTTAAAACCTACATCTTTAAACGTTATATCCCCATGCTGTACTTTAATATCACGTGCATGCGTGGCATCTTTAACATCATAAGGTTCATCAAACAGCTGGAACATACGATCCATAGACGCTAAACTTTGTGTAAGTGTTGTAGATGAAGATACTAATCTTCGCAATGGTCCATACAAGCGATCAAGATATGCGATAAATGCCGCTAAACTCCCGACCGTTAATCCGCCTTGTATCACTAGATAAGCACCAAATCCAACAACAAGCAACGGACCAATGTCTGTAATCGTATTAATCACCGCAAAACTTTTCGCATTCCATTTTGTATGATCTGTTGCCTTCTTTAAAAAGTTTTCATTTCGTTTATTAAATCGTGCATTCTCTTCCTCTTCAATTGCAAACGTCTTAATGACTGTCATGCCTTGAACACGTTCATGCAAGAAACCTTGTACTTCAGCAAGCGACTGACTTCGCGCACGTGTTAATTTACGTAAGTTTCCAAAGAAGTAATAAATACTAAACATATAAAACGGGAAGACGATTAATGAAATTAACGTTAATTTCACACTCATCGTAAACATAATGATGAGTGCTATGATGATTGTCACTAGATCCAGCCATACGTTCATTAATCCAGTCACAATAAAATCTTTTGTAGACTCAACATCGTTAATCACTCGAGAAATGACTTCGCCGACTTTATTATTAGAATAAAATCGTACACTTAAATTCTGTAAGTGTTTATATAATTTCTTTCTGATGTCATACAATATTTTATTACTTGTCCACTGTGCTAAATATTGTCGGTAGTATTCTACTGGCGGACGAATCACAACAAAGATAAAGCCAAAAATTAATATCGCATTCATCAATGCTGACTTTTTCTCTTCTATCGTCATTGCACCATTTTGAATCACGTCATCAATTACATATTTAATGAGTAGCGGAATTAATAGTGGTATCCCGAACTTTAGAATACCTATCGCAATGGTTAGTATAATCAACATCCAGTAAGGTTTTACAAACTGCATATATCGTTTAATCATGTAAAATCTCCCTTTAACAAATTAAATCAACCTAACATTTAGGTTGATTTAATCTTTCATTCTTTTCTGGAAATGAAATCTTTCTTGCCAGACTTTAATAAAGTCTGGCGCAAATGGTCCCTTTTTCCTTTCAATCCATTGCTGCAAAATATCAACGTTTCTCCTCAGGATATCATCAATCTCTTTTGGATAATTCATTTGTTTCATGTGTTGCTGATACTCATCTTCATCCAGTAAGTGATACTTACCATTAGGATAGACTTTTATGTCTAAGTCATAATCAATATATTTAATAGCCTCTGTGTCATATACAAAAGGTGATGATAAATTACAATAGTAATACACACCATCTTCCCTGAACATACAGATGACATTAAACCAATACTCAGCATGAAAGTAGACAATAGCCGGCTCTCTTGTAACCCAAGTCCTACCGTCACTTTCAGTTACAAGCGTTCGATTATTCCCCCCAATGATAACATGATTTGTCCCTTTTAAAATCGTTGTTTCAGACCAGACTCTGTGAATTTTTCCGTTATGTTTATAACTTTGTATCTGCACATTCTGGCCTTCTTTTGGTATGGATTCTTTGACCATGTTCCACACCACCTATAATTTATAATATTTGCATTTTAAATTATAACATAATAAGCGTTTCAATAAACGTAAATAAACCTATTGTTTAAATTCACTATAGTAATTAAAGATTTTAGTCATAGATACCGGGAAATTGTATGCATCTTTCTCATCGGGTGATATCAGTTTATACGGGAGCTCAACATCATCTTTAGTATAAGCGTGATATACTTCCATCTGCCATTCTAAATGTGTAAACTGGTGCTTTGTTTTAACAAACGGTTCACGCTCAATATGTAAAGAGATATCCATCTGTTCTTCAATATCACCGACATGCATATCTATATCAAACATTGGAAACTGCCACATAGAAGCTAATAATCCATTATCCGGTCTCCTTTGAATGATGACCTGGTCGTCCTTATGTATTAATAGCACTTTATAATGCTGCACTGTCTTTTTTATTTTTTTAAGTTTAACCGGCAAATTTTGCATATTACCCTGTTCATATGCTTCACAATGTTCATTCACCGGGCATAGTAAGCATACAGGATTTTTAGGTGTGCAGACTGTTGCACCTAATTCCATCAATGCCTCATTGAAATCTCCTGCCTGTTCAGGCATAACTTCCATAACTTTCGATTCAAAGTGTTTTCGTGCTCGGGAACTAGAAATATCAAAAGTATCATTATCAAGTCTTGCAAATACACGATATACATTACCATCCACTGCAGGTAATTGATGATTAAAAGCAATACTCATAACAGCCCCTTGCGTATAAGGTCCTACGCCTTTTAATGCAAGAAATGCTTTTGGATCATCTGGTACTTTGCTTGCATACTGGACTTGAACTTCACGTACAGCTGTATGAAAATTTCTAACGCGCGAGTAATATCCTAATCCTTCCCAATACTTAGACACTTCATCAATTGAAGCTTCTGCTAATGTATCGATATCTGGAAATCGTTCAATAAATCTATTGTAATAAGCTCTGACAGTGTTGACTTGTGTTTGCTGGAGCATAACTTCTGATAACCATATTTTATACGGATCATTCGTTTCTCTCCAGGGCATCTCTCTTTTATTTTGATTGAACCAACTTAATAACTGTGTACTGAAAGTATATTTATATTTCATATTAACCAACTTTCTAAAATTATTGTTAAACTTCCGATTTTTCTTTTATCTATTGCTTTAAATTAGATTATAATGAGTGTGAAAGGAATGATTCTTATGGATACAGCTACGCATATTGTAATGGGTGTCGGACTAGCAGGACTTGCAACGATTGATCCTGCAGTTACTTCGATGTATCCCGCTATCGTTACTGCAGTAATGGTCGGATCACAAATTCCGGACATTGATACTGTTTTAAAATTAAAGAATAATGCCGTCTATATCAATAACCACCGTGGTATCACACACTCAATTCCCTTTACTCTCATCTGGCCGATAGTACTTACAGTCTTAATTGGTATGATCTTTAAAGATGTGCAATACTTCCATGTATGGTTATGGGCTCAAATAGCTGTATTTCTCCATGTGTTCGTAGATATCTTTAATTCATACGGTACGCAAGCTTTACGTCCCTTAACAAATAAATGGATTCAGATTGGAATTATCAATACATTCGATCCCATCATCTTTATCTTACACATTTGTGCCATATGTTTATGGTATATCGGAGGTAATCCGGTATATATCTTTTCAAGTTTGATAGTTATACTTGTCATCTACTATATCACTAGACGAATGTTGCAACAATCAATTAAACGTGCAGCACTTAAGCTCATTCCAAAAGATGAAAAAATTATCAAGACGTTCGTTGCACCAACCATTCGTTTTTATGAATGGCGCGTTGCAATACAGACAGATACACATGATTATATCGGCAGAAGCTATAAACGATCAGTTAACTTTAGTGATCGTTTTAAACGTATCCCTTTTCCTGAAACAAAATACATGCAGCATGCAATGCATGATAAAAACTTCAGAGCATTTATTAACTTCAGTTCAATTTACCGATGGACAGTTACGCAAACTGACAATGGCTATGAACTCCGTTTCATTGATTTACGCTATTTAAAGAACGGTCATTATTCTTTTGTTGCTATTCTTGGACTTGATGATAAGTATTACGTGACTCATAGTTACACTGGCTGGGTATTCACAGAAGAAAAACTACAGCAAAAATTAGTACGAGGTAAAGTCAATTAATCTTGAAAATGATACAAAATAACCGAGGACAACGCATCAATCACGATGCGTTGTCCTCGGTTTTAATTATAGATATTCAAGATTATGATTTAAAGATACTATCCCTTAGATTTTGTAAGTTAATGCTTAATTTAGATTGTTTTTTTGGCTCAGAACCTTCTGATTTATTTATATTTATTTCATCTTTTAAAATCTTATAGAAGTAATTGAACCAAATATAGATTAATATCAGTTCAAATATAAAAATCATTTGTGCAGGTAGATTCAACAACGGTGTACTACCTAATACTACCGACTCCTGTACACCATTGACTATAAAGTAGAATGGATTTAACTTTAAGATATTAATTAAAAGTTCCGGTAAATCAGATGGAATCCACAAAATCGGTACACTAATCAAAATTAAAAATAAAATCACCATGATAATCCAGCGCATATTATCAAAAAGATGAGACATTAACGCAAGTAACGTACATATTGGCATTAGCAATAGAAATGTCATTAATGAGAAATATATAATGCTCACGATACTCGTATCAATTTCCACCTTATTTGAAATCGCAATAATGAGTAACATTATAAGCGAAATAATAAATAAAATATAGAAATTAATGATTTGGACAGTTGTTAATACATACGTTGGTGTGTTCGTTATGTTTAACATAAATCCTCTTGACTGCAACATCTTCATAGAAAAATAAGCTGCACAGGCTATCCAGAAAAACACAAGATATCCGGATAATGACCACACTTTTGAGAGCTTATCAATCGGTAGTCCCTCGGTTAAATTAATCCATAAGAATGTAACTGCTATCAGCAATAGATTAATAGTTAACCATATGGCATAAAGTTTTTGATTATAGTAGATTTCAATAAGTGCATTTTTTATCGTATGCGGAATATATTTTATTGTATTCAGTAATTCATTCATCATAACACCTACATCTGGATATATAACCATTCATTGTTCTTAAAGTCTGCAATGGCATATCCCTCTCCAATTTTTACTATCCACTGATCTGATTTAATGCCAAACTTTTTCTTAAGTTTTTTTTGATTTTCCATCGGGAAGCTGATGCCATTTAATTTATTTACATCATCAAAATGCAGATGGATATCGTTTTTAGTCAGTTTCACTTTATATCTGTGATTTGATTCCGGATATAATTCTTTATTAATTGTACTGTGAGACTTTCCGATAAAGCCATTAAAAAATTCTCTGAAATTCACATAATTACTATACATATAATCTTCTAATTCACTAAATGAATGCTCATCATATAAAGCAGCAGGGTTGATATAGATAATATCTTTCTTATCAACATTCATCGCACCACCGGCATAATCCACACGAAAAACTTTATCATTATATCCTGAAATAGTTAAAGTCGTATTAGAAGGTATATCTTTTTCCTCAGATTTATTAGAAAGCGTCGTATCTCTACTCGTCACACCAAGTGCATATTTATCGATGTATGCTTTGTCAGGTTTTTCAACAATACTATTTTCCACATTGGCAGTCACCTTTGAAGGTACGCCAATATTATTAAGTAATAACACAAACATTAATGCAATTCCGAACAAAATAAGGATGCTGGTCGTAAGTAGCTTTTGAAGATTTTCATCGATAATAACTCCACCATAACGCCTTATTCTGCTAAGTTTTTCTCCTTCATCATGATTAAGGGAACGTGCCATTTTATAATTTAAATCAAATAATGAACGTGCTTCTTCATTACGACAACTCTCAAAATCCTTTAAATAACTTTTATAGAGCGGAATGATTTCTTTAGGTGTACCTGATTTTCTAACCTGACCATGACTCATCCAGGTAATATAATTTGCTTTACTTTCAATAAAATCAATGTCAGTTTCTATAAGAACGATTGATTTTTGTTCTTTTACCAGTAAATCAATAATCATACCAAACTTTTCTCTGAATGCATTGTCCAGATGACGGTATAGATCATCAAATATGATAACATCAGGTTTTAGAAAGTATGCAAGTGTAATCATTAGCTTTGAACGTTCAAATGTCGATAGCTCACTTGTCGGGCGTTTCTCGTAATCTTTTAAACCACTGAATTCTAAAACATTTTGTCTCTTTTCGGTAAATGAATTTAAAGGCAGGTTATATGATAAAAAGATTGATTCAATTAATTGTTTAACAGAAGAGTCGCCTTCAAAGATATGGTTATGACTGGCAAGAAATGTTGGGTGGTCGTTTTTAACACGTCCCTCATTCGGTTCAACTACTTTAGAAATAAGTTTACCAATCACTGATTTACCTGAGTCCGGTAAACCGATTAACCCTAGCACTTCACCCTTATAAAGATGTATCGTAACGTCCTTAACTTCTACATTATGATTTTTAGCATCCGGTATGATGATATCTCTAAACTTTGAAAATCCACTAACGTGACGAAAGTATTTTGTTACATTAACGAGTCTTACTAGTATATTATTTGTCATTTTATATCTCCCTAAGCATCAAGCTGTAACAACGCTAAAGGTATACCTTCTTCTTCAAGTTTTGCACCGAGTCTGAATCCCCAGGCAAATACACCTTTAATGCGCTCCACCTTAAAAAATTCTTTTTGATTACCGATAAGTTGATATACTTTGCCGATTTCCACTTTATTTGTATCCACCATATAACTTTCAGCAATCAATGCTTTACGCATCCACACTTCGTACTCGTTAACAATTCCCATCGTCTCAGCTTTTCTTGCTTTTTCTCGATATATGCCTACTACTTCACGCAATTCGTGTTCATTCATTTCAATTAATTTTTTATCAGTCACTAAGCCCACAATCCTTTAAACGTTCTATAATATTATCGTATTCAAAGCCTTTTCTCATCATACTTTGGATGATTTTTTGCTTTAATTCAAAGCCTTCATGTTTCCTGGATAAGCGATTCACTTCTTTTTCCAGATTTTTTTGAAGTGCATCTTCGTTCGTTTCTATTTTAACATTTTTTAATGCATCGTTTGCAATATCCAAATTATAACCTTTTTGAATGAGTGTTTGCATTATTTTTTGCTGAATCATACGTCTCGATTGTTTTTTTTCATACTTTTTTGTAATCTTGGCTGCTATTTTTTCGATGCGTTCCTCTGTAATTAGTGATTCGTACTGAGCTGTATATTGTTCAATTAATTTTTGTTCTATACCTAATTCCTTCAGCTTCTGTGCAAAAATGACCGGCCCTTTATCTGTAGTATTTAACATCGTATTCATTAAACTCATGCAGTAATCTGCATGATTAATATATCCATTTTGCTTACAATAATCGATCGACTTATCAATCGCTTCTGTATTTACTTCTAATTTCATCAAATAATTTCGTACTTCTTTTTCTGTACGTTTCTTATATGATAGATATTGAATCGCTTTATTTATAGCTACACGATACCCATCATACTCTGCGATTTCACGTAGCATCTGGTCTGTGACGATCAAGTCTTTCTTCAAATTAAAATGAACATACGTTGCTGCATCAATACCGGCAAAAAATTCACCATTAATATATAAATTAAAACGTTCTTTGTTGTTTTTTTGCACTTCTATTCTGGTGATTTTTTTTTCCATATTCAAACCTCCATAAAAATAACGCTAAATATATATTTAGCGTTCAACTCATATTTATTATAAACCACTGACAGCCGTATTGTATTCTGATTCAGTGATAAATTTTTGTTCAAGCATTTTTTGCAACGTTTCTTTCGTACGTTCTTTTAAAGCCGCATCTGTTTGATATGACTCAGGATGATAAAGTGACGGTGCATTGATTGTACTTGCAAGTAATGCACTTTGTAATATAGTGATTTGAGGATAAAACTGATTATCCTTATGTGTGCTAGCTCTGAAGTCAGAGTTTGCTGCACTTTCTATATTATAATGATTACTTCCAAAATAAATTGTATTTAAATAAAAACTTAAAATCTGCTCTTTTGAATAATTGTTTTCGATACGCTTCGCCACTACGACTTCTTTTATCTTTCGTGAAATCGACTTTTCATTATTAAAGAAATAAGTTTTGGCTAATTGTTGTGTTATAGTACTTCCCCCTTGCGATGCTTCGCCATCCTTTAATGAAACCACCATCGCTCTGGCCGTACCTATCCAGTCGACTCCATCGTGTTCGTTAAACCTTTTATCTTCTACTGCTATAAAAGCATTTTTAACATATGGCTGCATATCTTGCGTTGAAACATACGTATTTTGTTGTTCAATAGACTTAAGTTCACCAATATCAACCTGGAAACCTTGATAAACATTCCAGCCGACATACAATATTAGAAGCAATAATGGGATGAGTAATATTGACGAACAGCCAAAGCATCCACAACCTCTTTTTCTAGTTCTTTTCAAGATGAATCCACCTCTTTCTTACATTCATATTACCACCAGCCACTTTGCTTTGGAATTAAAAATGACAGAAGAGACGTAAAATCAGTCTTGAGATGTATCGGTGATTTAGCAAATTTATCAAAGCCAAAGAATATTCTATAAGCCAAAAAAATCAGTCGACCTCAGTCGACTGATTACAAGTTTTTATTTCAATAATGCTAATGATTCACGGTTAAAGTCTTCTAAATCTTCTGGTGTACGGCTAGTTACGATACCACTATCTACAACTACCGGCTCATCTACTACTGTTGCACCTGCATTTTCTAAATCTTTACGAATTGATAAGAAACTTGTCATTTTCTTACCCTTTAATAAATCCGTATCTATTAATAATTGTGGACCATGACAAATAGCAAATACCGGTTTTTCTTTTTCTACAAAGCTTTTTGCAAAAGTACCAAATCGGCCTTGTTCATCCCCACGTAATAAGTCTGGTGAAAATCCACCTGGAATCAGTAAAGCATCAAATTCTTCAGGCTTAACTTCACTAATTGCTTTATCTATTTTAACTTCAGTATTATCCTTTTTACCTTTTACAGTACTTCCTGCTTCTTTACCAATTACAGTCACTTCATGACCTTCTTGTTTAAACGCCTCTACCGGGCTAGTAAATTCTGAGTCTTCAAATAAATTCTCTAATACTACTGCGATTTTCTTAGTCATTATATATTCCTCCTAAAATCGTTATAGTATTATTTACCCTTCACTAAAACAATAAAACATCCATAGCTAATACTATGGATGCTCTATTATCTCGATAATTTTCTTTTTCTCACAAGTCTAACGACCGCTTCAACTTGTGCTGTTTGTGGGAACATATCCACTGGTTGAATATATTCTACCTGGAATGCCTTCGTTAAATGTGCTAAGTCTTTTGCTAAAGTTGACGGGTTGCAGCTTGTGTAGACAAATGTCTTCGGTTTGATTTCATTGATTAACTGAATCGTTTCTTCAGATAACCCCGTTCTTGGTGGATCCACTGTAATAACATCCGGATAGAAACCTTCTTTAATCCATTCATCTAATTTTTCTGATGCATCTCCAACTTCAAACTTACAGTTATCTTTGTTATTAGCAGTCGCATTATAAATTGCGTTAACGATACCATCTTCATTCGTATCCATCCCGCGCACTTCTTTTGCTTTACCGGCAAGCCAAATTCCAATCGTACCTGTACCACAGAATGCATCAACGACGTTTTCTTTACCTGTTAAGCCTGCTGCGCGTTCTACTTCTTTATAAAGTACAACTGTTTGCTTTGGATTCAACTGGAAGAAACTCTCTGCTGATAAATCATACACATGATCCTGCAATGTCTCACGAATTGTTTCCTCACCAGCAATCACAATCGTTTCATTTCCCATAACAATAGAAGTTTTTTCTTTATTGATGTTTAATGCTACGCCTTTAACACCAGGGAGTCGCATCACACGCTCTGCTAATAGATCCTGTTTCTTCAGATCACGAGTATTCGTAACAAACACGACCTGTAAGTCGCCTGTAGCTAAAGCTACACGCGTAATAATATGACGCACACCGATATCACGCGCAGGATTTTTACATACTTCAATATTTAACTCACTCATAATCTTCTTGATTTCATTCGTCGTCTTCATCGTACGGTTATCCTGAACAATACATTCATGTAAATCAATTAACGTATTTGAATGTTCTTTATAAAGTCCAGCACGTATTTTACGTCCTGACTTCTCTACAGGAAACTGATTTTTATTACGATAACCAAATGGATTAGCCATTCCCAGTGTATCTTTAATCACATCAAGCTTCACGTGAGGTGCATACTTTGTGATGGCATCTTCTACTATTTGCTTTTTATATTTTAATTGTCCGTTATAAGAAAGGTGTTGTAATTGGCATCCTCCACATAATTCAAAGACGTTACATGGCGGCTTTACACGTTCTTTACTTTTTTCACGGATTTTAACCATCTTTGCTTCTAAATATTTATTATTAATATCTGTAACTTGTGCAACGATTACTTCGCCAGGGAGCGCCCCTTTAACAAAAGTAATCTTCCTTTTAAAATAGCCTATTCCCTCACCATTAATACCGAGTCTTTTGATTGTCAAAGGAAACTGTTGACCGATCTTTACTTGTATATCTGCCATTCTTTATCTCCTTATTGTTGAATAGATTTTACTTTAGCTTCTAACTGATCAAGAATCATTAACCATTCATCGATATCATTGATGTCTGTTGTTTCTGGATCTACAGAATCAATTCTTTCCATAAAATCACTTAACTTTACTTTAATTTCTTCTAAAGATTCTTTTGTCATAACTTACTCCTTTTAATTATCCTGATTGTATTCATTATGGAACAGATTCACTAAACTTTCAATGTATTTGTTATTGACAAAGATTATCACACGTTCATAATAGTAAAAGACAAAAACTTGAAAGAAGGCTAATAATGATACATTTGAAAGAAAAAATTTCAATTCATAATGACCCGTGGGAAGCATATAATGAAGTTGAAAAATACGGAGAAACTAAACTTTCAAACATTGAATTTACAACGACTACATTATGTAATATGCGCTGTGCACACTGCGCTGTCGGTTATACATTGCAACTTAAAGATCCAGATACGATTGATATGAAGACGATATTTAACCGACTGGATGAGGTTGAACATCTTTCGACTTTAAGTGTTACGGGCGGAGAACCGATGTTCTCAAAAAAATCTATTAAGGAAACAGTTATTCCTATTTTAAAATACGCTCAAGAGCGCGACATCTATACACAAATGAATTCAAATTTAACGATTAATTACGAGCGCTATGAACCAATCATTGACTTAGTAGATGTTATGCATATTTCTCACAACTGGGGAACAATTGATGAATTCGCTGAAGTTGGATTCCATGTAATGGATAAGAAACCACCTCTTGCTGCACGCTATAAATTATATGAACAGATGATTGAAAATGCGCGTAAATTATCCGAAGCTGGCATGTTTGTATCTGCAGAAACAATGCTTAATAAAAATACACTGCCATATCTTGAAAAAATCCATAAAGAAATTGTAAATGACATGAAATGTGCACGTCATGAAGTACATCCGATGTATCCTTCTGATTTTGCAAGTGATTTAAATGTATTAACGATTGATGAAACAAAAGATGCCATCAGAAAATTACTATCATTTAGAGATGAAGATACGTGGATGTTATTTGGGACATTACCAATCTTACCTTGCTCACTTAAACAAGATGATTTGTTATTCCTTGATGAAGTAAATAAAGCGAAAAACGTTACCGTACGTAATGATCCTGACGGACGTTCAAGACTTAATGTCAATGTATTTACAGGTGATGTAATTGTCACTGACTTTGGAGATGAAACGGGTACGATTGAAAATATTGTAACTACACCGCTTCAAACAATCTACGATAAATGGAAAGCTAGTGAACTCAATCAATCACTCAACTGTCATTGTCCAAAAGTAAAATGTTTAGGCCCTAACTTACTCGTTAAGAATATGTATTATCCAACAACAGATTTTAAAGCTAATGAAGTAAGAATGAATCAATAATTTGTTTTTTTGAAATATTCTTATTATTTGTTATTATTTTAATGTATAATAAGGATAAAGAGAGAACAAATTAGGGGTGTGAATAATGACAATAGGGGAAAAAATACGTGAGATACGGAAAAAACAGAATAAAACGCTGAAATATATTTCAGAAGAAACAGGTGTATCAATCGCTTTCCTATCTCAATTAGAAACAAACAAATGCAGTGCAACAATGGCTTCTTTACGTAAAATAGCTGATGCTTTAGAAGTGCATCCTAGCTACTTTTTCCATTCCACAACCATCGAAAATATTACGGATCCTACGGAATTAACAAAATCATTTACATATCAGAATTTATCAAATGGTATACCAGGAGCTTTTACACCGATACGTGTCATCCTTAAACCAGGTGCTAGTCAAAATGACTCAAGTCAACATGCAGGTGTTGAATTTATCTACTGTCTACGCGGAACCCTAACGCTAACTGTTGGGACTGAACGTCTTGAGCTCCAGCCTGGTGCTTCATACATGTTTGAAGCTCATGAACCTCATTACTGGTATAATTTCACTGATGACGAAGTTGAATTTTTGGTCGTAAATGAAGTGAATAAGCATTAAACAGATTTCTAAAAAGGAAATCTGTTTAATGCTTATTTTTATACTTCTATATTTTTTTCAAAAAAGTTTAGCAATTCCTTACTTTTACCACGTCTTGATTTTCTGAATTCTGCACGCTCTTTCCCAGTTTCATTTAACCACATCTGATCTTCTGTTTCTGCAATGACTTCGGGTACGACTACTGGTTTATTGTCATCATCTAATGCGACGAATGTCAGAAAACTTATAGCAGCCAGTTGTTTCGCCTGCTGGATCACATTTTCTGAAATAACTTGGACACACACTTCAAGTGAAGATGTCCCCGTATAAGTCACAACCGCTTCTAACGTCACAACTTCTCCGGGTCTGATAGGTTTTAAGAAGTCTACCGAATCTGTGCTGGCAGTTACTACAGAACGTGCACAATGCCTTGTTGCTGCAATACTCGCTACATCATCTATTAAAGCCATTAATTTTCCACCAAACAATGTATTGTGATGATTCGTATCAGTCGGAAAGATTTGTTTCGTCTTAATCGTCTTAGATTCATCCATCGTTTTCTTTAATCGTTCTGTCATCATCATTCCTCAATTCCATAACTTTTAGTATTGTAATTTAATATTATCATAGTTGATTTTGCGCAAAATAAAAAGAGATAGTCCTCTATCTCTTTAAAATGAATATTAATGAATTTCGTCAGCAAAAACTTTCTTTTCTAATGCTTCTTCGGGTGTATCAACGATATCTGATTCTCTTGAATCGAAAGCATTGATTAATGTAAACATAATAAAAGAACCGAATGCAAAGATTGTAAATAAGAACGCGATAACTACTAACCACATCATAGGTACTGACATGCCCATCCTCCTCTTAAATCAATAATAATATTATCATATCACTTTATTTTAAAAATTAAAATGCCCAATTTCCATTTACAAAGATTGCTTCTTCCTGACCTTCTGCAGTAATACCTGTAATATTCATCTCAGCAGAGCCGATCATAAAATCTTCATGTGTAATTGAATTGTTTAAGCCATTCTTAGCTAAGTCCGCTTCATCCATAGTTTTTCCGCCTTCTAAACAGAAAGGATACGCTGAACCTAACGCCAGATGACATGAAGCATTCTCATCGAATAAAGTATTATAATATAAAATCTTAGAATTAGAAATCGGTGAATCGTGAGGAACTAAAGCAACTTCTCCTAAGCGTTTCGCATTTTCATCAGAATTCAGTAAGCCTTCTAATATATCTTTACCAACTTTAGCATCATATTCAATCACTTCGCCATCTTTAAATGTTAAGGTAAACTGATCAATAATATTTCCACCATAACTTAAAGGTAATGTACTTGAAACTGTCCCATTCACTTTATCTTTATGTGGCACTGTAAATACCTCTTCAGTTGGCATATTTGCCATAAACGCATTACCATCTTTATTGATACTTGATGCGCCACACCAAATATGCCCTTCAGGTAAGCCTACCTTTAAATCTGTACCAGGTGCTGTGTAGTGCAATGCTACATAAGCTTTTTTATTTAAGTAATCAGCTTTCGTGTGAAGATTATCATTATGATCAACCCAAGCCTGAACTGGGTTACTCTCGTTCATTCTTACTGACTCTAAAATCGCATCCAGTAATTTTTCAAATGCCTCTTCCTCTGATAAATCAGGGAAAACGAGCTTCGCCCAAGCAATTGATGGGTAGGCCGCAACCGTCCATGAGAATTGGTCTGACTGCATCATTTTCATATAATCTTTAAATGCTGCACCATAAGCTTTCATACTCGCTGAAACTTTAGCAGGATCAGCGTCTTTTAAGTTTTCAGGGCTTGATGAGATTAATGCAAGTTGCGCTGCATAATCGTTCGCATAATCCATACGCTCATCTACAATATATTGTGGAACAGTTTCGAATGCTTCCTGATCACGATATTGAAAAGCTAATTGTGATAATCGATCATCTGCATAATGAACTTTAACGTCCTTAGAACCTGCTTTATATGCCTCTTCTACAACTAGATGCACAAAATCTTTAGCATCTACAGTTGCACGAATGTATACACGTTGATCAGGTTGTACGTTCATACCTACTTTAACCAGTAGCTCTGCATATTTCTTTAACTTATCTTCCTTAAGTAATTTCATTTCTGTTCCCCTTTTCTGTCGTAATTTTTGATATTACTTTCTTAATTGACCTAAAGCTTCAGTTAATGCACTCATTTCACTCGGAGAAAAAGTCTCTCTTTTTGACACCATCTCATGAATGTCTCTTAATTCGTCTATTTTATTATCATCAATCGATTCCGGTTTAATCACACCGACATTTACTAATTTTAATTTTTGTACTATTTCATTCACCATTTGTTCTTTATTCATTAATTACACCTACTTCTTCAAATTTCCATCCAAAATCTATTTTATCAAACTATTCAAAAATTGAATAATATAAAAATTGCTTATTTTAAATATTATTTGTTTATCACGCTATGCAAATGGCTATATAATAATTAATAGGTGTGATAGACACCATTTTTTATACACTAGGAGGAGAATAAACATGAATAACAAATTAATTCCTGCAACAATTGCTGGTGCTGTAATCGGTGCTGCTGTATCAATGATTGATAAAAAAACACGCAGCTCAGTTAAGAATCAAGTGCAAGTGACTAAACAAAATGGTTTAACGCCTGCTCCAACCACAAAAGCAAAAGCTCGTAACTTAAAAGATGAATTATTATACTGGAAAGAAACAATTGATGAAATTCGTCGTAACAACCCAGAATTAGAAAGAGCTATTTTAGATGCTAAAGATACATTCATCGAAAAACGTAATCAAAAGAAACTTTCAGGACCTAATAGATAATTGGTCATCAATTAAATATTAATGAGGTGAAAATATGTCAAAAGAGAAAAAAAGCACCTCTAAATTTCTGACTCAGGCTGCAAATAGTCCTGAGTCAAGTCATTTAGAGAACGATAAACAGACTTTACTTAGCAACGCTGATGAGAATTATGTATCAAATCAAAAATTTAAAACGAAACAACCGGATAAAGATAACGAAACATTCTATGTTTCTAAAATTAATAAACCTGCTAAATATAAAGAAGATGGTAACTTCTTAAATAAATTATTATTTAGAATAGGTAAAGATGATGCTGCTGGACTTTCAGCACAACTTGCTTATTATTTCCTGCTTTCATTATTTCCTATGCTTATCTTCTTATTAACTTTAATTCCTTTATTAAATGTTAAAAAGGAGACAATTACCGACTTAATTTCACAAAATGCACCTGGTGATACTGCCAAGATGATTACAGATATCATTAGCGATGTAATGAATAATGCAAATGGCGGATTATTATCATTCGGTTTAATCGCTGCTTTATGGTCAGCTTCAAATGGTATGACTGCGTTAATGAATGCATTTAACGTATCTTATGAAGTTGAAGATGCAAGAAACCCTATCGTTTCAAAATTACTTAGTGTCTTATTTACAGTAATAATGGTCTTAGTTTTTGGTGTAGCTCTTGCATTACCAATATTCGGTGAACAAATTGGCAACTACTTATTTGGACATATTGGTTTAGGTGATCAATTTAAATGGGTATTTAATCTCGTGAAAATTGTATTACCAGTACTGGTAACGTTTATTGTCTTTACAACACTTTATGCGATTGCACCAAACATCAAACTAAACATTAAATCTGTACTACCAGGGGCGTTATTTGCTACAATTGTATGGTTAGGAGCAAGCTTCTTATTTGGTTTCTATGTTAACAACTTCTCTAACTACTCAAAAACATACGGTAGTATCGGAGGCGTTATCGTGTTAATGCTTTGGTTGTATTTAACAGGTTTCATCATTATTGTTGGAGCTCAAATCAATGCCATCATTCATAAAGATAAAATAAAAGCTTAGACTAATAATCTATACGAAATCGAGGGAAAATCATGTCATTATTATCAAGCATTATGGATTTCAATAAGAAATTCGTTCAAAACAAAGAGTATGAAGCTTATGTAACTTCAAAACAGCCTGAAATGAAAGCCGTTATACTTACTTGTATGGACACTCGACTACAAGAACTATCACATAAAGCTTTAGGATTAAAGAATGGTGATGTTAAAGTTGTTAAAAATGCAGGCGCAACAATCACACATCCATATGGTGCTACAATGAAAAGCTTATTAGTAGGTATCTATGCATTAGGTGCTGAAGAGATTATCATTATGGGCCATAAAGATTGTGGAATGTGTCAAATTGATGCTGACAAAGTAATAGAGACGATGACTGCTCGAGGGATTAAAAAAGAAACAATGGATACACTTGATCATGCAGGCTACAATGTAAGTAAATTTATCGGAGGATTTAATGATGTGAATGAAAATGTATATCACAATGTAGATATGGTATACAATCATCCACTGTTCGATAAATCTGTTCCTGTCCATGGATTAGTTATAGAACCACATACTGGTGAGCTTGAATTATTAGTAGATGGCTATGAAAAAGTAAAAAAATAAAAAAAGGAGGATGCGTCCTCCTTTTTTTATTCTATTAAATCATGTTGAAAAGCATAGATGACCGCTTGCGTTCTATCCTGTACTTCAAGTTTACTTAATATATTGCTAACATGCGTTTTAACTGTTTTTATCGTAATATGACTAGCATCTGCAATTTCCTGATTCGAATAACCTTTTGCAATAAGCAAGAGTATTTCTTTCTCACGTTCAGTCAACATTTCATGTAATTCCGCTTTCTGATTCATACGGTAACGCATTTTTGCCATTACCTCTTTTTCAAATACAGATTCCCCTGAGTACGTTTTATATATCGCGTCTCTAATCTCCTCTGCACTGCTCGTTTTAAGGATATAACTATCAACACCAGCATCTAAAGCACGATATACTTCTTTATCCTCAATAAAACTTGTCAGCATAATCACTTTAACATTGGGCATTTGAGCTTTAATCTGCATCGTTGCTTCAATACCATCCATTTCATCCATGACCATATCCATCAGTACAACATCTGGTTTCAGTCGAAACGTCTTGTCTATGCCTTCTCTGCCATTACTTGCTTCACCAATGATTTCAATGTTTTCCTGCATCGACAAGTAACTTGATATTCCTATTCTGACCATTTCATGATCATCTACAAATAATACGCGCATGTTAATCCTCCTTAACTGGCACTTTCACTTCTATTCTTGTTCCTGACTGTGGTGCCGAAATAACATTACATGTTCCACCTATCTCTAAAGCTCTTTCTTTCATTGTATGTAATCCGTAACGTGTATCATCGACTTTGTTAATATCAAATCCTACTCCATCATCTGAAATACGTAAGATCACTCTGTTTGTTGTTTTAAATAATTCAATCGTTATGTTTTTAGCCTTTGCGTGACGAAGTGTATTCGAAATGGATTCCTGAGCGATTCTGAAAAGATGGTCTTCTATTCCTTTTTCGAGATCAAGCTCTTCAATACCCGTAGTAATATTCATCGGAATCTTTTGTTTTAGTTCTTTAATTAACTGCATGAGTCCTTGCTCTAGCGTCTTATTCTTTAAACCAACAGGTCTTAAGTGTAATAGTAGCGCTCGCATTTCAAGTTGTGATTCATGCAGCATTTTTTCAAGCAACCTCAATTGTTTTTCCACAGGTTCTTCGTGTTTAGCAGACTTTAAAGCAGATAACATCATACTAGCCGCAAAGAGTTGCTGACTCACTGAATCGTGAAGTTCACGTGCCAGACGTTGACGCTCTTCTTCAACGATTTGCTTTACTGTTGCTTCATTCAGCGTATGAACATCATTAATGACCAGCTGATTTTGACGTTTAATATCTTCTATATTATGACTGACCTGTTCTAATGTCTTCATAATTTCAATGACTTCAATATCTTTGTTCAGATTATTAACTTTAATATTTTCGCCTGCACTGAGACGTTCTATCATTTCCTGTATTTCTGTATACTGCTCATTTTGGCGATAAGCAAGGATTGAACCCATAATGATACACGCCAGAATAACGATAACATTTAAGAATAGTATTGCTGGTACTCCAACAATCTGAGTATAGAACATCCCTTGAAAATAAATAATATTTACAAAAATACGATCTAAAATAAAAAAGATAATTGCTAAACTATACGTTAATATCAATAATGATCCAATCATGCGAGTGTAATTATTCATCGGTACTGCACCTCTAAATCACCGACGATTGATGAAATAAATAATTTTATGACAACATTATTGGGATAAGGATCAGATGCATAGGTTAAACGCTCATTACGAGCTTTTTTTACATATTCATCCTGGATATTCAACTCACCGTACATCGTCGTAAAATCAACCTTAACCTGATAGTGATAAGGAATGGTAATCGTTGTTTTACCAATCATATTACGCACCACTACGATATTACTTTCTTTTAAATTAGCCGCTTGACTTAGATCAATATTGATATCACCCACTGCATGCTGCAGATTGATATCTTCAAATTTATACACTTTATCAGGCGTGGACTGAAAGCTGAAAAGTGATTGTTTGTTGATGATCATCTTATTATCTTCTGTCTGAATAACTTTCATCGGTTGACGTTTATAGATAATATATCGAATCGCAATAATAATTATAAAGCTGAATAAGACAATTAAAGTATAAGGATTGGATAAAAGTCCAAACATCAACATAATCAGACCAATCCACAATATGATGAGACCACGTAAGTTCTCCTGCATATTCTGACTGAGATAGATTAATGCGAGTCCAGCTGCTATGACAAGCAGCATCCCTATTTTTACAAAGAAAATATAATATAAGTTCGACAATAGAATCAGTGTAAAAAATATAATCAGCATCTCAGAATTAATAATTTGTTTCACTTATTCACTTCCTCTTTACTTTACATTTGATAATAACAATATTTCACACTGTATATTTCTTTTCTCTTCCTCTAAGTTTAACAATAACGATTCAATTTCATCAATATCATTATCTATAGTATTAATTTTATTTATTAAAGGCTGACGATTATTCTTTAAAGTTTCTGTTGGCTCTATTTCATGTGTTTCAAGTGCAATTTGAATTTGTTCTTTCTCTGATGTCAGCTGCATCATTTCATTCTGCTTCATACTTTTTAAACCATTAATATCAGCTAATCGTTTGTAAGCAGATGCTCTTCTAAAGTACATGAAGTTTTGTACGCAGGCTTTTACTGTGTTATTTAAGTAATGTTTAATTGTATGCATCATTATACCTCACTTCATTATAGTCAATTCATTATAAATAAAATCCCGTAGACGCGTAAGCGTCCGCGGGATGATTATTGACTACAACTAAAGTTGTATATTAATCTTCTAATTTTGTTAGTAATAAGGGGCCGTCTTTTGTTACGACTAATGTATGTTCAATTTGTGCAACATAGCTTCTATCTTTTGTTTCAAAAGCCCACTCATCTTTGCCATCTGTTACAATCGTTGCTTTAGATGAGATGAAAGGTTCCACTGCCAGTACCATACCTTCTTTGAGTAATGCTTTGTCCATTGGATCGTAATAGTTCATAATATGCTTTGGCTCTTCATGTAAACTTTTCCCGATGCCATGACCTGTTAAGTTTTTGATAACTGTTAAGCCATTTTTACGTGCTGTCGCATTAACTGCACGACCAATGTTACTCAGTTTAGCCCCTGGTTTAATTTTAGTCATTGCTTCATTGAATGCCATTTCAGCACAATCAATAACTTTTTGTTTCAACGGATCCTTAACTTCACCTACAACAAATGAAATACCAGTATCAGCATAATAACCATCTTTACACGCAGAGACATCCACATTCACTAAGTCACCTTCATTAATGACACGAGTACCAGGAATACCGTGAGCTACTTCTTCATTAACACTAATACAAGTGTATCCCGGGAAATCATACTCAGTAATCGGGGCAGATTTCGCACCATGTTGTTCAAATAAATCTTTAGCAATGTTATCTAATTCTTTCGTTGTCATACCTGGTTTAGCTTGTGCTTTAAGCGTATCACGAATAATAGCAACGATACGCCCAATTTCTTTTAAGCCTTGTAAGTCTTGTTCAGATTTAATAATCATAATATCTCTTCTTTCACATAAATTTAATAATAATATGTTGATTAATTTGAATATTAAACATATCATATATTCGTCACTGTATATTATAACAAAGATTATACATGATACTACTTTAAAAACTGGATGGATCTCATGAAAATAAAATGGACGAAAAAAATAATAGGGGCTCGCACGATAAAAACGGGGCTTGCTACATTTTTAACAGCATTATTTTGCCAATTACTAAACTTACCACCTATATTTGCAGTGATTACATCAATTGTTACCATTGAGCCAACTGCGAGAGCATCACTGAAAAAAGCATTTATCAGATTCCCTGCCTCAATACTCGGTGCATTTATCGCAGTGATGAGCACATATTTCTTAGGTGATTCTGCACTAAGTTATAGTATTGCCGCTACAGTTACACTATTCGTATGTTATAAATTAAAACTTTATGACGGTATGCTGGTTGCCAGTCTTACAGCTGTAGCTATGGTTCCTAACATTCATCAGGACTTTGCTTTTAATTTCTTTTCTAGACTCGCAACAACTACTATCGGACTATCAACAGCCACATTGGTCAATTTTTTCGTATTACCTCCAAAATATCATACACAAATTGCAAGTTTGATGGATATATTAGAAACGAAATTAATGAAGATGTTAATTCAGCGATCAACTGAGATTAATGCAAACCTGGCAGATTTAAGTGGCACGTTACCAATGATGGAGCAAACTAATAAATTAATCTCAAAAATCGATACACTGCTAGCTTATGAAAAAGAAGAAATGCACTTCCATAAAAATCTGGAAGTTGAATATGAATTAACAAGATTACGCCACCGTCTGGATGTAAATCGACTGATCCAACTCCATATTAATCATATGATTCTCATTCCGAACGGTACAGAATTTGTCATGGTGGATGAAGAGAAAGAAGCACTGAATCAACTTATGAAGTCATTTGAAACATTTGGCATAGACAGAACTTACCAACCAGATAAACCTTCTTTAAGCTTACTCAAAAACAGCGTAAAACACTTAACAGAGTTTGATGATAATCAGATGAAGAGTCATTTCATATATGAGTTACTGATGATAAATCGTTTACTAAATGATCATCCAAACAAAAATAAACAAGTCATTTAAGACTTGTTTATTTTTTATTTATATTCAATTTTATTACTTGATTCTCTCAAACAATACGTTATTTTCAAGATGCACATGCTGGAATGTATCGCGCTCCAGCATTGCTAATCGTTGATATACAACTCTATATGTGCCGCATGCATCCATAGGTGGTGTGAAATCATCGGTAATTTCACGCATGCGTTTTAAAATTGTACCTGCACCATCATGTTCTGTTTCAAGTTCAGCAATATGCGGAGCAAGCTCAGCTTTTAATGTCTCAGTTGGATTATTAGTATATTCAATAACTAACGGGAAGACATTTTCATCTTCATCTTTTGTGTGATCTAATAATTCGTCACGCAATTTCATTGTCAGTTCTTTTAGTTCTAATAAATGAGGATGACGTTCTCCGTGAACTTTGGCTACTTTAGTAACGTACGGCATTAAGTTCTTAAACTCTTCAGGCAGTGGTTTATGGAACTTATTTTGAATATAGTTAATCAGCGCTGCATTATCTAAATACTGTACATCAAGTGTTGCATCACTACCGTTTTCTAGTGCATTTAATTCTTCTAAAAGTTCCTCAAGTGATTTACTCTTATCATTAATTGCTTCTGCTAAAGGGATATTCCCCCCACAACAGAAATCAATTCTATTACTTCTGAAAATATCCGCAGCCTTTGGTGATTGTTTAACAATATCTGAAACGAGCATCTCTTTAGTGATCATTATATATTCCTCCGATTAATCTTTAGTTTATTTTATTTAATTAACTTGCTTTAACTTTCTTTTATGCTGAATCCATTGTTTCGGTTGATAAACGCAATAAGGCTCTGACGCCATTAAGTCACCCGTCACCGCATATGCACGACTTCTGGACCCCCCACATACATATCTGAATTCACACATACCGCACTTACCTTTATATAAATCCGGATTACGTAAATTCTGTAGGATGGGTGAGTGCACATAAATCTCACTTAATGGCTTCTCTCTTATGTTTCCACATGAAACAGGAAGTAATCCACTTGGATAAACGTGACCTAAATGTGATACAAAGACGAATCCATTTCCATCGTTCACTCCTTTTGGAGCACGGCCTAATCCATCTATTGTATTAATATCCATCGTTGTAAGACTATCTTCATATTTAATGGCATCAAATGTGCCAGCCTTCTTCATATCTCGAATCTGCTCCTGTAACACTACTCGACGATAATGTTGTGCCGATGTTGTCTTAATACCAAATGAAGCTGTTTTGCGTAATTTGTTTAAGAAACGAAATACTTCTTCGTGCTGGGCAGGTGTTACCATATCACTTTCTTGCCCTCGTCCAGTTGGCACTAAGAAAAATACTGACCATAATACACAACCTAAATCTTCAACCATTTGTGCCATCTCTTCTAAATAATCAATATTGTATCTACTAATTACCGTATTGATTTGAAGGGGCATTTCAAGTTCTTTTAAATACTGAATAGCGTTCATCGTTAAGTCAAAACTACCTTCTGTTCCTCGGAAGTGATCATGAATTTGTTGATTATGTCCATCAATACTAAATGCCCAACGTGACAATCCTACATCTTTTGCACGCTGCATGTTTTCTTTAGTGACATTTGGTGTCGCACTTGGTGTCATTGAAACACGTACTCCGCGTTCAACTGCATAAGCTGCTAAATCAAATATATCGTCACGCATTAATGGATCGCCACCCGTAAAGACCAGCATCGGTCCATTCATTTCGGCAATATCATCAATTAATGCCTTACCTTCATCTGTAGATAATTCATATGGATTACGGTTCACTTGTGCTTCAGCTCTGCAATGCAAACAATGTAATTCACAAGCTCTTGTTACTTCCCATATCACGATAAATGGCTTTTCGTTATAATCTATCATTCATACACCTCCAAGGAACTTATGATTTGATTATACACTTAAAAGATACATTTTAAATATATCTTTAAGAGAGTTTGATAATTTGTCACATTAAAATACATGGATCGCTTTAATATCATATCGAAACAACAAAAGTGGCACGACTCCAAAGAATCGTGCCACTTTGTTTCTTATACTATTATTTCTCTTCCATCAATCTTTTAACAATGACTTGCTTCGCCGCTTCTTCCACACGGTTATCAAGTACGATTTCGGGAAACTCCATGCCAATACGTTCACATGCCTGTTTTAATAAATAATCTGTGATTTCATGATTCTTTGGTAATATCGGTCCATGTAAATATGTACCTAGCAAGTTTTTATAATGGATACCTTCTTTTTTATCCGTATCATTATTCCCGTAACCACTTACTACTCGTCCAAGCGTATTATAATCATGATAAGTTCTACCACCATGATTTTCAAACCCAACAATTTGACCGAATGTTTCTGATTCAATCACAATATTACCAGTTAAACGATCCTTCTTGGATTCTGTATAGAAGTCTAATATATGAAGACCTTTCAATTCATTACCATCAGGCGTCACATATTTTTCGCCTAAAAACTGATAACCTCCACAAATCGTAAGTGCTGGCATACCGTCTTCAATCGCTGCTTTAAAGTCATCTTTCACACGGAATAAGTCATCTGTTGCAATTTTTTGTTCTCGGTCACTACCGCCACCAATAAACAATATATCTGCGTCACTGATTTTAATGCCTCGCGTCGTATTAATGTCTGTCACATTAACTTCCAGTCCACGCCATTTTGCACGTTGTTTCAGTGCGATAATATTTCCGATGTCACCATATAAATTGAGTTTATCCGGCATAAAGTGGAATATTTCAATCGCTCTATTCATTGACTTTACCTCCTTCAAAAAATGCATTTAATGCCTGATGCATCGGCTCTAATGATGTATAGTTCGGAATACATACTGTATATTCCGGACGATTAAGTATCGTTTGTGTTGCTTCTTTAATATTTTGATTCACTTCTATCTGAGCATCTATTTCAGCGTATTTTAAACGAAGTGCGATTTCTTCTGCACGGTTTCCGGTACACAAGATATAAGGGATATTCTGACGTGATAACTTCTCAAAATCTGCATCCCAAATCCATGATATATCACGTCCGTCTGCACCGTTGTCATTGAGAGAAATCAAATATGACTTCTTGCCCTGTATCTTTTCACCAACAGACAAACTTGCGTTAAGTCCTGCCGGATTCTTCGCCAAATTGATGATTGCTTGTTTATTACCTTTTACAAAATTCTGCATACGTCCGTTATCACTGGCATAAGTTGAGAAACCTTTTTCAATTGACGTATCATTTAATCCAAGTTCACGTAACACACTGTATGCTGCGATAATATTGAATACATTAAAATCACCGGCAATCTTCATATTAAAGGTATGACCATTGATTGTAGGATTTAAAAATGGTGTTTCTGTTAAAGCTTCCACTTCGTATTTTGGAAGCTGGCGATTAAATCCACAGCTACATTTATAATGACCAATCTGATTATAATGAATCCAGTCATATTGCAGCATCTTACCACAGTTCGGGCAGTACTTACTCTCAATCATCGTACTTTCTTCAAAGTCATGTATATGAGCTTTCACACCGTAATACGTTACCTTATTACTAGCAATCTTCAAACGAGAGACAAACGGATCATCTGCGTTAAGTATTAGTTCTATTCCACGCCCTTTTATATTCTCAGCAATACGATCAACTAAAATATCTATCTCACCAAAGCGATCCATCTGATCACGGAAAAAGTTTGTAAATACCATCTTAGTCGGTGTCATTTCTTTTAATACTCGTGGAATTGATCCTTCATCAATTTCAATAATTGCAAGTTTTGTATCTTTAGACGATTGAACAATAAAGCTTGATGTAATACCGGCTGCCATATTAGCACCTTCAGTATTATGAATGATTTTAATATTATTTTTCTTTAACGTATGACCAATCAAATTACTCGTTGTCGTCTTTCCGTTCGTCCCTGAAATAAATACAACCTCTTCAACTTCAGCACTCAATTTCTTTAAAATCTGTGGATCTATTTTACGTGCAACTTGCCCAGGTAGATCTGTACCACGTTTACCTGCCATGATACTTAATCTACGTGCAATTTTAGCAATGTTTTTAGCAGCAATTTTTTTCATAGTAACCTCCTATATTCAACTATTTATTATATCACTTCATATCGCTTTTTAATAAATTTTTCTATTTAACAGTCACAAATTAAAGATAAGTTTTATTGACAAATTGTCATATTTAGCACGAATCACTACTTGTAATTTGAATTTTCCTTTGTTAAACTTTATGTGAATGATAATCAATATCAATTAAACGAAGAAGGTGTCTTTATGGTACATATCGCCAACGCTACACTCGGGCGTACCTACAAAATAAAATCAATGGTTTTTGATAATGCTATGGTAATGCATCGCTTGCATGCATTAGGTTTTAACGAAGGTTCAAAAATTAAAGTCCGACAAAAAAGTTTATTTAAAGGGCCCTGTACTTTAGATATTAACGGTCAACACGTATGTATTCGTAACTGTGATGCATGCAAAATTTTACTGGAGCAAGTCAATGAGTAGTCCTTCATTTTGTATATTAGGCAATCCAAATGTCGGAAAAACATCCCTTTTTAATGCACTAACCGGCAGCTATGAATATGTTGGGAACTGGAGCGGCGTAACGGTTGAGAAAAAAATTGGTAAACTAAAAAACAATACGGGACAACTGATAGATTTACCAGGTATATATGATTTGTTACCGCTGTCAAAAGATGAAACAGTGGTAACAAATTTTTTATTGAATGAGCACTTTAACGGTATGATCAATATTATTGATGCCGCACAGTTAAAGCGTAATTTACTGTTAACCATTCAGCTAATGGAGTACGGGGCACCCATGATGATTGGTCTGAATATGGTCGATGTAGCAACAAAACGTGGTATTAATATCAACATCGACTTGCTGATGAGAAAGTTAAAAACGCCAATTATCCCCGTCGTAGCAAGAACTGGACGCGGTTCTACAGATGTATTAAATGCTTTAGGCGATACATTGTCAAAAAACCGTCCTCTAAATATAAATTACGATGAGCAAATTGAACAGGCCATTGCTGAAGTGATCCAGCTTTTACCAGACAATTTATCACTGGACAAAAAACATTATCGTTTCTTAGCGATACAATTTTTATTAAATAATCCGAGTGTTGAGCAATACTTACCACAAGCTACATTAAAAATAATCGACCCTATCAGAGTTAGATTAGAGGCAAAACTTGATACTAGCTTGAAATCAAAGATACATCAATCTCGTAACGATTATATCGATCAACTTTTAGAAGGAGTTGTGACTTATCCGGATGAGGATAAACAACATTTCACCGAACGATTAGATAAAATTGTTACACATAATATTTTCGGTATTCCAATCTTTTTATTCTTAATGTGGCTTATCTTCCAGACAACATTCACGTGGATTGGTACCCCACTATCTGACAAGCTAGATGCCTTCTTTGCCGGACCATTAACGGACAGTGCGAAGTCAGTGATGCAGCAAATGGGTATCGTACCGTTCTTACAAGATTTAGTGACTGATGGCGTTATTGCTGGTGTCGGTGGCGTACTCGTCTTTGTCCCTCAAATATTAGTACTTTTCTTCTTTATTTCGTTACTTGAAGATTCAGGATATATGGCGCGTATTGCAGTCATTATGGATAGAGTGATGGAAGTGTTCGGATTAAATGGTAAGTCATTTATTCCGATGATCATCGGTTTCGGTTGTAACGTACCTGGCATTATGGCGGCACGTAGTATCGAAGAAGAGAAAGAACGTCTAACAACAATACTCATTGCGCCTTTTATGTCGTGTTCAGCGCGTTTACCGGTATATGCATTATTTGCAGGTGTCTTCTTTAAAGAGAACCAGGCACTTGTCGTGCTCAGTTTATATGTGATTGGTATTGTCGTTGCTTTACTTGTAAGTTTAATATTATCTAAGACTGTTCTGAAAAATGATACATCGATCTTTATCGTTGAATTACCACCGTATCGTTTACCGTCATTAAAGACGTTGTGGAGAAGTACGTGGGAAAAAGGTAAAGGATTCGTTAAAAAAGCCGGTACATTCATCTTCGGAGGTTCCGTGTTGATCTGGTTACTAAACTATGCTGGCCCTGGTGGTTTTGGTGTAGATATTGAAGAGAGTTTCTTAGCGATGATCGGTGGAGCAATCGCGCCATTCCTAGTACCTTTAGGATTTAGTTCATGGCAGGCTGGAGCAACGTTAATACCAGGATTTTTAGCGAAAGAAGTTGTTGTAAGTGCGATGGCGATTATATATGCGGTAAAAGATGATGCTTTAGTTTCAATGATTCATCATCAATTTACACCACTTTCAGCGTATGCATTTATGTTATTTATTTTGCTCTACATTCCATGTTTATCTACAGTTGCTGCGATAAGAAAAGAAACCGCTTCGTGGAAGTGGACATTTATCGCAACTGCATATCCGCTGGCAACAGCGTATATATTAACGATGCTCGTTTATCAAATCGGAAGATTATTTATATAGGAGGTTGAATAATGGCTCTATTTTTTAATATCTTATTGTTTGCTCTCATTTTTGGCTATGCTTCATATACACTGTATAAATTCTTCAAAAAATCTAAAGCTGGAAAATGTAATAGTTGTGATTTAAATGACAATTGCGGATGCGATACTTTACATCAAATTGACTTTGACCATATCAAGAAAAACTAGTGAGCAAAACTGCTCACTAGTTTTTTTAAATTAATTAATGTTAAAATACATCATAATTAAAAATAGAGGAGCTTATTATGAATGCATTTATCGCTTTAGACTTTGAAACCGCAAATGGTTCACCTGCTTCTATATGTAGCGTCGGAATGGTCAAAGTTATTGAAAACATGATGACTGAAACATTTTATACGACAGTCAATCCAGAAACATATTTTAGTGAGTCAAATATTCGCGTGCATGGTATTCGTCCTGAAGATGTAAGTGATGCTCCAACATTTAAAGAAGTCTATCCATATATGCTGGACTTTATCGGTGATTTACCGATTGTCGCACATAATGCTCAGTTTGATATGCGCGTATTACATGCATCAATTATCCGTTACCACTTTGAAATGCCTGCATTAGCCTACTTTTGTTCAGTGATTATGTCTCGTGATACAGTTCGAAACCATAGTCATAGTTTAAAGAATATGATGGCATATTATAATATCGACTTCCATGGTCATCATCATGCATTAAATGATGCTAAAGCATGCGCGATGATAACCGTGCGTTTGCTAAAGCATTATGATGATTTAAATGACTACCTGACAAGTAAACGTCGAAAGAAATATATCAAGAATATTTCAACGACCTCTAAACGTCAAAGTATGTCACGCTATCACGAAGAACTGAAGAGTATTCAGCCGTCAACGAGTGATATCGATACGAATCACCCATTTTACAACAAACATATTGCGATTACCGGTACCCTTCATAAAGCACGAAAGCATGTTGTGCAGTATATTGTTGATCATGGTGGTAGTTATGCTGAAGATTTGGATAAAATCGATTACTTTATTATGGGTAAGCAAAAAAATAATCAACCTTCCAGAAAAGAAGGCATCGTACGAAACAAAATAGCGCTCGGACAAGATATCATCATAATGAATGATGATAAATTGCAGGCGCTCATCAAATTTTATGAATAAAAAAACACGACTACTTATGATTTGTAGTCGTGTTATCTTTTATAGACTTTTTAATTGTGTGGCGATTGACTGGTCGTTCTAATTTATGATCTATCCAGAATAAAAATGCAGCAACTAAAACAATACCAATTAATGGTAATACCTTAAAACCATGCTCTAAAGTTTCCATAATGTACATCATAATGAGAAGTGCAGTGATGCCTATAATCGCAAATTTAAATTTCATAATACTTCCTCATTTCTAAAGAAAATCATATATCGTCAGATTTTCATACACTTTATTTTTTAAATTCCCTACTGACACGCCAACTAAACGTATATTGTCAAATTTCTCTTTTAGGTCTGTATATAATAACACAGCTGTATTATAAATGGTATCCGCTTGATCTGTAAAGTCCAGTAATTTAGTTTGTTTTGTATGAGACTCAAAATCACTTGTCTTAATCTTGACAGTGATTGTATCACTTACTTTATTTAAATCCTGCAGCTTTTGAGCCACTTTATCTGAATGAGTGCGCATTGTCTGAAGAATAAATGTTTCATTCTGAACATCATGAGAGAAGGTTGACTCTTTTCCAATTGATTTTCTTACTCGGTCCACATTAATTATGTCAGAACCAATACCACGTGCTTTTTGATAGAGACTTGAACCTTTCTTACCGAATAATTCTATTAACTCTAACTCTGTCTTTCTTTTAAGTTCTCTTCCATTTGTTATTTTGAGTCTAATCATTTTCTCTTCGGTAACCTTACCCACACCTGGAAATTCACCGATTGGTAGTTCACTTAATATTGCATCAACATTTCCATAATGAATGACAGTCAAACCATTTGGCTTATTCATGCCAGATGCAATCTTCGCTAAAAATTTATTATAAGACACACCAGCTGAACACGTTAAATGAGTAGCAGACATTATATCACGCTTTATAAAAGCTGCGATTTGACTCGCACCTAAGTCTTTACGCACAAGATGGGTGATATCAAGATATGCTTCATCTAAAGAGACCGGCTGAACAATTTCTGTATAGCTCTTAAATATCGACATAATTTGAGATGAAACTTCTCGGTAAACGTCAAATCTCGGACTCACGTAATATCCATCAGGACACAATTGATGTGCACGGGCAGTCGGCATGGCGCTATGTATACCGAACTTCCGCGCCTCATAGCTACAGGTTGCCACTACACCACGGTTACGACTCTTACCACCAACAATAACCGGCTTTCCCCTTAGATCAGGATTATCTCTTTGTTCCACTTGCGCAAAGAACGCATCCATATCGATGTGAATAATTCTTCTCGTCATATTATCACTTCTTTAATTTTAATATTTATATTATATATGAAAAAGAAATGATGGTGTTAATGAGTGGATTGATTGAGTTTGAATGCGATGGTATTTTATCTTTACAGCCGCATACTCACAACAAAAAACGCATAACATAAGCTATGCGTTCAATATATTATTTCGTAAGCCTAACAACACATTCAACATGTGGTGTCTGAGGAAATAAATCTACAGGTTTTACGGTTTCAATCTTATATCCTGCATCCGCAAATTTACGACAGTCACGTGCACATGTTGAAGGATTACAGCTGACGTAAACAATTTTCTTCGGATTTTGAGCAATCAATGTCTGAATAAATTCATCGTCTAAACCTTTACGTGGCGGGTCAACGACTGCAACATCAAACTTAATGCCTTCTTCACTCCACTTCGGTAATATCTCATCTGCAGATCCTGTTTCAAAATGAGCATTCAATATACCATTTAACTTAGCATTTTGTTTAGCCATCTTAATAGACTCATGTACAATTTCCATCGCATAGACTTGTTTCGCTTGCTTGGCCAATGCTAAAGAGATCGTTCCGATACCGCAATAGGCATCAAGTACCGTTTCTGTACCATTGAGATCAGCTGCTTCCAGTGCTAATTTATAGAGTTCTTCTGCTTGTGGTGTATTCACCTGGAAGAATGAGTTAGGAGATACTCTAAATTCTAAATCGAGCATCTTATCAGTATAATAAGGCGTACCGTGTAAAACAGTATTGTTACGTCCTAAAATCACATTGCCTTCCTGGTTATTAAAGTTTAATACAACACTTTCCACATTATCAATGGTAGTTACAATATCATGTGTAATTGAGTCAATATTTGCTAAACGTTTCTTATTGGTCACTAAAACAATCATTAATTGTCCTGTGTAATGACCACGTTTAACAACAATATGTCGCACTTCACCATTATGGTTACGCTCGTTATAAGGTACGATATCATATTTACGTAAAATATCTCTTACTTTCACAATTGCTGCATCAATCTCTTTATGCTGGATATAGAAATTTTCTACCGGAACGAGTTGATGGCTGTTCTTTCTGAAAAATCCTGTTTCAAGCATGCCTCCAATTGACCTCACTGGAATTTGCGCTTTATTACGATATTCATAAGGTACTTCCATTCCAACCGTTTCAGCAACTTTTATACCTTTGAATTTGCCAAGACGTTCAAATGCACTTTCTACTAAATGCTGCTTAAACTTCAACTGTGCTGGATAAGATAAATGTTGTAAAGTCATCGTCCCGATTTTTCGACCTACGATATCTTTTTCTTCAACACGGTCAGGACTTTTCTTTAGAATTGTTTGTAGTCGGGCAAATCCAAATGACTTACCAACTTTCATTACTTTAATGATCACTTCTTCTCCTGGCAGTGCACCTTCAACGAAAAACGGATAATCATCGATTTTGACAACACCTGCTCCTTCGTGCGTTAAATCTACAACTGTTCCTTGTAATTCTTCGTTTTTGTTAAATTTAATTTGTTTCATGTTTTCTCCTAAAGGTTTATTTCAAAATATTGAATAGAATTCATTATTTTGAGGCTGTTGCAAAGATATTATTTATCTTTTATTAAAGCTGTATTAAGTTCGTAAATTAAATAATCCTCGTCGTACAAATCTGTTTCTGTTATACCCGGTTGCAGATATTCAATCCCTTTTGGGCTTGATTTAAATTTAAAAATGCCGTCCTGTAAGAATGTAAAAGGTCTAGTCGGCTCAAAATCAATACCATGCGTTTTTATATAATCGATAATGATTTGTCTGATTTCGATGTCTTCCAGCTGTATCTTTGTCACAGCTGCATCTTTTAATATCGGACAGAAGTTTGTGCGATAATCTGTCGTTAGTACAGTAAACTGTTGTTCATCAGTCACAGGCTGATTTAAATAAGTTAACTCTTCAATACGATACGTGTCATTTATTTTCTCACCTACATTACTGTACCTTGCTTCACATGATAAGTCTATACTATAGTTTAATTCATAGAAAATATCCATATTATAACTAGGAAATCCTGGTGCTGTGGATTTGTTATCCTTTACAATATATTCACTACCAATTGTGTTATAGCACGATACGCTCCATTCCACCCATTCTCGTAAAACTTTACCTGTTATATTTACAGCTGATAATTTATTCGGGAAGCGATAAATGTTTAAAGCGTCTTTTAATGTTAGTCTGCCGCTTTCAATATCTATATAGTCATTTACACCATCTCGTCCAGCCTTAATCGGTGCACTTGTTGAAATGATATTCGGACTCGCAAGCGTTAATTGATGATTTTTTATTAATTCCTCGGTCGCAAATTTTCCTGCTTTAGCTATTACTTCAACTACACTACTTGGCCCCACCTGTGCAAAATAACTTTCATGATGTCGATGAGTAATACCTATCGGACGCTTCACATACTCAAGTACACCATCGTGCGCATTTTTATTTACATCAATTAAGTGCGTGTTGATAACAACGTCACTTGATTTTAATTCAATCACACTGCTTTTACCGTCCACTATATTAAAACCTGTTTCTGTCTTCTCAAGTTCTATATCAATTCGTCCTAAATGACTTGCAAAACACATTGGCTGAACACCGTAGGCATGAAATACTTTACCGTTTACTGCATCCACATCTTTAATATCTGCATAATCAGGTCCAGGAAATTGCTGATGTGTATGACCGAAGACAAATGCATCAACGGCTTCTATCTGTGCTAGGCGATAGACTTGATTCTCATTACCACGCATTTCCTCTAATTGCTCCTGATCTAAACCCGTGTGCATTAATGCTACAACAATATCACACCCTTGAGCTTTCAATTGATTGCTGTATTGCAATAGTGCATCATACATATCCTCAACAAGGACTCGACCCGTTAAATGTTCTTTATCCCACATCATTATTTGCTCTGGGACAACTCCTGTAATACCAATTTTTATGGAAGTGCCATCATTATATGACTTCTCGACGATATGGTACGGTTTAACGACAAAGTCTCCATTGATGTGCTTTACATTACAATTGACTAGCGGAAATAAACCCTGTTTTTGCGCTGTGTCTAGATAATCCAGCCCGTAATTAAACTCATGATTTCCTAAAGTTCCTGCGTCATATCCAATTTCATTCATCATATTGATTGCCGGATGTATATCCGGACGCACATTTGCCGCATAGTCTGCCATTATATTACCTTGCAGTATATCTCCATTATCGACAACGAGCGTAGCAATGTCTTGTTGTTCATTCAGAGATTTTATCTCTTCTATCTTACTCCCCGCTAAAATAAGTCCATTAATTTGCATTTCACGTTCTAAAAAATAATCATATAAGCTAATATGACTATGCGTATCTGTCGTTGCTAATATAGATAATTTATACATTGGTGCGCCACCTTTCATTTTTTATTTTAGTAGAAAAATAAGCCGCTGTCACATTTCACACTTTAGATTAATCAGTGATTATTACGGGTATTCAAGAATAAAAGGAGTGAGGACATGTATAATGATCTAAAAGACAAAGTAGCAATCATTACTGGTGGGGCCTCAGGTATTGGGAAAGCCACTGCAATTCGATTTGCGAAAGAAGGAATGAACGTTGTTATTAACTACCGTTCTCGTGAAGAAGAGGCAAATGTACTTGTTGACATCATAAAAGCACTCGGTGTAGATGCTATAGCCGTGCAAGCTGATACAACAAATAAAAATGATATGGAACACTTAATCGCACAAACAATCCAGCATTTCGGTGCTTTTCATATTATGGTAAACAACGCAGGGATTCAGTCAGATATACCAAGTCATACTATGGCCATAGAAGACTTTGATAAAGTGATTGATGTTAATTTACGTGGTACATTTATCGGCTGTCAATTGGCTCTCAAGCACTTTATGGAACGAAAGTTTAAAGGCAGTATCATAAATATATCTAGTGTCCATGAAATCATCCCCTGGCCACATTATGCGCATTACTGTGCAAGTAAGGGCGGTGTAAAATTAATGACCCAAAGCCTAGCCCTCGAATACGCACGCGTACAAATTCGCATTAATAATATAGCACCGGGAAGTATTAACACACCCATTAATGCGGATAACTTTAAAACCCCTGAAGACAAGCGTGATGCAGATTTATTCGTTCCAATGGGTTATGTAGCAGAACCAGAAGAAATTGCTAACGTTGCAGCATTTTTAGCGAGTTCAGAAAGTAAATATATCACAGGACAAACAATCGTCGCTGATGGCGGACTAAGTTTATATCCATCGCATCGCAACTTTGAACATGATGAATTATTAGAATCATTTACCGATCAAATATAAAAAAGAAGAGGACTAACCTCTTCTTTTTTATTCTTCTTTATTCAAGTCTTTAGTATACTGCGTAATAATTTCATTTTCTTTATCCGGATGTATCACATCAAGCTGACTATAAATATTGATGTGACGCTCAAGATTGATAAAGTGTGCCGGAAGTATGCCACCAAATTCTCCGTCAACATTCAGTTGTACCTTCTCAAAGCTTGATACTTTGATATCTTTTGCCTTTATATAATGTACTTTAGGGTGTTTAATATGCTCACCGCGTGAAGCTAATGAAAATACATGACCAAACTCCGCAAAATTGACCTTCTCTAAAAATAATAATGTAAAGTAGCCATCATTGATCGATGCATCAGGAACAAGTTTTTCAAAACCACCGACTGAATTCGTTAATCCAATCAGAAATAACATTACTTCACCACTAAATACTTTACCATCATATTCTATGCGAATATCAGTTGCCTTAATTTCAGGTAGCATTTCTAACCCTTTTATATAATAAGCTAGTGGTCCAAGCACTGTTTTGAGCTTACTAGGGGCTTCGTAACTTACTTCAGTAATTTTTCCGCCACCCGCAATATTGATGAAATATCTATTGTTCATTTTACCGACATCGACTGGTACAGTATTGCCTTCTATAATCACATCGACTGCCTGCATGATATCTTTTGGGATAAGTAGCGCACGACCAAAGTCGTTAACTGTCCCCATCGGTATAACTCCGATATTTGGTCGATAATCCTGCTCTGCAATACCATTAATGACCTCATTGATTGTGCCATCTCCTCCAGAGGCAATGACTAAATCAAAGCGATCTTCTACCGCTTTACGCGCAGCCTGAATCGCATCACCCGCAGCTTTTGTAGCATAAGCACTCGTTTCATAACCTGCATCTTCCAGCTTAATCAACACATCTGCTAATGATTTTTTAAATAGCTCACGACCTGAAGTCGGATTATAAATAATTCTCGCTCGTTTTCTCAAAAAAACACCACCTCGTTTACTTGTTTAAAAAGCCTCTATCTTTTAAATACAGTCTCACCAATATAAATGTTACGATGACGATACATACCTGTATTACCTTCATATATATGTCATTCTCCTGAATTGCGGGTGACATTAATACAAGCATTAATGCCATATTCATAGCGACTAGTATAATATAAATCCATCCATTTTTCATTATCTTCTTCTGCCACCAAATATATTTCTTACGATTTCACGACCTATTTGACGACCTACACTTGTTAGTACACTCGTTGCAATTTTTTGTAACTCAGATTTTGGTTCTTTTCTTTGCGTTTTGACCTTTTTATTAGCATCTTTATCTATTTCGATTTTTTCTTTTTCAGCTTGAGCATCTGAAAACTTTTGTTCCAGCAATTCATATGCACTCTCTCTATCAACTGCTTCACCATACTTTTGTTGATAAGGATTGTCAGCTAAAACTTTCTCTTTTACTGCACTGTCTATTACGCCAATTTTACTCTCTGGCGGACGTATGAAAGCACGCTCAACAATACTTGGTTGTCCGTCTTCATTTAAACATGAAATCAATGCTTCACCTGTTTTTAATTCACCAATCGCAGTGGCAACATCTAAGTCCGGATTTTGTCTAAAAGTTTCAGAAGCACTTTTTACTGCTTTTTGGTCTCTAGGCGTAAAAGAACGTAAAGCATGCTGCACACGATTCCCCAATTGACCTAAAACTTCATCGGGTAAATCAATAGGATTTTGAGTGATGAAGTAAACTCCCACACCTTTTGAACGTACTAAACGTACAACCTGTTCAACTTGTGCTACAAATGAAGGTGCAGCATCTTTAAATAAAAGGTGCGCTTCGTCAAAGAAAAACACAAGTTTTGGTTTATCCATATCTCCTGCTTCAGGTAATTCTTCAAACAGCTCAGTCAGTAGCCATAATAAAAATGTTGAATATAATACTGGTTTCATAAATAATTGATTCGCCATCAATACATTGACAAAGCCGTCACCATCTTCATTACATTCCATAAAGTCGGTTAAATTCAATGCCGGTTCACCAAAGAAATTTTGTGCACCTTGCCCTTCAAAAGTAAGTAATTTACGCTGAATAGCTCCGACGGATTGTTTTGTGATATTACCGTATTGACTACTATAAGCAGATGCATTATCAGCCATATCTTTTAATAATGCTTGCAGATCTTTTAGATCCAGTAATAATAAACCATTGTCGTCACTAATTTTAAAAGCAATATCTAATATACCTGATTGCGTATCATTAAGTTCTAATAAGCGCGATAAAAGCAGTGGACCCATTTCAGAAATCGTTGCTCTCACAGGTGCGCCGTCTACTCCAAAAATATCCCACAATCTTACCGGAAAGCTTCGAGGATGATAATCTTCTATTGATAGATCAGTTAATCTCTGCTGAATCTTATCATTCATCTCCATAGGTTCTGCAATACTTGCTAAATCACCTTTTATATCTGCAAGGAACACAGGTACACCATTTTTAGAAAATTGTTCAGCCAGTACCTTTAACGTCACTGTTTTCCCTGTCCCTGTTGCTCCAGCTATTAGGCCATGACGATTCGCCATTTGAAGTTGTAAAGTAATGTCTTTATCATTTTTTGCAATATTTACAGAAGTCATCGAAATCCCTACCCTTTTATTTTTGCATGATTACTTTTATTTTACAGTAAACTGATAAATAAGCAATTTTGACAATAAAAAAGGGCAGACAGTAATTGTCTCCCTTATGTTCATAAATTGTATATTATAATTAGTTTCTGCTACCTTCATACCAACGCAGTGCCTTCTTCTCAAGCTTAGTAATATAATCTTTCTTAGCACGCTTATAAGTGTTATAGTCATTTCGAAATTGTACAGCTTGTTGCGTTTTGAATTTTGCATATGCAATACGTTCCAGGTTATGTGTACGCAAATAATCTCTTAAAGCCAATCTTCTGGTAATTGCATCAAAGTTTGTACGTTCTATCATCGTTACATAGAATGTGAGTTGATTTTTCTTTGCAATAAACAGCCTGCACTGATCATCTGTAAACTTGCTGGCATCAACCTCTTTATAACCGATGGCTTCCATCTTATCAATAAATAAATTCACATGTGACAGTGATTTAACAATCGGTAATATATCGATTGTCTTATTCCCTGGTAAATCCACCACTGAAGTACTGCCATAATGATGAAGTTCCACAAGTTCGTTTCTAAAGATTTCAATCAGTTCTTTTGCCTCACGGATGAAAATTTGATGATAATCCTTTTCGTTCCATGGCGTATAATCAATCATATATATCCTCCGATTCGAGAAATGATACTATCGACACTTATATAGAAATATTTTACCATAATAGTAGTACTATTACTATGTCATTTTAATCATTTTCCATTTTGCAATGTGCACAACTTAACAAGTGATTCATCTTAAACTCATGAGTTATTATGCTGATATATTATTAATATGCATATTAAGTATAAATATTTCTTATTTTCTAAAAATATCTCTCTACCTTGTCAATTATGTTTACTTATTATATCCTATTAAAATAGTATTAAACTTATTTTAATGACTTTAATAAATTTTCATTATTCATAAGTTTTTTTGAAATAAATACATTCACTCAAGTGTTGTCTGTATAAATTTATACGTTTTTTTGTTACTATATTATTATTGAAAAAATATGGAGGAATTAATCGCAATGAAGAATTTATTATTTTGGCTTTACATTGTTGCAGCGCTTATTCTAATTGCAGTCGGTTATACGTTCTGGGAAACACGCGTTACTGATTCAGAAGCGAGAGAAAAAGCAATCTCTGAGCAAAGCGGTAAAGATTATTATGCTGAACAAAAAGATACTGCGAAAAAGAAAGTAAAAAAAGATACAAATAAAAAACCTAACGGCAATCTTTTCAAAAATAAAACATTCCAAACAATCTACAACAATGCGGTGAAAGATAAGAAAGTTATGAATATCACACTTATTTCAACGCCTTATCAAGTATCTGATGAAAACACTACAGTTAAAGATGAATTAGATTATGCATCGGATGATCATATTAAAGTAAATGAGGTTGAAGTATCAGGTTCATCAGCGACTGTAAGTATGGATAAAATCAACAAGACGAATCCTGACCTTATTATCTTAGATTCACTTACATTAAATGACTTCTCTGAAGATGTAACATCAAATGATCATATCGCTACAATCGAAAGCATCTATAATACAGCCGGTGACAATGATACACCAGTAGTAATCGTAGGTACACGTCCTGAGTATAATGACTCTGATTTTGCGAAGTATCAAAAAGCTGAAGAAGATTATTTCGGTGGTCAAAATAATGAGTTCTACTATGTAAACCAATCAAGCAAATGGCCAAACAACAAAGCCATTCAGGATTATTACAATGTTGAAGACGGT
Source organism: Macrococcus equi (assembly GCF_047426745.1). Lineage (GTDB taxonomy): Bacteria > Bacillota > Bacilli > Staphylococcales > Staphylococcaceae > Macrococcoides > Macrococcoides equi. The sequence continues at coordinate 1,366,451 of NZ_CP179732.1, read as the reverse complement.
TTATTAACAAATCGTGGTGTTGCACGTTGGGTTACTTCTATTTCTGATTATTTATTTAACGAACAAACTGAATAAACTTTGAAACTTCATATAAAATGTCTACAAAAATCAGAGCCTATTACAAATCATATGATTTATAATAGGCTCTGATTTTTTAAAACAATCCAAAGAACTTCTTCTTTTTCTTCACAGGTTTTTCAACTTTATCTTCTTTTTCAACTTCTATCGGACTGACATAACGAATAGATTCCCCTGCCAGTACTTTTTGTGCATTTTCTTTATAACGATTAACCGCATCTTCCCCGTATTTTAAAGCAATCGTTTCATATGCTTCTTTCATAAAGTAATTTCTCGTATTAACATTATGAGCATCACTTGCAATAATATGGATGAGTCGGTGATCCATCATCATCTCAGCACATTTCTTACTAAATTCTCCTAACTGACCACAGACTACACCAGCTGTCACTTGTGCCAGTGCACCTAACTCAATTAATTCTGCTAATTTATTAGGATTCTTCTGAAGTTCACTATTTCTTTCCGGATGTGCGATAATCGGAATATATCCTTCAAGTGCCATCTTCGTAAAAAGTTGCTCAGTAAAGATCGGTACTTCATGTGATGGGAATTCAATTAATACATAGGGACTATTCTCAGACAATGTGAGTGCTTTTCCATTCTTTAAATCCTCGACAACATCGCCATAGATTCTAATTTCCTGACTTGCATGTACTTTGACTGAAATACCTTCTGATGCAATGAGATTGTTTACCTCTTCAGTTAAAGCTTTAATTTTCGGACCAAAATTTTCATAGACACCAATCTTATGATGGGGTGTTGCAATAATATCTGTAATACCTTCAGCTTGTGCAGCTCTTGCCATATCCAGTGCATCTTCTTTCGTTTGGGCACCATCGTCTATGCCAAATAATATATGGTTATGTATATCAATCATTTTATTCTCTCCTCATCCTAAACTCATTAAAACAATAGTATCAATCTCATAATAAATGTCAATTGTTTTACCATTGTTCAATCATATTAATTGATATGCAATAAAGAACCCTAAAGATTAGAAGGTACTCTTATCTTTAGGGTTATTATCAAAATATGATTATTTTATCGTTTTTCTAATTCTTCTTTTAGAATTTTATTAACCATTTGTGGGTTAGCTTGTCCTTTAGAAATTTTCATAATTTGTCCAACCAGGAAGCCTGTTGCTTTACCTTTACCATTCTTAAAGTCTTCAATTGATTGTGGATTATTATCTAATGCTTCCGTCACAAACGCTTTTAACTGTTCAGGATCAGAAATTTGAACTAAACCTTGTTCTTCCATAATCACTTTCGGTGCTTTACCTGTTTCAACTGTATCAGCAAAGACTTTTTTAGCAATTTTAGATGAGATTGTGCCGTCAGCAAGTAATTTCACCATTTCTGCTAAGTTTTCTGGTGTTAATTTTGTTTCATTTAATTCTTTTTGATTTTTATTTAAATATTCATTCACGCCACCCATTAACCAGTTTGATGAAAGTTTAGCATCTGCATCTAAGGCAATCATCGCTTCAAAGAAATCAGACATTTCTTTTGTTAATGTTAATACGTGTGCATCATATGCCGGAAGGCCGTATTCAGATACATACTTTTCTTTACGTTTATCAGGAAGTTCCGGAATTGACGCGCGCACACGTTCTTTCCATGCTTCATCGATAAATAATGGTACTAAGTCTGGTTCAGGGAAGTATCTGTAGTCATCAGAACCTTCTTTAACACGCATAAGAATCGTTTTACCAGTAGATTCATCAAAACGGCGTGTTTCCTGTAAGATTTCTCCACCGTTTAATAATACTTCTTCCTGACGTTTAACTTCGTGCTCTAAACCTTTCTTAACATATGAGAAAGAGTTTAAGTTCTTAAGCTCAGCTTTCGTACCAAACTTCTCTTGTCCAACCGGACGTAATGAAATATTAGCATCACAACGTAGTGATCCTTCTTCCATACGAACGTCAGATACACCTGTATATTGAATAATTGCTTTTAATTTTTCAAGATAAGCATAAGCTTCTTCAGGTGTACGAATATCAGGTTCAGATACAATTTCAACAAGCGGTGTACCTTGACGGTTTAAGTCAACTAATGAGTATCCATCTTTATGGTTCAGTTTACCCGCATCTTCTTCCATATGTAGACGTGTAATACCGATACGCTTTGTCTCACCATTTACTTCTATATCAATATATCCATTCTCACCAATCGGCTCATCAAATTGAGAAATTTGATAGGCTTTTGGATTATCCGGATAGAAATAGTTTTTACGGTCAAACTTAGTTGAAGTACGAATATCCATGTTCAATGCCATTGCAGCACGCATTGCCCAGTCAACAGCTGTTTTATTGACAACAGGTAATACCCCTGGATATCCAAGATCGATTACACTTACGTTTGTATTCGGTTCTGCTCCGAAATGTGCAGGAGAAGCCGAAAACATTTTTGATTCTGTTTTAAGTTCTACGTGGACCTCTAGTCCAATTACTGTTTCAAAATGCATAGTCTAATTCTCCTTATAATGATTGATAGCGTTCAGACATATTAAATACTTGTTCGTAATTATATGCGACGTTATATAATAATTTTTCATCGAATGGTTTACCGATTAACTGTAAGCCGATTGGACGTCCATTTGACTCACCACATGGTACAGAAATTGATGGAAGACCAGCTAAGTTGATTGGAATCGTTAAGATATCATTCGCATACATCGTCAACGGATCATTGATTTGAGCACCTAGATCAAACGCTACAGTTGGAGCTGTTGGTCCAACAATGACATCATAATCAGCAAATACTTTTTCGAAATCCTGTTTAATTAACGTACGTACTTTTTGTGCTTTTTTGTAGTAAGCATCGTAATAACCTGAACTTAATGCATATGTTCCAAGCATAATACGACGTTTAACTTCGTCTCCGAAACCTTCCTGACGTGTCTTTTTATATAATTCTTCTAAGTTCTTAGCGCCTTCTGCCTGGTAACCATAACGAATACCATCAAAACGTGCTAAGTTTGCACTTGCTTCACTTGAAGAAAGAATATAATATGTTGCGACACCATATTTAGAATTTGGTAATGAAACTTCTGAGATTTCAGCACCCATTTTTTCAAGTTCTTTAATTGCATTTTGTACTGAAGTACGGACTTCCTCGGATACTCCCTCACCTAAATATTCTTTAGGTACCGCAACACGTAAGCCCTTAATATCTTTTTCAATAGAAGATGTAAAATCTACATCTTCTACAGGAGCACTTGTTGAATCCATTGCATCATGTCCTGAAATAATTTCTAAAACTTTCGCGTTATCTTTAACATTTCGTGTAATCGGCCCGATTTGGTCAAGGGAAGACGCAAATGCAACTAAACCGAAACGTGATACACGACCATAAGTTGGTTTCATCCCAACAACACCACAGTATGAAGCCGGCTGACGAATTGAACCACCTGTGTCACTACCTAATGAGAAAGGTACTAAGCTTGCTGCAACTGCTGCAGCACTACCACCTGAAGACCCACCTGGTACTGCACTATGATCAAATGGATTCACAGTTTTCTTATAGAATGAATTCTCAGTAGAACCACCCATTGCGAATTCGTCCATATTTAATTTACCAACAACGATACCATTTTCGGCATTTAATTTATTCATAACCGTTGCGTCATAAACCGGATTAAAGCCCGTCAAAATCTTTGACGCACATGTTGTTTCTAAATCTTTCGTTACGATATTATCTTTAATCCCCATAGGTATACCAAATAACTTACCACTCGGCTCCTGGTTATCCATTTGTTTCGCTTTATCCATCGCTACAGCTTCATCCAATGCTAAGAATGAATTGATTACTGCATCATCCTGTTTAATATTCTTATATGTTTCTTCAATTAATTCAGAAGGTTTTACTTTCTTCTCTTGAATCAATTTAGTTAAGTTTTCGATAGATTCATATCTTAATGACATTATTATTCTCCTCCGTCTAAAATCGATGGCACTTTAAATTGACCTGCTTCAGTGCTACGTGCATTCTTTAAGATTTCTTCCTGTGTTAAGCTCTTATGTGCTACGTCTTCACGTAATACATTTTGTAGGTCTAATACGTGGAATGTTGGTTCAACATTCTCAGTATCTACTTCTTCCAGTTGATCAGCGAAATTTAAAATCGCCTCTAACTGTGAGCTGAACTTTGTTGCTTCTTCTTCAGTGATTTCAAGACGTGCGAGATGTGCTACGTGCTTTACTTGTTCATTTGTTACTTTTGACATGAATATATTCCTCCTGAACTTTATAACATCTTTAAATTTTATCAAATTTTTTGATAAAAATCTAAAATAATTAAAATATATCTATGAAAACGCTTTAATAGCGATTATAATAAATTATACAAAATATTCTGATTTAATATATTAAAGGGTTAAAAGGGGGATTACAATGTTTTTATTAGGAAATACATTTCAAAATGTAAAGATCGAAGCAACATGGATGACATATGTCATGATTGCAGTATACTTCCTCATTTTACTCGGCATCGGCTACTACGCCTATAAGCAATCAACGAGTACACTGGATGAATACATGCTTGGGGGAAGAAACCTAGGGGCACTTGTTACAGCATTATCAGCTGGTGCAGCCGATATGAGTGGATGGATGCTGATGGGATTACCGGGGTCTGTTTATACAACTGGTATCTCGGCAGCATGGATTGCCATCGGTCTAACGTTTGGTGCATGGCTGAACTATATTTTAGTAGCACCACGCCTACGCGTATACACTGAACTTGCAGATAACGCCATTACAATTCCTGATTTCTTTGAGAAACGTGTAAGTGACCATACACGTATTTTAAAAATCATTTCTGGATTAGTTATCGTTGTTTTCTTTACTTTATACACACATGCCGGAATGGTTTCAGGTGGCGTATTATTTGAAAGTGCTTTTGGTCTTAACTATCATGTTGGCTTAATTTTAACAGCCGGTATTGTTATTATTTATACATTATTCGGTGGTTATTTAGCGGTATCTTTAACAGACTTCTTCCAGGGAGTCATCATGTTAATCGCTTTAGTGTTAGTACCCATCGTTGCAATCATGAAATTAAATGGCTTAGAAGCTTTTGACACAGTGGTTGAACTTAAACCAACAAACTTAGATATCTTTAAGGGGACGACGACGGTAGGTATTATTTCTTTACTTGCTTGGGGATTAGGTTATTTTGGACAACCACACATTATCGTTCGTTTTATGTCGATTAAATCTCACAGAATGTTACCGACAGCAAGACGCATCGGTATCTCATGGATGGCAACATCATTGATTGGAGCTGTTGTTACAGGACTTGTAGGTATTGCATTTATTCATGAATCAGGTACAAAGCTTGATAATCCTGAAACCATCTTTGTCGTAATGAGCCAAGTATTATTCCATCCATTAATTGCAGGATTCTTCTTAGCAGCAATCCTTGCAGCTATTATGAGTACTATCTCATCACAGCTACTTGTAACAAGTTCTGCATTAACTCAAGATTTTTATATGTTACTGACTAAAACTAGCTTACAGGATAAATCACGTGAGAAAGAATTCGTTATGATAGGACGTTTATCAGTATTAATCGTCGCAGTTATAGCAGGAGCAATTGCATGGAGTCCTAATGATACAATCCTTAACTTAGTCGGTAATGCCTGGGCAGGATTCGGTGCTGCGTTTGGACCACTTGTATTATTATCATTATACTGGAAAGGTTTAACTAAGAACGGAGCAATCACTGGTATGGTATTAGGATCTGTAACAGTTATCTTCTGGATCTTTATGAAATCACATGGTGGAATATTCGAATACTACGAAATCATTCCTGGATTTATCATCAGTTTAGTATCTACAGTAATCGTTTCAATGATTACTCCTAAACCTGAACAACGTATTATTGATGAATTTGATGAAATGAAGCGTATTGTAAGAAGTTAATATAGAATTATTATGAGGAAATGGCCATGTTTTATTTTCATGGTCATTTGCTCTTTGTTTTTTTCGTCTATCATGAGGGAAACGACCATGTTTTAATTTCTTGGTCATTTGTTCTTTGCTTTTTTCGTCTATCATGAGGGAAACGACCATGTTTTATTTTCTTGGCCATTTGCTCTTTGTTTTTTTCGTCTACTATGAGGGAAACGACCATGTTTTATTTTCATGGTCATTTGTTCTTTGTTTTTTTCGTCTACCATGACAGAAACGGCCATGTTTTATTTTCTTGGCCGCTTACTAAGCCCGATAAATAAAAAATCACCTGATGCACTAATTAATAGCATCAGGTGATTTTATTTATTGTCTATATACATGAATCTTTGGTTCTTTATCCTCTTTATCCTTAACGATTAAAGCAAGTGGTTTATCATTATCAACAACTGATATTTCTAAATGATCGATATGATTAAAATTCTTCATGGCAAGGTCAGCGATATACTGAGTAACTCCTACTACCTCTGCTTTACCGAAATAATCTAACGGTACATTAATGTTTAATTCTTTAATCGAATCATTCACAAAATATCCTGTTCCTATCGATTGTGTAAAGTTAGGGAAATAGGTTTGCAGCTGATCGTTAAACTGTTTATAATCATTATTCAACTTCTCATTCAGTTTGTCCGCTTCACCTGATGGTAATAATACATATTTCTCATTAAGGGCTTTCCACTTACCGATTTTTTTACTATTTTCTTCACTCACTGCATACGACACAAAATTACCAGGCGTAATACTTTCTGCCGAAGACTGTATAAAGATTGCAAAGGTAATCGGAATATCTTTTAATTCCTGCTTCACACGTAGACGTGAAAGGATTTCACCAGCCATTTCTTTACCTTTCTTCTCCACTTCTTCCTTATCTAGCTCTTCGCTATATACATCACCATAGTCTTCTTTTTGATAGTAGTATACACTATTCATCGCAAGTCCTATCGTCATCCCTGATATTTTCTCTCGCTTCGCATCAGATTCAGTAAAGAAATCCTGTTCAATGATATGTGATAGATAAGCCGGCGATTCTTTAGCTATTTTCGTCGGATCAGTCTCCCCTTTATGCGAAGGATTCAATCCAAAATTTGCATATGCGTTCTTTTCGATTCGTTCATCCTTATCCATCTTATCTATTTCTTCTTTTGTATATTGTGGTTCAAGATAACTTTCGACCGCATTTTTATTCAATAACTGTCCATCGCGGTAAAGATATTCATCCGGTGAAAAGACATTCTTACTGATGCGTAATAATCCAGTTTCAAATGCCTCACCATTATAACTGCTTGCCATATTCGTACTCGTTAATCCACGTGCCTGACTTTCTTTAAAGGGTAATAATGTTCTAAAATAGTCATTTGAGATTTGAATATCTGTAGCGATTTGCTTTTCTTCTTTTTTCTTGCTTTGTTCATTCGTTGTATCAGTATTTGAACAACTTGCTAATATGATTGTCGATAATACTAAATAGCCTAATCGTTTCATCTTTTTCTCCTAACTCTCATTACTTAAGTGCTTGATCATCATCGATTCATTCCATACTTCAATCCCTAATGACTCTGCCTTAGAAAGCTTACTACCTGCATCTTCACCTGCGATAAGTAAGTCTGTTTTCTTTGTCACAGAACTTGTTACTTTCGCGCCTAAATTCGTCAATGCTTTTGTAGCATCACTACGCGACATAATACTTAATTTTCCTGTCAGTACAATTGTTTTATTCCCGAATACCGGATGCATTTCAATATCTTCTTTTTTTTGTCCATTATAACTCATATTGACGCCACTTGCTTCAAGCTTATCAATTAATTTAATGATGTCTTCATTTTGCATATAAGTCACAAGCGATTGTGCCATTTTATGACCAATATCATCAATAGCTGTCAGTTCATCAATCGTCACAACTTTTAATTTATCCATCGTATGATATTCCTGTGCGAGTATTTGACAGGCTTTAGCACCTAAATGACGTATACCAAGACCAAATAGTAATCGTTCCAGTGAATTAGATTTTGAGGCTTCAATCGCACTAAGTAATTTATCAACTTTTTTTTCACCCATACGTTCCAGGGGTAACAACTGTTCACGTTTTAAATTATAGATATCTGCAACGTCGTTAATTATCTCTTCCTGATAAAGACTTTGAACAATACGTTCTCCTAGACCATCAATATTCATCGCCGTTCTCGAAACAAAATGAATCACACCTTCTACAAGCTTAGCGTCACATTTTGGATTGATACAACGGAGCGCAACCTCACCTTCGATTCGCACAAGTTCATGACCGCATGAAGGACACACCTCCGGCATATGATAAACTTCAGTACCTTCCGGACGACGTTCTAAAACTACACGCACAACCTCAGGAATGATTTCTCCCGCTTTACGAATCACAACAGAATCACCGATACGAATATCTTTTTCATGAATCAAGTCTTCATTGTGTAGCGAAGCCCTCCCTACTGTCGTACCAGCAACACTTACAGGTTCTAAAATCGCTGTCGGTGTTACAACACCTGTTCTACCTATCGATAATTCAATATCCTTAAGTGTTGTAATCACTTCTTCAGCTGGAAATTTGTATGCGATGGCCCACTTAGGTGATTTTGCTGTAAATCCAAGTTCGTCTTGTTTTGCAAGATCGTTCACCTTAATCACAATACCATCGATGTCATAAGCCAAATCATTACGTTTTTCCGTCCACAATCTAATATAGTCTAAAACTTCCTGCATATTCTTGCATAATTTTCGTTCATGATTCGTCTTAAATCCTAATTCATCCAATCTATCAAGTGCATCACTTTGACGTGTCGCATTTAACTCACGCAAATCATTCACACTATATAAAAAGATATCTAATTTACGTTTCGCAGCGAGTCTTGAATCAAGCTGACGTAAAGATCCAGCCGCAGCATTCCTTGGATTCGCAGCGAGTTGTTCTCCATTTGCTTCTCTCTTTTTATTGAGCGCAATAAATGATTTCTTCGGCATATATGCTTCGCCACGCACTTCAAACGTTAACGGTTCATTAATCGAAAGTGGAATCGCATAGATCGTTCTTAGGTTTTCAGTGATATTTTCACCTGTCGTACCATCTCCACGTGTTAGTCCCTGAACAAACTTACCTTCAACATATTTTAATGATACAGCTAAACCATCTATTTTAAGTTCAACCATGTACTCAACGTCGCCAACTTCATTTCTCACTCTTGTATCAAAAGCATTTAAATCTTCTTCATTAAAAGCATTTCCGAGACTCAACATCGGTGTATCGTGATTGACTTTATCAAATTTTGATAATGGTTCTGCACCCACACGAACAGTCGGTGAATCTGCTGTTTTAAATTCCGGATGTTTGTCCTCGATTGCAATGAGTTCATGCAGTAATTTATCATATTCAGCATCCGGAACTGAAGGATTATCCAGCACATGGTACTCATAGTTATATTGATGTAATAGTCGATGTAGTTCCTGTACTCTCTTCTCCATGATTTACTCCTTTTTCTCAATCGGTGCAAATTGACTTAAGAGTCGTTTCATCCCGACTGATTTAAATATGATGTCCAGTTCAGTTGAACCATTCTTAACACTTACGTTACTCACTAACCCTTCACCCCATGATTTGTGCATCACTTTATCTCCGACTTTATAATCACCAGGAGTATTGTTTTGAGTATTTGTTATACGTCTTGCAGGTCCACGTTTTACACCTTTAGGCATTCCCGGACGAACAGGCGTATCTAAAATATCATCAGGTATTTCTGTAATAAATCGTGACTTTCTGTTGGCTTGCGTACGACCGAACAAACTACGCATATCAGCATGTGTTAAATATAGATGCTCTTCAGCACGTGTAATAGCCACATACATTAAACGGCGCTCCTCTTCCATTTCAGAATCACTATTTAAACTTCTGGAATGAGGGAAGATTGTTTCTTCCAGACCTGCAATAAATACAACTTTAAACTCTAACCCTTTTGCAGAGTGCATCGTCATTAAAGTAATCCCTGCTTCAAGATCTGCATTATCTACATCTGCAACCAGTTGTAAGTCTGTCAGAAAGTTAATTAATGATTGCTCCGCATCAGGCGTTTCTTTCACATAATCTTTTGGTACCGTCATAAATTCCTGGATATTTTCGATACGTGACTGCGATTCTAATGTATTTTCTGCTTCCAGCATTTTAATATATCCAGACTTCTCCAGTACTTCTTCAGTTAATTCAGCAACCGTCAGGAATTCCTGTTGTTTCATGATGTTATCCATCATATTGTAGAATTGTACAAGCGTTTCTGTCGTCTTCTTCGGTAATCCGATAAAGTCTACTTCTGCTAGAGCATCGAAATAACTCAGGCCATTATTTTCTGCATAAGCAATAATCTTATCTAACGCTGATGGACCGATACCACGCTTTGGTGTGTTAATAATGCGCGTAAAACTAATATCTTCATTGCTATTGGCAATGAGTCTTAAATAACTTAATAAGTCTTTAATTTCTTTTCTATCATAGAACTTCGTACCACCGACCATCGTATAATTAACATTTGATTTCATCAACGTTTCTTCAAGGACACGTGACTGGGCATTTGTACGATATAAAATTGCCATATCCTTAAGCTCATAACCTTCACGTTTTTTCTTCAATATTTCTGACACAATATATTCAGCTTCAGCACGTTCTGATTGCGCTTTATAATAATTGATTTTTGAGCCGTGATCATTATCTGTCCATAATGCTTTTGGCTTACGTTCTGTATTGTTTTTAATGACTTCGTTCGCTGCAAATAAAATATTTTTCGTTGAACGGTAGTTTCTTTCAAGGAAAATGGTCTTCGCATCCTTGTAATCTTCTTCAAAGCTTAAAATATTATAGATGTCTGCTCCGCGCCAACCATAGATTGATTGGTCAGAATCCCCGACAACGCATAAATTCTTAAATTTATCTGCAAGCATCTTGACTAACATATATTGTGCTCTATTCGTATCCTGATATTCATCTACATGAATATACTGAAACTTATTCTGGTAATAATCCAGCACATCAGGCACGCGTTCAAATAACTTTAATGTCATCATAATTAAATCATCGAAATCCAACGCATGATTCTTTAATAACTTTTCCTGATACTGCTGATATACTTTAGCAACCATAACAGCCATGAAATCATTAGCATCAGCTTCTGCATCCTCAGGTGTCTTTAATTCATTTTTCAAATTTGAAATTTCAGCGACAAACATTCTTGGATCATATTTTTTAGGGTCGATATTTTCTTTCTTCAGAATATCTTTTACAACAGAACGTTGATCTGTCGGATCAAGAATCGTGAAATTACGTTCTATCCCTATACGATCGATATCTCGACGAAGAATTCTGACACACATTGAGTGGAATGTCGAAATCCAGATGACATCTGATGCCTCGCCAATGATATTTTTAACACGTTCTTTCATTTCTTTTGCAGCTTTATTTGTAAATGTAATCGCTAAAATTTTGTATGGCGATACATCTTTCTCATCAATTAAATACGCGATACGATGTGTTAACACACGTGTCTTACCCGAACCAGCACCTGCCATAATTAATAATGGACCCTCTGTGGTCTGAACTGCGCGTCGCTGCTCTTCATTCATATTCTTTAGTAAATCATTCACAATATTAACCCCTAACTTTTACTGTTTGTAATGCACTTTTTAAATCTGTATAAATAATATTTCCAACAACAATAGTATCGGCAACCTCAAACATTTCACGCGCTTTTTCAAGCGAGTCAATACCTCCACCATAGATTAAGCGTGTGTGCTTTAATTTTTGCTTAGCCGCTCGAACCATTTGAACATCGCCATAAGTCCCGCTATATTCAATATACATCGCTTTTAAGCCATACAGATGTTCAATCATATCAGCATAGGCTGCCATATCATCTTCATCAAGTTGTGTTTTACTTCCTGTCAACTGCGCAACTTTACTTTCAGGATTTAGTACAATATAACCTTCCATCGTAAATAAGTCATAATCCATCATATGACCCATTTGTTTAATTGCTTCCAGTAACATGCCATTATGAAATCTTACATCATTGCTATTTAATACAGATGGAATCAAGTAATGATCAAAACCTGGTATCGCACTGTCGATATTCGAAATTTCTAATACACACGGCACAGGGAACCTACGCACACGACTCATCAGCTCCAGTACGTTTTCCATTGTGACATTATCTGTACCACCAATCATTATCGCATCAGTACCAGACTCACAAATTTGTTCTAAATCTTCATCTGAAATTTCTTTTGCCGGGTCTAACTTGAATACATGCTGCCAATCCTGAATTTCATACATAAAAGCTTCTCCTTTTACAGTAATAATGAATATTATATCATTTTTTTCATATATTTTAATGCGATATGAAACGTATGTTTGCATAAAAATAACACCTGATTAGAGGTGTTATTCTTTATAGCTATATATCATTGTGATAATAATGGCTGTTCTGTCTCTTGTGGTGCTATAAATGGCGGTTCAGTCGATATTCCTTCAGTAGTTACCGGCTCTATTAAAGGTAATTCCGTAGACAGAGGCTGCTCTAAAGTATTGATTTGTTTAACAGGCTCTTCTGTCGTAGCATTCTTTGTATGGACAGCCTGATGCGTTACCCGAGACTTCTTATAAAGTCCTAGATACTCTTCAAGCGACTGTCCAGATTGATATAATTTTGCTGCATGCGTCTTACCTACATAACGAATATGCCATGGTTCATAACGATAACCGGTAATATGTGTTTTATTTTTCCCGTATCGGATGATAAAACCATACAGATGCGCATGATCTTTCAACCATTTTCCTTCAGGCGTTTGTCCAAACTGAATATTTAAATTAGCAACTGATTCTCTGGAACCAATATCAAATGCAAGACCTGTCTGATGCTCTGATTGTCCAGGGCGCGCACTATATGTCTCGGCTAATGACTGTCCATCTTTTTGTACAAACTGTTCATATAATGTTTTTTGTGCAGCATAACTTCTATAAGCACTACGTACTACGAGGTGCATATTATCTTTTTTTGCATCCTGAATCATCTGATCAATAATACTTCTGACCCTTTTATTTTCTCCTGGATTGTAACTTGGCGGCAAACTAATATGTTTATTTACAATGATGATACCATTAATATAAGTTACACCATGTATCACCTTTTTATTATAGCGTGGTGCTTTTTGTTGTACTGCTTGTGTTTTTTTAGTTACTTGCTCTGTCGTCTTATTTTCTTCAGCCTTCTCTTTATTCTGAAGCGGTAAATTTGTCAGGCTACAGCTCGATAGCAATAACACTGATGCAATTAAAAATTTTTTCATTTACTTCTCCTTAATCTCCTACTACTTCAAGCCAAGGTACTCTTCGAGCGTAAGACCACTTGCTTTAACTTTCTGAGCATTGTCTTTTCCTAGATATCTCAAATGCCATGGTTCATATTGATAACCCGTAATGTCCGTCTTTCCTTTCGGATATCTGATGATGAAGCCATAAACATGTGCGTGTTCTTTTAACCACTGACCTTCAGGTGTTGATTCAAATGACACTTTGAAATCATCCTTTGCAGACGTGTTCCCTAAATCAAATGCAAGACCTGTCTGATGTTCAGAGTGTCCTGGACGTGCACTATATGTATCAGCCTTCTCTTGACCGTCTCGTGCTACATAATTGTTATACAGATTTTCCTGCGTCTCATAACTTCTAAAGCCACTACGCAATACAAAGTTTAACCCCTCGTTATTACCAGCATGCATTAAACTTTCAACAGCCTCACGCGCTTCTTTATTTTCTCCTGGTGCATACGCTTTAGGTAAGGCTATATCCTTATTGACGATTAATATGCCATCGATATAAGTCAAACCATCCTTTACAACTTTTGTATGCTTACTTTGTTGATGAGACTTACTTTTATGATTCCTTTGTTCTATTTGTTTAGAATCCTGCTGCTTTTCTTGTATGTCTTTAGCATCCATCCCTGAATGACTACAAGCTGCAAGCAGCATAGAACAAATGATAATGAATGATTTTTTCATGATACACCTCTTGTGCTATTATATGTCAAAAAAAGTACTGAATCAAATATGACCCAGTACTTGGAAATTAAGCTTTAGTTTCAATATTCATTCTGTCTAATACCGTCGTATAAGCATCATTACCCCACTGCAGTGAGCGCTTAACACGTGAAATAGTAGCTGTCGATGCACCTGATTCTTTCTCAATCGCTGCATATGTATATCCTTGCTTAATCATCTTTGCAACAAGTAATCGTTGTGATAAAGACTGGATTTCATTTACCGTACAAAGATCATCGAAGAATTTATAACATTCGTCACGTGTTTCCAGCGTTAGAATTGCATCGAACAATTCATCAAGCTGTTTCCCCTTAATTTTTTCGATTTGCAATACAAACACCCCTTCAACATTGTTGTGATAATTTTAACGCATTACATCATTAAAGTACAGTGATACCTTATTTTCAAACCATATTAAATGGAAATTTTTATACTTTAATTTTATTCATCTAACTTAAAATTGTAAATCTTTATTTTGTAAACCTTACTTATAGCACAGATATCAAATTAACTATCTATACATTACATGACAACAAAAACTGAACGAAAACAATAAATCAAAAAGCGATTTATTCATTCCGTTCAGTTTGGCTAATAGCAGAACAATAAGTTCAAACTTTCTTATTCTAAACCTGCACGTTTAAATAACGTATCAATTTGATTTAAATGATGATTTTCATTGAAGCATTCATCTAATTCTTCTTTAGATAATAAACTTGTAATCTTTTCATCCGCTTCTACTAATTCACGGAATGGCGTTTTCGTAGCCCATGATTCCATAGCTTTTGGTTGTACTGTATCATAAGCTTCTTCACGTACCATGCCTTTATCGATCAATGTTAACATTACACGTTGTGAATAAATTAAACCAAATGTTTTTTCCATGTTGGCTTTCATATTTTCCTCATAAACTGTTAAGTTATCAATGATATTTGTGAAACGATTTAACATGTAATCTAATGCGATTGTCACGTCAGGTAACATGATACGTTCTGCTGATGAATGTGAAATATCACGTTCATGCCATAATGGTACGTTCTCATAAGCTGTTGTAATGTAACCACGAATAACACGAGCGATACCTGTAACGTTTTCTGAACCGATTGGATTACGTTTATGTGGCATTGCTGATGATCCTTTTTGACCTTTAGCAAATGCTTCTTCAACTTCGCGTGTTTCAGTTTTTTGTAAACCACGTACTTCAACTGCAAACTTCTCGATTGATGTTGCAATTAAACCTAATGTCGCAATGTAGTATGCATGACGATCACGTTGCAGGGTTTGTGTAGAAATTTCTGCACAACCAATACCTAACTTGTCACATACATAAGCTTCAATTTCAGGTGGAATATTCGCAAATGTACCAACTGCACCACTCATTTTACCTACTTCGATTTCTTTACGTACTTCTTTGAAACGTTTTAAGTTACGTTGCATTTCCATATACCATAAAGCCATTTTTAAACCAAATGTTGTTGGCTCAGCGTGTACCCCGTGTGTTCTACCCATCATTAAAGTCGTTTTGTGTTTTAATGCTTTTTGTTTTAACACTTCAATAAAACGCTCTAAATCAGCTTCGATAATATCATTGGCTTGTTTAATTACGTAACTTAAAGCAGTATCAACAACGTCAGTACTTGTTAAACCATAGTGAACCCACTTCTTCTCTTCACCTAAAGTTTCAGATACCTGACGCGTAAATGCTACAACATCATGACGCGTTTCAAGTTCGATTTCTTTAGCACGTTCTACATCAACACGTGCGTTCTGACGAATTAATTTTACATCTTCTTTTGGAATATAACCTAACTCTGCCCAAGCTTCACTCGCTAAAATTTCAACTTCTAACCATGCTTCAAATCTATTTTGCTCAGTCCAGATATTAGACATTTCTTCTCTTGAATAACGTTCAATCATGAATAAATTCCTCCGTTTTATCTTAGTCATTAGTAGTATAACAAATAAATCAAAATCCGTACATTGTTATTTTATTAACAAAAAAAGTTCGTAAATAATCTAAGCTTAACAATTTAACATCTTTATTTTACCATGCTTCGTTCATATTTGCTCGTAAAAATAGACCTGATGCATCATCAGGTCTATCGTTTAATTGTCTATCTTTTTGCCGGTGAATATAATTTGTTCCCTGTATAACTCAATCTCACCATTTTCTTTTTCTAAAAAAACGGGTTTCTGAAATCTCTTAACCGGAGTATAGCCGGCCGCTTTCATACGTTCAAGACACTGAGCAATCGTTTCATTTGGTTTAACTTCAAACTTCATCTGCATCATATGCCTTTAAACGTTTACTTCTAACACCTTTAACCCAGAATCCACCATGGATATTCTTCGGTTCATAAGCAATGATAAATGCTTTTGGATCTAGATTTTTTACCGTATCCATAAGTTTCAGTTCATACTTACGGGGTGTTAATATCTGCATTACAAGACGCTCACCGTCGCGCCCTTGTGCTGCATAGTGGGTTACGCCGTAACCTAAATCACGTAATGTTCTTGGAATTTCTTTATCATATTCAGCTGTCGTTACGTTCACAACGATATAGCCTAATGCAATCATCTCTTCTATCTTCATCCCTACGATGATTCCTACACCAAATCCAAGTGCATAGGCGATGACATTTTCAATCTTATCCAGACTATTCATCACGAGACCTAAACCTACGACATAAATTACAACTTCAATTACTGATACAGCTGCCGCTAAATAACGGTAACCTTTCAACGTTAATATCATACGCATTGTTAAGAAGGTAACATATACAATATTAATGACAAAGATTAAGGCGA